>DASZMZ010000272.1:0-14027 GCA_035551455.1 Candidatus Sulfopaludibacter sp.
TGCATCGCTTTTGCGCAATGTGCATAGGGACCTTGCGTCAAGTACTCTGCTCCACAAAGCACGCCCGCTACGGATTACTCGAATTGAGCCGAAATTGAGTGTTAGTCCGCCTGTCAGAATTTCGATTTCTTCACAGCTTCTCACGGTCGTGGCTCGGATCGGGGCCGCGAGCGATTGCCTTTCAGCAACGAACCTCACGGTCGTGGCTCGGATCGGGGCCGCGAGCGTTAAGCGAGCGATTGCCTTTCAGCAACGAACCTCGCGCTCGCCGGCTGTGGAGGCAGGCTGCCTACCAGATGTCGCCGACGGTGAAGCCTTCCGGGAACGGGTCTTCGGGATCCAGCACGTAGTGGGCGAAGCCCGTAATCCAGGCCTGGCCGGAAAGCGTCGGTACGACGGCGGCGTAGGGGCCGACGCGCGTCTCCTCCACCAGGCGGCCGGTAAACTTCGTGCCCAGGATCCCTTCGTGGACGAAATCTTCGTTTAGCGGCAGCTTGCCCTTCGCGTGCAGGACGGCCATACGGGCGCACGTGCCGGTGCCGCACGGCGATCGATCCAGGACCCCGCTCCCGGCGGCGGTGGAGACCACGACCGCATTCTTCCGTCCGCAGGTGAGTTCGGCGATGCTGACCCCGGCAATCCCGGGATTCTCGGGATGCGCCACCGGGAGTTGTTCGCGCGCGGCGGTCTTGATCAACTCCGCGATGCGGACGATTTCGCGGGCATCACCGGGCGCCAGCGTCAGACCAAACGGCGCGGCGTCGGCGATCACGTAGAACATGCCGCCGTATGCCACGTCCACGGTGACGGTACCAAGTCCCGCGACTTCTACCGGCCGATCGAGATATGCGGCGAAGGCGGGCACGTTGCGAAACTTGACCTGGCGGACCTTGCCGTTGTGCACCTCGGCATCCACCGAGATGAGGCCCGCCGGGGTTTCGAGCTTCAGGCGCGTGACCGGCTCAACGGCCGCCACCATGCCGGTCTCGATGAGCACCGTCACCACGCAAATGGTGTTGGTGCCCGACATGGGCGGGTACTCCACCTGCTCCATAATGACGTAGCCGGCATCGGCTTCGGGATGCGTGGGCGGCAGGATGACGTTGCAGCAGAGGGCCGGATAGCCGCGCGGTTCGCGGAGCATGCGGAGGCGGATGTGGTCGGCCTTCGACTCCAGGTGCTTCATCTTTTCGAACATGGTGCGGCCCGGGACGTCGAGCACGCCGCCGGTGATGACGCGCCCCGGCTCGCCGCAGGCATGCGCGTCCACGGCGGTGATCATGTTGGCGAACCTCATCGGCCCGTCACTTTCAACGTGGCGTGGGCCTCGCTGAGTCCGTGGTGTCCGGCCATCAGTTTTTCGATGTCGGCAATCTCAATCGGCACGAAGGCCGAGAGATTCTGGTAGCCGGTCTCCGTGATGAGCAGCATGTCCTCGAGCCGGATGCCGGTGTGGTCGTCGCCAATCCGCATCTGCGGCTCGATGGTGAATAGCTGGCCGGGCTCCAGCGTCTGCGTGGGATTGCGGACGTCGTGTACTTCCATGCCGACGGTGTGGCCCAGCGAATTGGCGCGGCTGTTCCGATAACTCTCGACCAGCGCCGCGGCGGCGGCTTTGATTTTCGGCTCGGTGAAGTGGTACGACGCCATCACGGCATCCATCTTCACCACGGCATCCTTGATAATGTCGCGCGGCGCAACGTGAACCTTGATCGACGTCATCAGCGCCTGATACAGGCGCAGATAGATGGTGTAATACTCGCGCTGGAACGGGGTGAACTTGCCATTGGCCGGGAAGACGCGCGTGACATCGGAGGAGTAGTATTTGTAGTCCGGCGCGTAGTCGAACTGGACAAGGTCGCCATCGCGCAGAGGCGCGGTGTCCTTGTGATAGTGGGTGTAATACGTGTTGGGGCCCGTGGCGATCAGCGCAAAATATGACGGTCCGTAAGCGCCGTACTTCTTGAAGACGAATTCGGAATCGGCCTGCAATTCGTACTCGAACAGGCCGGGACGGCTGTCGCGCATGGCTTCCATGATGCCGAGTCCGGCGATGCGGGTAGCCTCGCGGAGGATGGCGATTTCGCGCGGACTCTTGGAGCCGCGGAGATTGTCGAGGATCGGGTCGAGGTCCTTCACCTCGGATCGCGGCGCGGCTTCTTTCAGGTGCGCGATGAAGGCCTCTTCGCGCGAGGCTCGGCCGTCCCAGGGATCGGCTTTGGTAGCGCGCGCGAGGGCCTGCGGGTCGCTGGAAGAAGCACAGCCCAACACCTCGGGACGGAAATTCGTGTACAGCGTCCGGCCCTCCTGAGCGAAGCCGTCGAGCATTGCCTTGAACGCGGCGCGATCCACCACCGTCTCGATACCGGTCTCTTTCACGGCGTCGGGGCCGGAGTAGAGACCCGGTCCGTAGGCCGACTGGTCGCGGGCCGGATTGCGCGGATTCAGGAACAGGGTAGAGGTTTTGGACTTGCCATCGATCACCAGAATGGCCCGCGATTCCACCACCCCGGAAACGTAGAAGAACTGATTGGACTGGCGCAGCGGCTGTTCGCCGGGCCGTTCGGTGGTGGCCTGTAGGATGGCCGCGCCGTCGCCGATCCGCTCCATGACGCGGGCGCGCCTAGCCTGATATTCCTCGGCAGGGAACACGTTGGTGAAGACAGGCTGGGCACAGGCCGGCGCCGCCGCCAGCAGCCACAGTAGCAGTTTCATGGAGTTATTATGTAAGCGGTACCAAGCCATGTATAAGACTCTCCTCAGTGCAATTTTACTCGCCACGATTGCGAGCGCCGTCGATTTGAACGGCACCTGGCAGTTTGAACAGACCGGCCGGAACGGACAGAAACGCGTCACCACCTACATCTTCAAGGTGCAAGGCAACAAATTCACCGGCCTGGTGGCGGCGAACGATCGCCGCGATATCGTCAATGGCGTTATTGACGGTAACAATATCACGTTCGACACGCATTTCGAGTTTGACGATGCCGCGCGCATGAATCCCTTTAAGGGCGAAATCACGGGCGAAGAGTTGAAGGTGACCTCGGCGCGTCCGCCGCAA
Source organism: Candidatus Sulfopaludibacter sp. (assembly GCA_035551455.1). Classification (GTDB taxonomy): domain Bacteria; phylum Acidobacteriota; class Terriglobia; order Bryobacterales; family Bryobacteraceae; genus Sulfopaludibacter. The sequence continues at coordinate 3,062 of DASZMZ010000272.1, forward strand.
AACGGGCGGCAGCCGCAGACCACGACGCTAAAGAAGACTTCCGAAAACACCACGTTCACGCCGCCGCCCGAATGGACGCCGACTCATAAGCCGTTTGCCAAGTTTGAGGCGATCAAGCCCAACGGCCTGGCGCTCACACCGCCCATGGGATGGAACAGTTGGAATAAGTTCGCCGGCCGCGTGGACGACAAAAGCGTGCGCGAGATTGCCGACGCCATGGTGACCAGCGGCATGCGCGACGCCGGGTACATCTACGTGAATATCGACGACACCTGGGAAGCGGGCCGCGACAAGGACGGCAACATTCAGACCAACGAGAAATTCCCGGACATGAAGGCGCTCGCCGACTATGTCCATTCCAAGGGTCTGAAGATTGGCATTTACTCGGGTCCGGGCCGCAAGACCTGCGCGGGGTTCGAGGGCAGCTACGGCCACGAAGCGCAGGACGCGCGCACGTGGGCCAACTGGGGAATCGACTATCTGAAGTACGACTGGTGCAGCGCGACGCAGGTCTACCATCGCGACGAGATGGCGCCGGCCTATCAGGAGATGGCTCTAGCGTTGCGCGCCACCAAGCGGCCGATCATCTTCAGCCTCTGCCAGTACGGCTGGCTGAATGTGGGCGAATGGGGGGCGGCGGCGGGCGGCAACCTCTGGCGCACGACCGGCGATATCAGCGACCGGTGGCAGTCCATGTCGAGCCTCGGCTTCGATCAGCAGGTGGGCCGCGAGAAGTACGCCGGTCCGGGCCACTGGAACGATCCTGACATGCTGGAAATCGGCAATGGCGGCATGACGGATACCGAGTATCGGACCCACATGAGTCTGTGGGCGATTCTGGCGGCGCCGCTGCTGGCCGGCAACGATGTGCGGGCGATGACCGACGCCACCAAGCAGATTCTGTGCAATCGCGAAGTGATCGCGATCGATCAGGACAAGTTGGGCAGGCAGGGCGTGCGCGTCAGGCAGGATGGCGACCAGGAAATCTGGAAGCGGCAACTGGCGCAGGGCGTGGCCGTGGGCCTGTTCAATCGCGGGGCGGCGGCGGCCAAGATCACTGTGAAATGGTCCGAGGTCGGGATCACGAAGAAGAATCCCAAAGTGCGCGACCTGTGGGCGCATAGCGATCTGACGGCCGCCGATGAGTACACGGTGGAAGTCCCTTCGCACGGCGTGGTGATGTTGCACGTGCAGTAATGGGGCGCGATATTCTGACGCTGCCGGCGCCGGACGCCGACGAACGCCTGGCGTACGGCGACGATGCCAATCAGTTCGTCGACTTCCGGTGGTCGCGCCTGCCGGGCGTACGGCCGATGGTGGTTCACTTTCACGGCGGCTTCTGGCGCAGCCGCTTCGATCTGCAGCATGCCGGCAATTTCTGCGCGGCGTTGACGCAGGCCGGCTTTCACACGGCGAATGTGGAGTACCGGCGGGTTGGCCAACCGGGCGGCGGCTGGCCGGGCACGTTGGAAGATGCGCTGTCGGCGGCGCGTTTCGCCTGTGCGCGTGCGGAGGCTCCGGTGGTGGTGACGGGCCATTCGGCGGGCGGCCATCTGGCGCTGTGGCTCTCCGCGGAGATGCCGGAATTGGCGGGCGTGGCGGTCATGGGTCCGGTAGCCTGTTTGCGGCTGGGCTGGGAGCGGAATCTGGGCGACGGCGCGGTGCGGGACTTCCTGGGTGGGGGTCCCGAAGAAGCGCCGGAGCGCTACGCGGCGGCCGACCCGGCGGTGCGTGAGTCGCACGTTCCGCGAGTACTGATTCACGGAACTCGCGACGAGGTGGTTCCCGTGGAGATCAGCCGCGCGTACTGCGAGGCGCGCGGCGGTTGCCTGGTGGAACTGGAAGGCGCCGATCATTTCGACGTAGTCGACCCGCGCAGCGCCTGGTGGAACGAAGTGGTGGCCCGCTCGACGGAGCGTCTACTTTAACTGGCCCTTCAGAGTTTCCACGGCCTTCTCAATCTGGCGGTCGTGTCCGGCGAGGAAGTCGGCCGGCGTATTGTCGACCCAAATGTCGGGGGGCACGCCGTAGTTCTCCATGTTCTGGCCGCTAGCGGTATAGACACCAGCGCCGGGAGTGCGCAGCACCGAGCCGTCCATGAGCGTGAACGAGCCCGTGCCGATGACGGCGCCCATGGTGGGCACGCCGATGATTTTGCCGAGTTTCAAATCGCGGATACCGGCCGGGAACATTTCGGCGTCGCTGGCCGAGCGTTCGTTTTGCAGCACCGCCAGGGGTCCGAAGAAGGCCTGCGCGGGCCGCTTCACCACCAGCGAATCGCGATTGCGGGTGGACTGGTACGCCACACGCTGATTCAGGATTTCGAGCAGTTCCTGATCGATGCCGCCACCGCCATTGAACCGCTCGTCGATGATGAGGGCTTTTTTATCCTGGTTCTCGGCCAGTTCCAGTTGGAATTTGGCAAGCGAGGGAGCGTCCATCGCTTTGATATGCAGGTAGCCGATCTCGCCGCCTGAAAGGGTCCTCACCATATTCTTGCGATCGTCCACCCAGCGCTCGTAGCGCAAATCGGCCTGCGCCGCGGCGGTGAGGGGATCCAGGGAAACCACCCATGCACCGTCGGCGGAAGGCTTGGAATTCACCAGGAAATCGAACTTGCGGCCCGGGAGAATATTGAAGAGCTTCCAATAGTTCTCGCTGGTCTTCATATCCTTATCGTTGACGCCCAGAATGTAGTCGCCCACGGAGAGTTTCACGTAATCGTGATCGGCCGGACCTTTGCGATAGATATAGGAGACCTTGTAGAAGCCGGACGCATCGGGCTCCATTTCAAAGCCCGGATAGCGCGTCTGCACGCGTTCGTCCTGCGCGGTGCGGCCGGGAATGACGCCGCCGGCCGAAATGCCGGTATGCGAAGCGTTCATATCGCCGATCATTTCCATGATGACGTTGTGCAGTTCTTCGGTATCGGCGATGTAAGGCAGCAGGGACTCGTACTTGTCCTTGTTGCCGGCCCAATCGGCGCCGTGCATTTTGGCGTCGTAGAAGCGATTTTTCATGACGCGCCAGGCCTCTTCGAAGACCTGACGCCGTTCGGCCGGGATATCGATCTCCAGGCGGACGGAAACGTCCACGCGGCGCGGCGCGGGTCCAGTGCCCGTCTCCGCGGGCGCGGCTGCTGTAGCGCCACCGGCGGCGCGGCCACCGCGTCCTCCCCTGCCCCCGGTTGCAGCCGCGGCCGTGGCGGTACTTGCCGCCGCCGCTCCATTGCCGCCGATCGAAAGGTTGTAGAGCGAGCCGCCCTGCATGAAGTAGATGCTGCGGCCGTCGCGCGCCCAAGTGGGTTCCGCGCCGCCGCCGAAGCCGCCGCCACCGCCGCGTCCGCCGCGTCCACGACCCGCCGCGGCGTCAGTGGGCGTGGTGTTCAGGTGGGTGATCGCGCTGCCATCCTCATTCATGGTGTACATGCCTGGAGCGGCGCCCGCCGCTGCCGCCGCACCACCACCGCCCGCCTGGAAGAGGTAGGTATGGCCGTCCGGCGAGGGCAGGACCATCGAGATATTGCCGGATGCCGGCGCCAGTTGGACCACTCGGCGCTCCATCTCGGTCCAGTCGATCTTCACCTGTACGTTGGCCGGAACCGCGCCTGCTCCAGCGCGACCGCCGCGTCCGCCGGCCGGAGCCGTGGCATCCGCCGCCTCGGCCTGAGCTTCGGTATTGATGTCGCGGTCGCTGGGATCCTTATCGAGCGGCGTGAACGACATGGCATACAAGCCGGTGGAACCGCGTCCGCCCGTGGATGCGATGCCCGAACTGCCGCCTTGTCCACCGATGACGAGGAGTTTTTTGCCGTCCGGGGTCCACTTGGCGCCGCGCGACGTCAGGAATTTTTCCGACGTCACCATGTGCTCCTGTCCGGTGGCCAGTTCCTTCAGAAAGACGTGCGTGCGCAGCAGATCGTCCGGCTTGGAGTAGGAAACCCACTTGCCGTCGGGCGAGAATTGCGGCTCGCCGATATTGCCGCCGGGGCTCGATGCCAGGGTCTCCTCTTTGCCCGATTCAATCTCCAGACGCCGGAGCTTATGATCGGATCCGGTCCATAGAAACGACTTCGAATCGGCGGCCCACACGATGGCCACCTTGTCGCAGTCCGCGTCGGTGAGCTTTTTGAGGTTCTTGCCGAGCTCGTCCGATATGTAAATTTCTTCGCGGCCGGTGCGGTCGGAAATGTAGGCGATCCATTTTCCGTCGGGCGACCAGTGGGGGCTCTGCTCTTTCCACGGCGTCTCAGTGACGCGCTGCATCTGGCCGCGATCCGTGGCGATGGTGAAGATCTCGCCATGCACTGCGACGGCGGCGCGCTTGTTGGAGGGCGAAAGGCCAAAGCCTTCCAGTTCGTTGCTGATGGTGGTCAGCTCGGTCTTGTTCTCGGTGTAATCGCTCTTGATCTCGAGGCGGATTTCCGTGCTCTTGCCGGAGGCGACGTCCAGTTTCCAGAGGCCGAAATCGTCCTCGTAGACGATGGTCTTCCCGTCGGCGGAAATGCTGGGGTAGAAGAGATTGCCGTCGGTGTGATGGGTCACCTGCGCGGGTTTGCCGCCCTTATCCGAGATCTTCCAGATGTTATTGACGCTCTTCATCACCTCGGGACTGCCCGGCTTGACGGGCTCGTTCGCCAGTTCGTTGGAAACGAAGTAGATCTCGCCGCCATTGCCGTACATGGGCCAGAGCATGTTGCCGTGATACGCCTCGTCGCCGAGTTTGGTGAATTTCTTGGCGGAGAGTTCTTCCACCCAGAGGTCCGCGGCATAGGAGCCGCGATAGTGCTTGCGCGACCAGACGCTGGGGTGGCGCTGGAAGGCCAGTTTCGCGCCGTCCGGCGAATAGCTGGCATAGGCGCCCCAATCCGTGTTCAGCGCCCGTTCGATCCCGCCGTCCACCGGCACCTCCCAGAGAGTGGCCACCGAGGGGAAGGCCCCGTTGCCGCGCGTGGAGGAGAAGACTACGCGCTTCCCATCGGTCGACCAGCCTACTACATCGTCATTGGCGCTGTTGAAGGTAAGCTGCTTGGGCTCGCCGCCGGCGGCCGGCACCACGTAGACGTCGTAATTGCCGTCGCGGCTGGAAGAGAAGGCGATCCACTGGCCGTCCGGCGAAAAGCGCGGGTACTGATCGCGCGCGCGATTGACGGTGATGCGGTGCACATCGGAGCCATTCTCATTGGCGGTCCAGATATCGCCAAGATAGCTGAAGGCAATCTTGCCCTTGGAATACGTGGGGTAGCGCAGGAGCTTCGTCTGCGCGGTCGCAACCACCGGCAACAGTAAGGCAACAGCGGTAAGCAGAGCTTTTCGGAACATTCCAACCTCCGGGTAACGGGATATAAGAATCTTAATGGTTGGCCGCCCCGGGAGCAAGCCACCCGGCGGGATTCGCGCTTCAATAGGGGGGAGGGGAAATGGAGATAATGGCCTGCACGCCCGGATGTGAGGGAAGATCGATGCGGGACGCTCTCAAGTTTTGGTGTGGCGCGGTGCTTGCCGCAGCGCTGCTCTTGCCCGCCTGCTACGGCGCCGACCCGGTGACCGTATCCCCGCAAACCATGCGGCGCATCGGCAGCGTCGACGAGCGATTTCAATCCTTCAATATCGAAATGGTCGAAGTGACCGGCGGACGTTTCTGGGCGCCGTACAAGATGACGGAAACGGGACATCCGGCGGGTTCGCCGCCTGCCATTCCGGGCCTGGACCCGGCGGCATTCCGGTACCGTCCGCCGGTGGACCTGGCGAATCCGAAATTGCGCAAACTGGCGGCGGCGCTGGGTCCCGCTTATGTGCGGGTGAGCGGCACGTGGGCCAATTCTACGTACTTCCAGGATTCCGACCAGCCGGCCCTTTCGGCCCCGCCCACCGGCTTTGGCGGAGTGCTGACGCGGCAGCAATGGCGCGGAGTGATCGACTTCGCCAAGGCGACGGACACGCGCATCGTCACGAGCTACGCCGTGAGCGAAGGCACGCGCAACGCGAGCGGCGCGTGGACGCCGGTGGAGGCGCAGAAGCTGATCGAATTCACCAAGTCCGCGGGAGGCCGCCTGGCCGCCGTCGAGTTCTTCAACGAGCCCAGCTTTGCATCCCTGGGCGGCTTGCCAAAGGGCTACGACGCTGCCGCGTACGGGCGAGATTTCAAGCTCTTCCTGCCCTTCGCCCGAAAGAATTTGCCGGGGACGTTGATTCTGGGCCCGGGATCGTTGGGCGAATCGAAAGCGATTGTCACGGGAATTCCAATTCTGCGCAGCGAGGACATACTGAAAGCCGCGGGTCCCGGGCTGGATGTCTTCTCGTACCACTATTACGGCGGAGCGTCCAAGCGCTGCAACGGCACGCAGACAGCAGGCATGGCGCTGTTGGACGAGTGGCTGTCCGGAACGGAGCGGGATGAGGCCTTCTACGCCGCGCTGCGCGACCGTTTCGAACCCGGCAAGCCGATGTGGCTGACGGAGACGGGGGAGACAGGCTGCGGCGGCAATCCCTGGGCGTCGACATTCATCGACAGTTTCCGGTATCTGGAACAGCTGGGCCGGTTGGCGAAGAAAGGCGTTCAGGTGGTGGCCCACAATACGCTGGCGGCCAGTGACTATGGGCTGCTGGACGAAGATACGCTGGAGCCGCGTCCTGATTATTGGTCGGCGTTGCTGTGGCACAAGCTGATGGGTAGGACGGTGCTGGATTCCGGGGTTCCGGCGTCTTCGAAGATGCAAGTGTACGCGCACTGTCTGAGCGGCCATCCCGGCGGCGTGGCGCTGCTGGCGGCGAATGCCGATCGCCAGGCGTCGCACGATCTGGAGGTGCCGGTGGCGAGCGAACGCTACCAACTGACGGCGATCACGCTCTTGAACTCCAATGTGGACTTGAACGGCGTGGAGTTGAGGATGGGGGATCAAGTGCCGGAGCTGAAGGGCAGGGCCGAACCAGCGGGTGTAGTCCGAATTCCTCCGGGGAGCATCACGTTTTTGGCGATCCCGGCCGCGGGGAACAGGAACTGCCGGTAGCGCCTGCTACGATGAATGCAAGGAGTGTCCCATGCGACTGGCGATTCTCGCGCTTTCCCTTCCCCTGTTGTGCCCCGCTTCTGAGATTCCGCAAGGCAGCCACGTAGCGCTCCGGCTGGTGAATTCGATCAGCACACGGACGGCCAAGGAAGGCGATTACGTTTACATGAAGACCGCCACTCCGATTGCCGCCGATGGCGCGATCGTGGTGCCCGAAGGCAGCTTCGTGCAGGCCGTGGTGACCCACTCGACGCGGAGCGGCAGAGTCAAAGGCAGGGCCGAACTGGCTATTCGCATCGAGACGCTGACCCTTCCCACGGGCAAAGTGATCAAGATGACTCCGCACCTGGCCGCCGTCGATTCCGAAGGCACCGACCAGAAAGTGAAGAAGGAAAACGAGATCCAGCAGGGCTCCAGTCACGGCTCCGACGCCATGACGGTGGGACGGATGGCAGGCGCAGGCGCGGCCATCGGCGGCATCGCAGACCGAAGCTGGAAAGGTGCGGGCATCGGAGCCGGAGCCGGCACCGCCGTGGGCTTGGCCGAAGTACTGCTCACGCGCGGGAAGGAAGTGGAGCTACGTCAGGGAACCACGGTGGACGTGGTTTTCGATCGCTCGGTACCGGTGGAATAGGTCTAAAAGAGCGGCCGCCAGTTTGAGTTACCCTTGAGGAGAGATAGGCGGCCGCCAGGAGTTTGTCTTCTTTACGCTAGACGACTTTCTCATCGTAAAGCCTAAACAACCGCAGTGAAGACGTATCTTTCGACTACTTCCTCTCAAATCGGCTGTCCACCAGAAGCCAAACGTTGGGGTCCAGCGTGACCGCCGATGGCTCCTTCGCCGCGTCCAATTCGAAGCTCTGGTGTTTCCCCGATAACTCCACCTTCTCCACCTTCGTGGCAGTTTCATTAGTCAGACCTATCTCAAGTGGCAGACGGTAAGGCTCGCCCGGTTGAGTTTGCGATAACTCGATTTTTACCTTCTTCGCCGCCGCGTCGTACTGCCAGGTTCCTTCCACCGCCGGCGAACCCGGACGGTAGATCCACTGTTGAAAGAACCAATCCAGGTCGGCGCCCGAGACCTCTTCCATCACCGCTTTGAAATCGGCGGTGGATGCGTTGGAGTCGCGGTATCGGCGGTAATACTCGCGGATTCCGGCCCAGAATTTATCGGCGCCAATTTGTCCGCGCAGCATGTGCAGAGACCATGCGCCCTTCTGGTACACGATGCCGTTGGGAATGCCTTTCCACTCCTTGGTCTGCACCACGGCGACGCCCTGGAGGCGCTTCTCGGTAGTGAAAATCCCGGACCGGCTGCGCTTCATCTGGTTTACGAAGGCGTCGCGGCCTTCGTAATGTTCGGTGGTGAGCGCGGCGAAATAGGTGGCAAAGCCCTCGCTCAGCCACACGTCGTCCCAATCCTTCTCTGTCACCGAATCGCCGAACCATTGATGCGCGGTCTCGTGCGACACGAGCGGCAGATTGGGGCGGCCGTTGGCGGCATTCTGTCCGTAGAAGATCTCGCTGGCATGTTCCATGCCGCCGCCGTTAGCCGCGCCGTTTTGCACGCTGGCCAGCTTTTCATAAGGGTACGGACCGATATGGTCGCTGAAGAATTCGATGGCCTGGCGCATCGGCCCATTGAACGTGAGGATGCCCGCATCGCGATCCTTTGGGAAGACCCACGTCTGGAGCGGCACGCCCGCGGCCTTCCCGAAGTGCAGCGCCGCAAACTGCGCCACGCCGATGTTGTTCAACCACGACGCAATGGGCACGCTCTGCTTCCAGTGAGTCATGCGCCGTCCGTCGGGCAGGTCGATCTCTTCCTGCAGCAGGCCGTTGGCCACGACCTGGTATTTCGCGGGGGCGGTGATCAGGAACTCGCTGGTGGCCTTGTCATACGGATGGTCGATCATGGGCATCCACTGGCGTGCGAGGTCGGGCCAGTTCTGGCTGAAGAAACACCGGTCGCCGTACTTATTCTTCACGGCGCGCAGGCCGTCGGACGGGACGCCGTGATACCGGATCGTGTACTGGTGGAGACTTCCCTGCCCCGGCGCGGACGGCAGTGTGATGGTGAGGCGATTGTCGCGGTGGAGGTAGGTGAGCGCGGCGGAGTTTTCGGTAACGGCGTCCACCGTCATGCCCTTGCCGTTGGTGGCCGACGTCAGGTCTAGGGCGAACTCGCGCACGCCGTCTTTTACGAATCGCAGGGTGACGGTCGATTCGCCGGCGATGGCGTCATTATCGTCGTTCAGCGTAATCCGCATCACGTAATGCTGCGCGTCGATGCCGGCCTGGCGAGGATAGTTGTCGGCGAACACCAGGCCCGCCGCACACAGAACCAGGAGGGCGGATCGGAACGGGATGGTCATCCCACTTATACTATCCATTCATGGTCCCGATCTGGAAACTAAATTCCGCGCAGGTTCTGGGACTGGCATGCCTCGGCGTGTGGATGGGTGACCGGCTGAAACGGCTCGTACGCATGCTGGACCGGCTGAACGTCCCGGTGCCGATTGTGGGAGGCATGATTTTCGCGCTGGCGGCGCTGGCGATGCGCGACCGGGTGGTGAATCTGGAGGCCGACACCACGCTCCGCGACCTGCTGATGATCGCCTTCATGACCACTATCGGATTGAGCGCGCGGCTGCAACTGGTGCGGGAAGGCGGGCGCGGCGTGGTCAAACTGCTGACTATCGCCACCTTCGCCGCAGTGCTGCAGAACCTGCTGGGCATGGGCCTCGCGAAGGTTTTGGGACTGGATGCGCGCCTCGGCATTCTGGCCGGATCGGTGGCGCTGGCCGGGGGACCGGCCACCTCCGTGGCTTTCGGCGGCACCTTCGAAAAGCTGGGCGTGCGCGGCGCGACGGAAGTGGCAATGGCGTCGGCGACCTTCGGGATCGCCATCGCAGGTCTGATCGGAGGCTACATTGGCGGACGGCTGATTCGCAGCCATGGATTGAAGAGCCAAGGCGGCAACAGCGCCTCCGCCGAGGGGGTGCGCACACCGTCGAACCTGCTATATACGGTGGTTCTCATCGGCATCTCGATGGGGCTGGGCAATTTGCTGAGTTTACAGATGGAACGGATGGGGATTATCCTGCCCGCCTACATCGGGGCAATGATTGTGGCGGCGGTGATTCGCAATGTGGGCCGTCTGGACCTCGCGCAAGCCGATATCGATATCGTAGGCCGCATTGCGCTTTACCTCTTCATCGTGATGGCGATGATTACGCTGCGCCTCTGGGAACTGGCTCATCTGGCTCTGCCGCTGCTGGTGATTCTGGCGGCGCAGGTGGCACTCTGCTGGGGCTTGTGCGTGACCATCGTCTATTGGGGTATGGGCCGGAAGTATGAAGCGGCGGTCGCCTCGGCCGGGTTCTGCGGCTTCATGCTCGGCATCACGGCCAATGCCGTCGCCTGCATGGAAGAGCTCGTGGAGAAGTTCGGGCCCGCTCCGCAAGCCTTCCTCGTGGTGCCGATCGTGGGGGCATTCCTGATCGACTTCACCAACTCGGTGATTATCACGGCCATGGCAAATCTCAGCCGCTAATTGGCCCGGGATACCGGCGGCCCGTGGTAAATTTCGCTTCCTTACGGGCGCGGCTCCGATTAGGGAGGGTCGTACGAATCTTCAAGTGAGTTTTCTGCTGCTGGCAGCTGCTGCCACACCCTTCGGAGTGCCGCTGGTCGTCTGAACCAGGTGAGGTTGGATGAACCGGAGCGGAAGCGGTCTACGTAGTCGCCGAGCAAGGTGATGTTATGAGCGTGTTTGAATCTGACGGGTTTTAACGTATTAAGGAAGATGCGGCAACGCTTCCTTATAGTTGGTCCGTGAGGAGCAATTGATTTGAGAGTTATCCACAGCCGTCGCCCTGCGGGGCTGTGGAAAAGGGTGTTCGCTCAATTGCTATTCGGCGACGGCTGGTGGCAATGTAGGAGAGCGAACAGGCA
>DASZMZ010000273.1:0-2929 GCA_035551455.1 Candidatus Sulfopaludibacter sp.
GAAGGTGCTGGCGCGCATGATTGCGTTGAACGGGCTGGTGCTGATTCTGACTTCGATCTTCATCGGCACGTATATCTTGACGTTCTTCGGGATCTCGCTGCCGGTGGTTCAGGTGGGCGGAGGTCTGGTGGTGATCTCCACGGGTTGGACGCTATTGCGGCAGCCGAATGACGACGATTCCGACGAAAAGGGCGCGGGGAAGGAATGCCACGAAGTCGATTATTCGCGGCAGGCCTTTTATCCACTGACGCTGCCGCTGACGGTGGGTCCGGGCTCGATATCCGTAGCGATCACGGTGGGTGCGAACCGGCCGCAGGGAGCGCAATGGAATTGGCCGCTGTTGAGCGGGTTGCTGCTGGGCTCGCTACTGATTGCCGCGTCGATTTACCTGAGCTATCGGTTTGCCGAGCGAATCGGGCGGACGCTCGGGGACTCGGCGATGAATGTGATCATTCGGATCTCGTCGTTTATTTTGGTCTGCATCGGCGTGCAGATTCTTTGGAATGGGTTGAGCGCTTTGTTGAAGACACTTCCGCGGTAGCAGATTGGTAGGATAGGCCTTCAGCCTGTCCAGCCGAGCGGAACTCGGCCAAGCCGGAGGCCTACGCTACTCCATCGAGATTACGGCGCGGAAGCGTGCTTCGCCGCTCATCATGCGGTCGTAGGCTTCGGGAGCCCGATCGAGCGGATAGACTTCGTTCATGGAGCGGACCCCGGTCTGCATGCTGAAGGCGAGGGTATCCTGGGAATCGATGGCCGTGCCGGAGTACCAGCCCTTAATCGCTCCGCGGATGCCCAGAAGTTGCACCGGCGAGAATTGGAGCGAGGGGGCCGCGCCGACGATCAGCAGCGTCCCATCCACGCCCAGTCCGCCGACCACCGCCGCCATCGCCTCGCCGACCGTCACCGTGGCTAGAATGGTCTTCGCGCCACCGAGCGTGCGCAGTTCTTCCGCGGGATCCTGCGCGCGGCTGTCGATGTACTGGACCGCGCCGAGTGTCGACGCCAGCGTGCCTTTGTCCCGACCGCGCGCGATGGCGACCGTGCGGAAGCCCATCTTCGCGGCATACTGCACGGCCAAGTGGCCAAGACCGCCGAGACCCAGCACCGCCACCAGGTCTCCGGCGCGCGCCCCGCTGTTGCGCAGAGCGTTGAAGGTGGTGACGCCGGCGCACATCAAAGGCGCCGCCTCCACCGCCGACAGGCCTTCGGGCACGCGGGCCACCGCCTCGCTGCGCGCCACGAGATATTCTGCATAGCCGCCGTCGGTAGTGATGCCGGTGATGTAGGTGGCAGTCTGGCAGGCGAAGAAATTGCCGCGGCGGCAGTTGTCGCAGTAGCCGCAGTAGCCGCCATTCCAGCCGACTCCGGCGCGCTCGCCCGTTTTCCACCCCGCTACCCCGGCGCCCACCGCATCCACCACGCCCACGACCTCGTGTCCCGGTACGCGCGGGTAGACGATGCCGGGCATCTGGCCGCCTTTCGTCAGCGAATCGCTATGACAGACGCCGCAGGCCTGCACCTTCAATCGCAGCGTCCCGGGTCCGGGTTCCGGGATCTCCCGCTCCACCAGTTCCAGTGGGCCGTTCGCACTCGACACCTGTACCGCGCGCATCTTCGACATGAATTCCTCCAAAGTCCCTTAGATGAGAATGAGCCCTTTTCGGATGCCGACCGTCACGGCTTCCGTGCGGGTCCCGGCATTCAATTTTCCCAGAATGGAGGCCACGTGGAACTTCACGGTGTGATCGGAAATACCAAGTTTCCACGCGATCTGCTTATTGGCCGCGCCCTCCGCCATCATGTGGAGCACTTCGAGTTCACGCGCCGTAAGCACGGCCGTCTCCGACGCGGTATAGGAAGGCAGCAGGCCTTCGAATTCGCGCGGCTCGGCCACCAGCATGCCGGACGCCGCAGCTTCCACCGCCGCCAGAATCTGCTCCGCCGAGGCATCGCGCGGCAGCAGTGCGCGCACACCCATGCGGACGGCTTCCTGCGTCCAGCCGGTGGGCGATTCGCCGCCGAGCAGCACGTAGACCGGCGCGTAGCCGTTCAAGGGCGGCGGAATCTCCGCCATCGGAAGCGCCGAAAGCACGACTGCGGGATGGAGCGTTTCCACAGCGGACAGGTCGGAGAATCCTCCGGCCAGTTCCATGCCGGGGCTGGAAGCGATGAGCGTTTCCAGCCCCACACGGGTGACGGGCGACGCCGCGGCAATGAGGACGCGAATCACGCCGCCTGGGCCCTCGCCGTCAACGGGACGTAGACTTCGCGGATGCGCTCGACGCCGCCGCGGAAGAAACGCAGCCGCACCACATCGCGGCCCGAGTCCAGCGCCTCGCTGAGAGCGTCGAATGAGCCCAGCAGTACGTCGCCCTGGCACAGCGATGCCGCCGACGCCGCCCCGCCCGGTTCCACCTTGAGGATCTCCAGGCCGAGACGCACCGGGCGCAGCACCACACCCAGCGAGGGACGCGCACCGCCGCGCACGAAGTCCACCGCGACACTGGCCGGCACCGCCACGCCCATGCCGTGGACGATGGCCGTGTTCATGCCGACCACCTGACCCTGCGCATTGGCCAGCGGACCTCCCGAATTGCCCGGCGCGAGTTGCACGTCGGCGCGGATCCAGTTCTGCCGCCACATGCCCGGCAGCGGACCGATGGAATGAACCACGCCCGTCGAGACCGCGCCGGCAAAGCCCAGGGGACTGCCGACGGCGATCACCAGTTCACCGGGCCGCAGCTTGTCGGAATCGCCCACGCTGGCGGCCAGACCGTCGCAATCCCCCGGCGTCACCCGGAGCGCGGCCAGGTCGCGGCGCGGATCCGTCAGGGTCACACGCGCATCCAGGCGGCGGCCGTCCCAGAGTTCGATTTGCGCGTCGCTGTCGCGAGCCACGTGGGCGTTGGTGAGGATCAGGCCGTCG
>DASZMZ010000274.1:0-4953 GCA_035551455.1 Candidatus Sulfopaludibacter sp.
GTACACATAGCCGCGATCCAGGAATTCCACGAAGGCGCCGGCGATCACCGACTGGTACTCGGCGCTCATGGTGAGGTAGGGATCGTCCCACTGGCCGAAGACGCCGAGGCGTTTGAAATCGGTGCGCTGCAGGTCGATGAACTTTTCGGCATACTTGCGGCAGGCGCGGCGGATCTCGACCGCCGACATGTGGGCCTTCTTGCCGCCGAGGTCGCTATCGACTTTGATTTCGATAGGGAGGCCGTGACAGTCCCAGCCCGGCACGTAGGGCGAATCGAAGCCCTCCATGGTTTTGGACTTCACGATGAAGTCCTTCAGAATCTTGTTGAACGCCGTGCCCAGGTGAATGCGGCCATTGGCGTAAGGCGGCCCGTCGTGCAGAATATAAGTGGGCCGGCCGGCACGCGACGCGCGAATCGACGCGTACACGTTCTCCTTCTCCCACCGCTCGAGCATTTTGGGCTCGGCCTGCGGCAGGTTGGCTTTCATGGAGAAAGCGGTTTTCGGCAGATTGATGGTCTGCTTCAGATCTACGTTTTGCGGATCCATTGTAGGGGTAACTTCTATGGTAGCAAGGCCCGCAACCCCGGTGCTGCACGGGTGTGCCGGTGCGCGACAGGCTATCCCAAAACCGGACAGTACCGTTTTCCGCAAGCTTCTGATAAAAGAGAAGCAGGGCCGGGCAACAAACGTGCATTCTAAACGTCCATCATGGTGATGTGTGTGACCGATACCCCAGGTGTAGCTGCGAAACCCAAACCCTTCCGGGTGCTGGTTTGCGACGATCAGCACGACGTTCTGGAAGCCATGCGTTTGCTGTTGAAGGGACAGGGTTTCCAGGCCGTCACTGTGGATTCGCCCAAGGCCCTGCTCAACGCCACACGCAATGACTCCTTCGACCTGATTCTGGCCGACCTCAACTACACGCGCGACACTACCAGCGGGGCTGAAGGGCTGGACCTGCTGGCGAGCCTGGATCAGCAGGGCAATGCCACGCCCGTGGTGGTGATGACGGCGTGGGGCAGCGTCGATCTGGCGGTGGAAGCCATGCGGCGCGGCGCCTGCGACTTCATTCAGAAGCCGTGGGACAATGCCCGCGTCATCTCCGTGATCCGCAAGCAGGCCGACACCGAGCGCCGCCGCAAGAGCGAAATGGAAATCGCCGCCAACGTGCAGCAGAAGCTCTTCCCCAAGGCGCAGCGGGCGATGAAGACGATTGACTTCGCCGGTGAGTGCCGCGCGGCGCGCGAGGTGGGCGGCGATTATTACGACTTCCTCGAAATCGACGACCACACGATTGGCTTCGTGCTGGGAGATGTTTCCGGCAAAGGGGTGCCCGCGGCGCTGCTGATGGCCAATCTGCAGGCCTGCTTTCGCAGTCAGACTCCGGCCTCGCTGCTCAATCCGGCGGTCGTGCTCAAGACGGTCAATCGTCATTTCTTCGATTCCACCGCCGCCGAGCGATTCGCTACGCTCTTCTTCGCCATCTATGACGATCGGACGCGCGGCCTTCGGTATGTGAACTGCGGCCATCTTTCGCCGCTGCTGCTGCGCATGTCCGGGGAAGTGGAGCGGTTGCTGCCCACTGCCACGATGCTGGGCGCGTTCCGTACGTGGGGCTGCACCGAGTCGAGTACGGAGCTGTTTCCCGGCGATACGCTGCTGATGTACTCCGATGGCGTGACCGAAGCCGGCATGGACGACATTGAGGAGTACGGCGAAGATCGCCTGGTGGAAAAGCTGCGTCAGCACCAGTTCGATGGGACCGCGCGCATGGTCCAGGCGATTCAGGAAGACGTGGCGCAATTCAGCCCCGGCGCGCGCGGCGACGACGTGACCGTAGTGGCGCTGCGCGGCGTGTAGCGGCGCAGGTTTCGCTATACTACTTCCGTGACCAAATGGTTCGGCCTTTTCGCAGTTCTGGCGTGTGTTTCGCATGCGCAAATGATGCCGTACGCGCCGCCTCCGGACGCTTATTCCCTCACCGAAATCAATAACATGATTGCCCCGGACACCACGCTGACGGTGATCCGCAACGGCTCCCATGGGTTCATGGACCAGAGCGTGCCGCCCGGCAAGAATTCGCCGAAGGGGACGCACCTGAAGACATGGGCGGAACTGCCCGACGGGAAGAGTTACACCATCGACGTGCTCAACCCTTCCGCGCCGTGCCGTATAGGCAGCGCGAAGAACGATTTCATCGATCCTTTCTATCTCTCGTCTCAATTGCACAAACAATTAGAAGGCCGGCAGCGCAGAGACGCCATCGGCGAGAAGATCAACGGCATGGACAGCCACCTGGTATTGGCGCCTCCGGCGAAGGCATGGCTCGAATTGAAGTTCGGCCTGATTCTGAAGCTCGACATGGAAGTCAAAGAGGGCACCAAGCACCTGGTCGAGGTCAAGAAGCTGAGCTTCGTGAGACCCTCCGAGTCGCTGGCCGTCCCCGCGTCCTGTTTGCAATAGGCTGGCGGCCACCCCTTGGGGAGTGGTGAGGAACGAACCCAAGGCGGAAGAGAGGGGCCACCGATTCACACCGATAAACGCCGATAGGACGACGCTACCCCTTTAAAAGAGCGGCGAGTTCGCGCTCGATGGCGTCGAAGGCGGCGTCAGCGGGGTGCTGGTCGGGGTCCCGGGGAGCGGTGCGGAACGAACCCAATTGTTGAGTTTTCTCTTTGGTTTCTTCGGGTTGGGGAGCCGGTTTTTGGAGCTTTCGGAAAGTATTCATGGCGTCCTTGTAGGAGCGCTCGGCGGCCACGATGCGACGGTGGAGGCGCATGAAGGTGGGGCTGGACTGGTCGAAAGCCTGGCCGAGTTCGCAGCCGGAGTCTCGCTTGCCTTTCATGGTTTCGAATTCCCAGAGGTGGGCTTCGACGCGGTGGAAGCGGCGGAGGAGCCATTCGTTTCGGATGGCGGTGTCGAGATAGTAACGCTGCTCGGGGTCGTGAGCAGTGTAGTGGGAGTAATACTCGGTAACGAGTTGAGCGAATTCCTCGCGAGTTTCGCCGAGGACGAACTGAGAATCGATGTCGAGGCCCGATGTCAGTGAAGGGTTAGTAGTCATAAACTCTTACTGATCGAATGCTACTCCCGTGTCAAGATCGACTCCGAAATAGGTTCTCGGTAAGTTGCTGATTCGGAGAGAAATAAAGATTTTCGAAAATGGAAACAGTGCGGTGACTACTCTCGCGACAGAGCCTTGCCGATGGCGTCGGGGTCGAAGACGCAGCCTCCCCAGGTGCCGCCGCTGACGTCCTGGAGCATGGCCCAGAGGCGGGTGTCCAGGGGCAGTTCGGGATCGGGCGCGAGGTCTGGACGGGGTGGACGGGCGGCCAGAATGCGCGCGCCTTCCTCTGGGCTGAAGATGACGCCGGCTGCGCCCACAAGATCCACCGACCCGGTGAGGTTTACGCGATCGATGGCAATCTCGATCAGGTCGCCCTCCTGGAGTTTGCCCACCGGCCCTCCGGCGAGGGCTTCCGGGGTGATGTGGCCGATGCAGGCGCCGGTGGAAACGCCGCTAAAGCGCGCGTCGGTGATCACCGCCACGTGCTTGCCGAACTCCAGATAGCGCAGTGCGCTGGTGATGGAAAAAATCTCCTCCATGCCCGACCCCATGGGGCCGCGGCACATCAGCACCATGACGTCGCCGGCCTGTATGCGGTCGGGACCCGGACTCTTGATGGCTGCGACGGCCGCCTTCTCCGTGAGGAAGACGCGCGCGGGTCCGGTCTTCCGGTAGACGCCGTTTGCGTCGACCACCGTGGGGTCGATGGCGGTGCTTTTGATGACGGAGCCGCCGGGGGCCAGATTGCCGACGGGGAAGGTGACGGTGGAGGTGAGTCCGCGGCGCCGGGCGCCGTCGGGGTCCATGATGACGTGTTCCGGGTCGATGCCGTCGCGCTCGCGGAGGAGGCGGCGCAGGGTGGCGCGGCGTTCGCTCTGCTCCCACCAATCGATCATGGCGCCGAGTTTTTCGCCTGAGACGGTGAGCGCGTCGGTTTCCAGCAGACCCGCGCGCCGCAGATGGAGCATGACTTCGGGCACGCCGCCGGCGAGGAAGACCTGCACGGTGGGATGGCCCTTGGGTCCGTTGGGCAGCGCGTCCACCAGGCGCGGCGTCTGCCGGTTGACGCGGGTCCAATCGGCCACGGTGGGCCGCTGCAATCCGGCGGTCCAGGCGATGGCGGGCAGGTGCAGAATCAGATTGGTGGAACCGCCGAAAGCCGCGTGGAGCACCATGGCGTTGCGGACTGAGGCGTCGGTGAGCACACGGCGCATGGTGGTTCCGTTCTGCTGGAGGGCGATGGCGGCGCGCGCGGATCGGCGGGCCATGTCGGTCCAGATGGGGTGGCCGGAGGGCGCCAAGGCCGAATGCGGGAGGGACATGCCGAGGGCCTCGCCGACGACCTGCGAAGTGGCCGCGGTGCCGAGGAACTGGCAGCCGCCGCCAGGACTGGCGCAGGTGCGGCAGAGATTGAGGGCCGCGGCGTCCAGCGTAATTTCGCCGCGGGCAAAGCGCGCGCCCGAAGATTGGACCTTGCCGGCGTCCTCGCCCTCTTCCGGCATGAGGGTGACGCCGCCCGGGACGAGGATGCAGGGCAGATCGTGCATGCCCGCGAGCGCCATCATCATGGCGGGGAGTCCTTTATCGCAGGTGGCGATGCCGATAGCGCCGCTGCGAGTGGGCAGGGAGCGGATGAGGCGGCGGAAGACGGACGCGGCGTCGTTGCGGTAGGGCAGGGAATCGAACATGCCGGTGGTGCCCTGCGTGCGGCCGTCGCAGGGGTCGGTGCAGTAGGCGGCGAAGGGGATGGCGCCGAGGGATTTGAGCTCCTTGGCGGCCGCGTCCATGAGGAGACCGACTTCCCAGTGGCCGGTGTGGTAGCCGAGGGCCACGGGTGTTCCGTCGGCCGCGCGAATGCCGCCGTGGGTGCTGAGGATGAGGAA
>DASZMZ010000275.1:0-13070 GCA_035551455.1 Candidatus Sulfopaludibacter sp.
TCGAGGACGCCGTCCGCAACAACTAGACTTCGTACGGCTTGCGATAGACCGGGCGCGTCACCATTTTGGTGGCCTCGGCGTCACCGGTGAACTTCGGCATCGTGCCGGGTTCGATCTTCAGGGAGCGGCCGACGCGATAGCTGATGTTGGCCAGATGGCAGAGATCGGCGCTGGGCACGGCATTGGTGATCGGATCGTGAAGATCTTCCGCGCGCCGCGATTTCACGCACGCCAGGAAATTCTGCATGTGCAGTCCCGTGGGATCGCCGGCGGCACGGTCGCTCTTCTCTTCCATGATCAGTTCGCTGGAATTGCCCTTGTACGCCTGGAAGCCCTGATCGCTCATCGAGGCCCAGCCATCGCTGCCATAGAAGAGATTGCCGACCGCGACGTTGAGCGGATTGCTTGCCGGTCCCACCTGCATGGGCGCCGCTGCGTTGGGAGGCGCTGCCGGCGGAGTCGCGCCGCGTCCGGCAGGCGCGGGTCCGGCCGTCACCACGCGCAATTGACGAGCGCCTTCGCCGTTCGTCATTTTCCCGCGCACCTCGACCACAAGCTGCTGGTCGCCGTAGCTGAAGCCGGCCGTCAGCGTGTTGGGCGTCTCGGTATCGTCGTCGATTCCGAACTTGCCGCCGAACGCCATCGCCGTCTTCGGCCAGCCGGGATCGCCCAGCGCCCAGCGCGCGATGCCCGTCTCGTGAACGCCCTGGTTGCCGATGTCGCCGTTGCCGGTGTCCCAGAACCAGTGCCAGTAATACGCGAAACGCTTCTCATTGAACGGCCGCATCGGCGCAGGCCCCAGGAACAGGTCCCAATTCAGGCCCGCGGGCGTCGGCGTGTCCGGCGTGTGGCCAATTGAAGGCCGCAGCTTGTAGCACAGCGCCTTGCTCATGTAGAGTTTGCCGATGAGGCCCTGCTGCATCGCCGTGATCGCCTTGATCTTGAACGGCAGACTGCGATGCTGCGATCCCACCTGCATGATGCGCTTAGTGTCGTGCTGCACCTGGATCATCCGCATGCCTTCATAGATGTTGTAGCAAGCGGGCTTTTCGCCGTAGACGTCTTTGCCGGCCTTCATCGCCCAGATGGCCGAGAGCGCGTGCCAGTGATTCGGAGTGGCAATGGAAACGGCCTCCACCTTCGAATCGGCAAACATCTGCCGCATATCTTCGAATTCTTTGGCCTTCTCCTGACCTTTTCTTACCAGGGTGGCCTGTGCCTTTTCGCGGGCCGTCTGGTTGACGTCGCACAGGCCGACCACCTGAGCCTCAGCCAGACCGGAATAAATATTGAGGTGGTTGGTGCCTCGGCCGCCAAGGCCGACAATGCCGACGTTGACCTTATCATTAGCGCCCCACACCCGGACCGCGGACGCGGCGGTTAGGGCCCCTAGGAAAAATCTGCGAGTTTTTGGATCAGACACCGCGAAACTCCTTTTCGCGACAATTGTATCAAGTACCAGGCTTGTACTTACGTTATATCGTCATCAAAAAAGCGATCAGCGCCTTTTTCTCCTCAGCGCTGAGCTTCAATCCGAACTCATGTCCCTTTACCGCGCGCGTCGCCGCGGGACCCTTGGCTCCGGTGGGCACGTAGTCATCGCGCAGCCGCGCTGCGTCGAACCAGTCTTCCAGAGTGGCAACGGAGCCATCGTGGGTGAAGGGTCCGCGATACCAGAGCCCGCGCAGCGAAGGCACTTTGTAATACCCGGTGCCGCGCCGCGTGCTCATTGCCAAATAGGGATCCGTGCCCACCACCACCGGCAGAATGTCATACCGCTTCCGATCCTGTTCCGGAACGCGAAAGCCGGTCACCGGCGTGAGCTTATTGCTGGTGTAGAACGGCGGCGTATGGCAGTTCACACAGCCTTCCCGGCGGAAGACCGCCTCGCCTTGCCTGCTGACCGCGGTGGCGCTGTTCGGATTGGCTGGCGGCGTCAGCGAGTAGACGAACTGAGCCAGCGCATAGAGCTGCGCGTCGCTGTAACGGATCAGAGTCTTGGGATCGGGAAGAGTCTTGAAATCGACGCCGCCCGGAATGAAGCCGCCGTAATTCCCGAGCATTTGAAACGAGGCGTTGTTCGTGTTGAGGGCGGCGTATCGCATGAAGTCGAGCATCGAACGGTGCTGCTCCAAACCGGTGTGATCCAGGTAGCGGCGATCCTGAATGCCGATGAGATCGGGAATGGGCTGCGCGGAAAGAAAGCTGGTCCCCTGACGGAACACCATGCCATTCCGCGCGTGAATCGAAGGCCAGAGTTCGTAGCGGGAATTGGGATCGGGATCCAGCCACGGAGTGGCAAAATCGCGCTTCAGTCCCAGATTGAGCAGGCGCAACTGCTCTCCTTGTGGAAGTACGCGGTTTAATCCGGCCTGACGGCCCGGTACGCCGGCATCGAACGGAGCACCGGCAACGAGCGAGCCATCCTGGCGTACCTGAACGTGACAACTGGCGCAGGCGTTGACCCCCTTTTCCAGCTGGCCTTTCTTGCGGATGAACCAGGGCCGCCATTGATTGCGGCCATCTCGGGCGCCTTCGGTGGAGAATGACATCGGCGCGTAGAAGACGCGCTCGCCGGCTCGAATCCAGTCCTCCTGCGTATGAAGCTGGGCGGCGTCGAAAGCGGTTTCCGGCTCACGCGCGGCCAGCCACTGCATGTACTGCTCTTCCGACATTCCGGCAGGCCGTTGACTGGGATACGACTTGTAGATCACCAGTTCCGGGACGCTGTAGTAGTAGCTGGCGGACGGATACACGGGCGTGGCGCTGCGCGTGGCCAGCGGCAATTCCAGTTCGCGGAGCGCATCGGCATCCCACACGCGCGGAATTGTCTGCCCCAGACAGCAGGAAGTGAGCAGTAGCAGCGGCAGCAGCGATTTCATCAGATGGAGGATATCATCCCAGGGCGCAGAGCGGAGCGACTATCGTACGTCTTCCTGAGATAATAGGAGTAGCCGGACTATGAGTCCCTCCTCCGAACGCTTGAACCAACCGCTCCCGGGGACGCCGCGTTGGATTATCTCGGGCGCCTTCCTCGGTCTCCTCGGCATCATGCTGATTGCCGGCATGACCGCGCTCCAGGACCTCAATGAAATGCACCGCGGGGAACAGGACGCGCGCCGCGATTTCCTGGTGCGCACCCAAGCCCTGAGCGGTCTCTGCCTGTCCATCCAGATCTACGGCGAAACCGTCCAGCACTACGTCGGGGCCACCGACCCCGTGCGTGACTCCGATATCCGCGCCTCCCTCAATCGCCTGAAAACCGAAATTGCCACCGCGTTTGGCGAGTATCCCTTCGACCCCAACCGGCAGGAGCAACTGGCCCTCCAGACCATCCAGCAGCTCTTTTTCCGCCAGCGCGAACTCGTCGACGCCATGCTGACCTGGCCCCCCGACGAACGCCGCCGCCGCGCCGCCCTCGTCATCGATCGCGAGATCGAACCCATCCAGATGGAGATCCTGCAGCGCTCCGACCAGTTGCGCATCGCCAACGATCAGTCCCTGCATGAAGCCGATCAGGCGCTGCTGGCGCAGTTCTCCATGCTGCAGGCCAGCCTGACGCGCTCCATCGTCCTCGCGCTCGGCAGCGGCCTGGTCCTCATCCTCGCCAGCCTGGTTTACATCCTGCGGCTGGAAAGCCAGACCCGCACGCGGTACAACGAACTGGTGCGCAGTCGCGGCGAGCTCGAGCGCCTCTCCGCCCGCCTGGTCGACGCCCAGGAGACCGAGCGGCGCAACATCTCGCGCGAACTCCACGATGAAGTCGGCCAGACGCTCGGCGCACTGCTGGTCGATTTCGGCCGCCTCGCCGCCGCCGCTCCTCCCGAACTGCGCGACCAGGTGGAGAACATGAAGGGCGTCGCCGAACGGAGCGTGAAATCCGTCCGCAACCTCGCGCTGCTGCTGCGGCCCTCCATGTTGGACGATCTCGGGCTCAGCGCCGCCCTCGAATGGCAGGGCCGCGAAGTTTCGCGCAACAGCCAGATGGAAGTCGATGTACAGTCGGAGACCGTTTCCGACGATCTTCCAGATGAGTACAAAGTCACCGTTTACCGCCTGGTTCAGGAGGCGCTGAATAACGCCGTACGCCATTCCGGCGCCCGCAATGCCCGCGTCCGGGTCGAACAGACGGACCAGCGGATCCGCGTCGTAGTCTCCGACGATGGGCGCGGCTTCAACCCGGAGCGTGTCCGCGGCATGGGGATTCTCGGAATGGAGGAACGCGTCAAACGCCTCGGCGGCAGTCTGGCCATCGAATCCAAACCAGGGCAGGGAACCACCTTGACCGCCGACCTGCCGGCGCAGCAGTTACAGGAAAAACTCGCATGAAAACAATCCGGGTGCTGCTGGCCGACGATCATAATCTGATCCGCGCGGGGCTGCGGCTCGTGGTCTCCCAACAGCCGGATTTCGCCGTCGCCGGTGAAGCCGAAAACGGCCGTCAGGCTGTCACCCTGGCCGAACAGCTCAAACCCGACGTCGTCGTCATGGACATCAAGATGCCCGACCTCAACGGCATCGAAGCCTGCCATCAGATCCGCGACTCCCTCCCGGACACGCAGGTGGTGATGCTTAGCATGCATTCCGATGAGGCTTACGTCCTCCGCGCGCTCAAGGCGGGAGCCCGCGCCTACCTGCTGAAGGACTCGGCCGAGGCCGATTTGGCCCGTGCCATCCGTGCGGCCGCCGATGGGAAGAGCTTCTTCAGCCCCGCCGTAGGTAAAGTGTTACTTGAAGATTACATGCGCAAGCTCCAGAGAACGGGAGCCGAGGATTCCTATGAGCTACTCTCTCCGCGGGAGCGCGAAATCCTCCAGCTTGTGGCCGAGGGAAAATCCAGCAAAGAGATCGCGAATCTGCTCAATTTGAGTGTCTACACGGTCGAGACCCACCGCGCTAAACTCATGCAAAAGTTGAACTTACGTAGCGTTCCAGAGCTGATCCTGTACGCCGTCCGTAAGGGCATCATCGCCTGAACCTGCAGGCTATACCAAGTCGTCCAGGCCATATATACCGACTTCTCGTGACAAACGGGAAACCCCTCCCAGCCATCTCTATATATGGAGCCACTTGATGTGACCACTCGGTGGTGATCCAACGAGATTATTGGAGGCAAGATGAACATGAATTCTCTTTTGAGGCGCCCGAAAGCCGCAGCCGTCACCATGGTTATGGCTCTCGGTTTGGGCGGCCTCGCGGTAGCGGCGGCGGATCACCTGATGAATCCGCCTGCCACATTTAAGTACGCCAACTCTGACGAAGCGCCCAGCCGGAACAGCTTCGCTCCGGTGGTGAAACGGGTCCTGCCGTCGGTAGTGACCATCACCTCTTCCCGCATGGTGAAGACGGACTTCCAGGGACAGGATGGCCAGGACGGAATCCCGCCCATTTTCCGCCAGTTCTTCGGCGATCAATTCGGCGATGGGAACGGCAATGGTAACGGCGGCGGACGTCAGTTCCGCATGCAGCCGCAGCCGCGGCAACAGAAGGAAGAAGGACTCGGCTCCGGCGTGATCGTGAGCGCCAATGGCTATATCCTGACGAATAACCACGTTGTGGACCACGCGTCCACCGTCACCGTGATCATGCCCGACCGGCACGAATTTAAAGCCCGCGTCGTAGGCACCGATCCCAAGACCGACCTCGCGATCGTAAAGGTGGATGGCGCCGGCACCATGGACCCCATCACCATCGGCGATTCCGATAAGGTGCAGGTAGGCGACTACGTGCTCGCCGTCGGCAACCCGTTCGGCATCGGCAAGACCGTGACCATGGGCATCGTGAGCGCCACCGGACGCGCCAACCTCGGCATCGAAGACTATGAGGACTTCATCCAGACCGACGCCGCCATCAACCACGGAAATTCGGGCGGCGCGCTCGTCAACGACCGCGGTGAACTGATCGGTATCAACACCGCCATTCTCGCCAATGGTTCGGAAGGGAACCAGGGGATTGGTTTTGCCGTACCTGTAACTGTAGCGCGCAATGTGATGGATCAGATCATCAAAAACGGCAAAGTGACCCGAGCTTATCTCGGCGTGATGGCGCAGGAAGTGACTCCCTCCATCGCCAAGGCCTTCAATGAGCCCGAAGTTCGCGGCGCTCTGGTAGGCGATGTGACCGCCAACAGCCCGGCCCAAAAAGCGGGACTGCAAAAGGGCGACATCATTCTGGACCTGAACGGCAAGCCCGTCAACGGCAGCGCTGAACTGCGCATGCATGTTTCGTTGATGGCTCCTGGAGCCCAGGTGAATGTGAAGGTATTCCGCAATGGCGCGGAACGCACGTTCCCGGTGACGTTGGCCGCACTGCCGACCGAAACCGCCAAGGCCGACCAGCCCGATAACGGCAACAGTCAGGATTCCCTGCAGGGTATCCAAGTGGAAAACGTCAGCGCCAACACCGCTCGCCAACTCGGTTTACCGGCGACCGCTTCCGGCGTCGTCGTGACCGCAGTGGACCCCAATAGCAAGGCCGCTGAATCCGGACTGAAACGCGGCGACGTGATTCAGGAAGTGAATCATAAAGCCGTCCGCAACACGCAGGATTTTGAATCTGCCATGCGTACCACCAAGGACGCAACTCTCCTGCTCGTGAACCGGCAGGGCAACACCATGTACCTGGCTGTCTAACTGCGATTCACTTATACAGGAAAGGCCGGTCCCGCTCCCCCCGGACGAGACCGGCCTTTTTTATTTAGATTTCTCCCTCTATTTCCCCTTCAGCACGTCAAGCCCGAACTTTGGCTCCGATTTTGTGCCGCTGATCCTCACCGGGATATCGGCTCCTCCGCCCTTTTTGTGGAAGAACGGAGAGGCCGCCTTCAGCAAAAACGACAGCCACGGAGAGTCGACCATCCGCGACAGCGAGACGTCGGTGAGAACCCTCCCGTGGAAGTCGAATTGTTGGCCGTCCAAGGAATAAATCCCCTCCAGATTCGCTCGCGCGCCCGGCAAAACGTAGGCGAGATCGCTAATTCGGATCACGCCGTCATTTATGGAATAGGTTCCGGTCATGTGAGAGGTGACGTCCTTCGCTCCAGGTTTGGCCTCCTCCGGCTTCCCCTGCGCTCGAAGGCTCATCATGTCGACCTTATCCTGCACCTGCGGATTACTGAAGTGGAGGTTCTGCAGCCTGAAGCTGCCTTTCAGACTGAGCTTCTCCACAACCCTCTCTTTGCCGGGCCGGATCCGAAGCTTTGCCTGCGAACTGACGATGCCTGTCATCACGGCCGGTTCCGTCTTTACAGCCAGGTCGAGAAAATCCTGAATCCGATCCTGAGGCACGTCGACATCCAGTTCAATGAGGTGGCCGCGACCTTTCACGTTGATCACGGAGCCCTTCGTCGTGAATTTGGAGTCTCGCAGACTCGCCTCTACAGGATCCAGATAAGTATCGCCGGTGATGCCATCGACAACCGCATGGAACCGGGTATGCAGGGGTAGCGGGTGGTTGGCGCTATCCAGGGAAAAATCCGGTGTCTCCGTGGTTCCGTCTATGAAGATTTTGTCGAGTTGGCCTTTGAAGTCGCCCACCGAGGAGAGGATGCCGCCGATGCCCTTGATCGTATTCAGGTCGGCATGCTCGAACGTGTAGTGGCCGGTCACCGCGGAGTCGCCCGGGCTCTCTGTCTGCCAGGGCCCAAACGATCCGGCCGCGTGAATCTCGCCGCGCGGAATCGCATTCGTAAGTACCGCCTCGTATCGCCAGGGTGCGCTGGGACCCACGTCGTGTAATGCGATGTGCTTCAGCTCGAAATCCTTCGGATCTTTGTCAGGTTTGGACGTACCGATGATCAGCCGCGATTGATCGCAGACAATTTCATCGACCAGTATTTTGATTTTGCCGCTGTGCTTGCGCGGCTTTTCAGATGCCTGCTGCCGCATCTCGCGCGGGGGGATATTGATCTGCAGCCCCTTGATTTGCACCTGCCGTACATGCGTCGGCTCGAAGAGAAGTCCGATCAGCCCTGCGTGAAAGGAGAAGTGACCGACCGCGATGAGCGGTTGACTGAAACCGGCGGCCACCACCGCATCCGGCGGATAGATGCGCAGACCATCGCCGGAGATTTCAATGCCGCGGAGAAGGGAGACGTCCACGGTGTCCAAATCAACGCGGCTGTTAAACCGGGTGGCGAGAGTCTCCGTAATCCGCGCCTTCAGAATCGGGCCGGCTCGCCGAAGGACCACTGCCAGAGCGACCAGAATCAGGATCGCGACGATAGCGATTGCCGTCCACAGTCGCTTGGTACGCGTTGGAATTTCCTATCCCCCTGATGACAGCATACAGAGGAACGTTTCCAGGCATGAAACCGTAATGTGAAGCCGTTCACTCCGGCCGGGCGATCCTGCTAGCCTCGGCTTTCCGCGCTTCCGCTTCGGCTAGCCAGCCGCGCTTGATGCGCTCCTGCGGCACGCTGGAAAGGTAGGGCTTGATATCCAGAATCGGCGTACCGTCGAGCATGTCGATTCCGCGGACGCGCAGCATGCGGCCCTCGCGACCCAGCAACTCCACCACCGTCAGACCGATCGGGTTCGGTCGACGCGGCGAGCGTGTGGCGAAGACGCCGTGCGGCCGGTCATCGGTGGGCGGCCTGCCGATCAGCGCGCAGCCGTCCGCGCGGTCGAAGGCCCAGATCACGAACAGGTGCGAGAAACCCTCCACGTCCAGCAGGCCCTCCTCGAACTCCGGCCGGATCTCCAGAATCCCTTCCATGTCGTGTTTCGCGCCGGGCCCTTTCGGGATTTGCTTCGTGTCCTGGTAAGAGCTGCGGATGTACCCGACGGGCTGCATCGAAAAGGTGGCGGTTTCCATCTCACTCTCATTCTAGAATGGTACGGTGACTCGCTTGCCAGCCCTGCTCTTGGCCGTCGCCGCCGGACTTTTCGCGCAGACGCCGCCGCCCTTCGAAGTGGAGGAAGCCACCATCGCGCAGGTCCACGACGCCATGAAGGCCGGCCGCCTCACCTGCCGCGCCCTGGTCGATCAGTACCTGAAACGAATCGCCGCGTACGATAAGAACGGCCCCGCCATCAATTCCCTGGTGGTCCTCAACCCCGACGCGCAGAAGCAGGCCGACGACCTCGATCGCCGCTTCGCCCAGACCGGACTCACCGGACCGCTCCACTGCGTCCCGGTAATCGTCAAAGATAATTTCGAGACCATCGGACTCCAGACCAGCGACGGCGCCCTCGCATTCGCCGGCTACCTCGCCCGGCAGGACGCCTTCCAGGTGAAGCGCATCAAGGACGCCGGCGCCCTCGTGCTCGCCAAGAGCAATATGGCCGAGTGGGCCTTCAGCCCCTATGAAACCGTGAATTCCATCCTGCCCGGCTACACCCGCAATCCTTACGCGCTCGACCGCGTCACTGCCGGATCCAGCGGAGGCACCGCCGCATCCGTGGCCGCCAGTCTGGGACTCGTCGGACTCGGCAGCGACACCGGCAACTCCATTCGTGGACCGAGTTCGCATCAGGCGCTGGTCGGCATCCGGTCCACCATGGGACTCACCAGCCGCGCCGGCGTCATGCCCCTCAGTACGCTCGCCGATGTCGCCGGACCCATGGCGCGGACCGTCGAGGATGCCGCCCGCGTCTTCCAGGTGATTGTCGGCGCCGATCCCGACGACCCGGTCACCGCCGCCGCGTCCGCCCATCTGCCTCAGGACTACATGGCCGCCCTGGATCGCAACGGACTTCGCGGCGCCACCATCGGCATTCTCCGTCAGGCCTACGAGCGTCCCACCACCGATCCCGAAATCACGCGCATCTTCATGGCGGCCGTCGACGACCTGCGCCGCGCCGGAGCCACCATTGTCGATCCCGCGCCGGTCGACCTCGCCGAGGTGCGCCGTTCGCGCGACGCCGGCCCGTGCATGGGCTTCAAGTACGACCTGAACCACTTTCTGTCCGCGCGCGGAGACGCCGTTCCCATGAAGAGTCTCGCGGAGATTATTCGCTCCGGCCGCTACCATCCCAACAATCAGGGCCGTTTGGAAAGCGCCGAGAAGGGCCCGGAAAACGGACCCGAGTCGCCGGGCTGCCAGGCCGACACCGCCTATCGCGAGCAGTACCGGCAGGCGGTGCTGAAGAGCATGGATAAATATAAGTTGGACGCCTATATCTATCCCACGTGGAGCAATCCGCCGCGCCTCATTGGGGACTTGAATACGCCGCACGGCGACAACAGCCAGGTCTTCTCACCCACCACCGGCTTCCCCGCCATCAACGTGCCAATGGGCTTTTCGCGCGGAGCCACCCTCCCGGCGGGCATGACGCTCTTCGGCCGCCCCTGGACGGAGGCCACCCTCATCAAATTCGCCTACGCCTACGAGCAGGCCACGCATCATCGCCGCCCGCCCGCCTCAACTCCGCCGCTTCGCTAGCAGTCCGCGGAGCCGCGCACGTCAATGAGCGTCCGTTTTCGATTTCCTCCGCTGCGCTAGTGCGTTACCGCGTGACCTTCGCCTGCGTCACGGAACCCGAATCGACCGTCTCGCCGGTCCGCGAAATGATTTGATAGTACAGTTGGTCCGGGTCGATCTCCAGGAGCGCGAAGGCCTGATCCGTATCGAATGCCTTTGCCACATCGGGCGAGGTCCTCACATTGTGCGGCCGCAACTGGCCGGAGTTCCCCAACACGAAGTACGCGATGCCGTTATGCGGCTGCGTCCTCTCGTAAAAATGCTCATGCCCCGCCAGCACCACATTCACCCCGTACTGTTCGAAGATCGGCTCCAGCTGCTTTCGCAAATCAAGATCGGGACCGTGCATTCTCCCGTCGGAGTACAGCGGATGGTGAAAAAAGCAGACCTTCCACTTGGAATTGCTACTCGAAAGTTCCTTCGTCAGCCAGTCCAATTGCTCGGGATCCATGTAGTTGCTATCCAGCGCGAAGAACTCCGCATCGCCTTTCTTGAAATCGTAATACCGTTTACCGTCCATATTAAACGGCTTGTACATGCGCTCGGTGGTGCTGTCGTGATTGCCCAGCGACGCATAAAACTTTACGCCCTGGCTCAACAGCGCCTTGTACGGATCTTCGAATTTCTTCCGGAAATCACCCGCCGATTGGTGGCCGTAGATGTTGTCGCCCAGCATCAGCACGAAATCGAAGGGAAACTTCGTGTGGTAATCGGCCATCTGCTGCCCCACTTCATACTGCGGAGTTTCCCCCGTTCCCCCATCGCCGATCACCGCCAGTTTGACCGACTTCGGATTTCCCGGCAAAGTCAGATTGGCCGCCGCCACCGCGAGGCCAAGCATGAAAATCAGTGATGCAGTGATCCGTCGCATAGCCTATCCGCCCACCCTGGGAATCACATCTGGAATGCAATCGACAACCAGATTCGCATCCACGTCCCGCAAAATCAAAGTTCCACCCACGACTCGATAATCCAGTTCCGGCGGCAATTGCGGCAAGTTCATCAAGAGCGATGGCGGCGTGGATTGCAGCGGCACGCCGCTGGGATACGGTTCATTCACCTGGATTGGCCGCGTCACCGGCGAGCTGCTGCGCAGACTCTCCAGAATTCGTGGAGCCTGCGTGCTCCGCATGGTGTTGTCGATCAACTGCCGGAACGCGGCCGCCACCGGAGGAGTGAATATGTCGCCAATCCTCGCCCCCCGCCGCGCCTGCCGAATCAGGTCCGCCAGCTTTGCCTGCTGCTCCGCAATCTCCTCCGGTGAGTCGGTCTGTTTCAAGCCGTGGATCTCGGCCCGCGCCGCTTTATGCAGTTTTACGTACTGGGCCACCCGTTTGTCGAAGTCGCCCGGCGCCTTTGGCCCCGCATACACCTTCCCTCGCGAACAGGCCGCCCCGGCAGCCAGACAGCACACCATCGCGGCGGTGTACCCTCTGCTCACCCTTCTCCCCCGGCGCTCTTTTCTACCGCCTGTTCCACCGCGTTCTTCACCACTTCCCGCACCGCTTCCTTCACGGCGCCCTTCACCATCTCATCCACCTCTTCGGGAATTAGATCCATCTCCGCGATTTCGCCCACAATCTCGCGCATCGCGCCGTTCACCAGCGGACCCACTTCCGGCATCTCGCGAGCCACCGCCTTCGCCACTTTCTTGGCGATCCGCATGCCCGGGTCCACCGATTCGACTTCTTCTTTTTCGGCCTTCGCCGCCTCTAGCCAATCTGCCTCAAAGGTCCGCAGCAGGCCGCTCACGGCTTTCGGCTCGCGAAAAATCAGACCGACTTCCCGGCGCGCGTCCAACTCCATCTCGCGCAGACTCTGGCTCCCCAAAAACGCCATCCGTCCGTCGCGCACAATCGTGCGCGTGTGCAGCCGCATGTTGGCCAACTTCTTCACCGAGACGCCGCTCGCTCTGCCGATCATCCGCCCCAGCACGCGCACTTCTACACCGGCCTTGGCGCGCTCGGCCAATATGCGAATCATCGCCCGGTCGCTCACCTGCGGATCGTAAATCGCCAGACTCTTTTTCGCGCCCGCAATGAAGGCCGCCAGTTCCTTGCGCGCATTCACGGGACTCACCACGAAGCCCGGCAGCGTTGCCTCATAAGGCGTGCGCTTGGTGTCGGCCTCGAACAACTTCACCGCCTCGCGCACCACGTCCGGCTTCCGGGTGATCAGGGCGAAGCTCCGGCTGCGCTCCATATCGATGTGCGTCAGGTTAAAAGCCAGCAGGTGCAATTCCCGCCGGTCGATAATCATCAATTTCGAGTGGTAGCGAATCAGGTCGTCGGCGGTGCGAGACACAGTGACGCCCGCCGCCAGAAGCCGCAATTCCAGCTCCCGCAGATTCTCCTCGCCGGCGCGGTTCTTAGACGCGATCAGCGCCTGCACCGCTACTCCGCGTCCCACCGCATTCCCCAGCGCCCGCTCGATGTCCTTCTGGTCGAAACGGAAAATCACAATCTCGACCCGGCTCTTCGCCGCGCCAATTGCTTTGATGAGAGGGAGCGCTCCCTCTCCCGGTTGTACGATCAGTCTCACTCCCGTCGCCCCCTTTGGCCTTTTAGTGCTAGTGGCCGCACTCTGGCATTCGTCATGCTCCTTTCAGTGCAGTTGACGCACCGTTCCTACGAACATGGAGGATTCC
>DASZMZ010000276.1:0-2014 GCA_035551455.1 Candidatus Sulfopaludibacter sp.
ATAAAAGGAAGGCGGAAAATGCTCCAGAGCCTGCTCGTCGAGCGATTCCACCTTGCCTTCCATCGCGAAACCGCAAGTTGCCCGGGCTATGAACTTGTAGTTGATCCTCGCGGTTGTCGACTAATGCCGCTGTCTCCCAAACCTCCCGGGGCGGACGATAGCCAGGCGCCGAAGAGTGCGCCTGGTACCGGGGCGGATGGTTTCCCGAGCGTTCCCGGACCTCGGATGATGGGATTTCGCGCCGGGGTGGCGCATCAACGGATCAAGTTTCAGGAATTGGGCATCAACTCCGTGGCGGTGCAGTTGGGATTCCTGATAGGCCGCGCACAGGGCAAGTCCGTGGACGACGGTTCGTACCAGCCACGCGTCGTCAACAAAACCGGACTCGAAGGGATATATACCTTCATCCTCCAATATGACTGCCCTGCCTGCGAGCCGCTGACGGCGACCTCGTCCAACGCTCCAGATGGGATTGATGCTCCGGCGCTGGTCGCAAAGGAACTCGGTGGCTTTTCCGATATCTTCGGCGCAGTCCAGAAGGAACTTGGCCTCAGACTGGTGAGAACCGCAGATGTTCCGGGGGAAATCATCGTGGTTGATCAGGTGGACAAAATCCCGACGGAGAATTGACAACCGGCACGAGCTTGTCGCTCTCGATTCCCCGCCGGCCCCCAACTAATATCAACGCGCGTTCATTTCGCCGTAAGATAATGAACAAATCACGCGTCTATCTAATAACGAGGGATGCGATGAAGTCTCTGGCCGCGGTTCTGCTTTCCTGCGCAGCCGCTTTTGCGCAAATGCCATCCGACGCGGAGATTCGCAAGATTCTGATGGAGCGGGTGGGTTCGGAGACTGCCGGTTTCGGCATCGTGGTCGGCGTCATCGATGGTAAAAGTTCCCGAACGCAATGGCCGCCAGATCACGCTGGCAGACCTGGCGACGCAGCACTCCGGCCTGCCACGTATGCCGTCGAACTTTCATCCGAAGGACCCCGCCAATCCTTACGC
Source organism: Candidatus Sulfopaludibacter sp. (assembly GCA_035551455.1). GTDB lineage: Bacteria > Acidobacteriota > Terriglobia > Bryobacterales > Bryobacteraceae > Sulfopaludibacter. Next base: position 1,011 of record DASZMZ010000276.1, read on the forward strand.
CGACTATAGCGTGCAGCAACTCTACGACTTCCTGTCAGGCTATCGGTTGACCCGCGACATCGGCGCCGAATTCGAATACTCGAACCTGGGCGTCGGACTGCTTGGCCACGCTCTTTCGCTGCGCGCCGGCAAGAGCTATGAGGAACTGGTACGCTCTCGCATTTGCGATCCGCTCGGCATGGCGGATACGCGCATAACGCTCACACCCGAAATGACGGCGCGACTCGCCATGGGACATACCGAAGCTCTCGCTCCCCAGGCCAACTGGGATGTCCCCACGCTGGCCGGCGCCGGCGCGCTGCGTTCCACGGCCAACGACATGCTGACCTTCCTTGCGGCGAATCTCGGCTACGTGAAGTCGCCTCTCGCCTAGGACATGGCCGACGCGATCTCGGTTCGCAAGGAGGCTGGAGCCGGCATGGAGATCGCCTACAACTGGCTGATACAAACGAAGGACGGAAGCTCGATCATCTGGCACAACGGCGGCACTGGCGGATATCGCAGCTACATGGGCTTCGATCCCAAAGCGCGCACGGGTGTGGTGGTGCTGACGAACATCTCGACTCCCGCCGGACAGGACGATATCGGCCGGCGCCTGCTGAACGCCAGTTATCCGTTGTCAAAGGTCGCGCCGCCTGTGGAACACAAGGAGACATCATTCGACCCCAGGAATTTTGACCGGTACGTGGGTAAATACCAACTGAATCCGGATGCCCTGTTGACCATGTCCAGGGACGGAGATCACCTCTATACTCAGCTGACCGGTCAAGAGAAAATCGAGGTGTTCGCCGAAAGCGATCGCAAGTTCTTCCTCAAGGTTGTGAATGCCCAACTCACGTTCGACGTCGATTCTCAGGGCATGGCTACTCAGGTCACGCTTCATCAAAACGGCCGCGACCAGGTGGCCAGGCGTTTGACCGATGCCGAAGTGCAGGAGGCGCAGGGGGCCATAGACGCGCGGAATACCGGCATCGCCAAACGGTTTAAAGAACAGAAGCAGACGC
>DASZMZ010000277.1:0-10449 GCA_035551455.1 Candidatus Sulfopaludibacter sp.
GCATACGATGCGACGACCTTCACGCGAATCGAACAAAAGAACCAGGAGCAGCTCCGTCAGAGACTAATCAAGCAAGCCGGCAGGCTGGGCTACACCCTAGTACCGACGCACGGAGAGGCATTTGTTTCTTAGGAGACACCGAGACGCCGAGGAAGCACGGAGAGAACTGCGCAGTTCGGTGATATGGGAAAGTGAAAACCGTTATAATCAGACAGAATGGACGTTTTTGAGGAGTTGGTGCGCCTGCGCAACCTGGGACAGAAGTGCGCCCTGGCGACAATTGTGCAGGTGCGCGGCTCGATTCCGAGCTACGAGAGCGCCAAACTCCTGGTCCGCGAAGACGGGTCGATGGCCGGCACCATCGGCGGCGGTTGTGTGGAGGCCGAAGTGTGGAACGCCGCCCGCGAGGTAATCGATACGGAAAAACCGAAGCATCTCACGTTCAATCTGGGTCAGGATGCCGCCTACGATAATGGCCTCATCTGCGGAGGCCAGTTGGACGTATTCGTGGAGCCGGTGCTCCCCGTGCCGCATGCCTTCATCTTTGGCGCGGGGCACATCTCGAAGAGCCTGTCGAAGGTGGCGAATCTGGCCGGCTTCTCGACCGTGATCGTAGACAATCGCGAAAGTTTCGCCAATCGGGAGCGTTTCCCGGAAGCCGCCGAAGTACACGCGGCGGAATACGAAGAGGTCTTCCCGCAGCTCAATATCAATGAGACCAGTTATTTGATCATTGTGACCCGCGGACATCGCGACGATATGCGAGTTCTGCAGTTGGCGATCGGCACGCAGGCGCGCTATATCGCCATGATCGGCAGCAAGCGCAAAGTGCTGAACGTGATTCGCGAACTGGAAAAGCAAGGTATCCCGCGACCGGCATTCGACCGGCTGCATGCTCCGATGGGGTTGGATATCGGGGCCATTTCTCCGGAGGAAATCGCCATCTCGGTGGCCGCGGAAATGATCGCGGTCCGGCGGAATGCGGCTTCGTCCTGGCGTTCGCTTTCCCTGTCCGTCTTCCCGGTGGAAGCTCCGGCTGTGCTGAACCAGTGAAGCCGGCTGCTGTGATCCTGGCGGCCGGTGAATCGAGCCGCATGGGATCCCCCAAACCCCTGCTGCCTTATGAAGGGGAGACCTTTCTCGACCGCCTGATCGGATTGCTGACGCCGCGCTGCCATCCGGTGATCGTGGTGTTGGGCGCGGCTTCGGAGACGATTCTGGCGGGACTGGCGCGGCCGGCGACCTTCGTGATCAATCCGAATTACGCGGAAGGGCAGACCAGCTCCATGCAGTGCGGATTGCACGCGGTGCCTGCCGACGTTCCGTCCGTCCTATTCACACTGGCGGACCATCCGGCGGTGGCGCCGGAGACGCTGGATGCGGTTCTGGCAAACAGCGATGCCCGCGTGTGCGTGCCGCGCTACCACGGCAAACGCGGCCACCCCATCCTGTTTTCCCGTGCGCTGATCGACGAGTTTCTGGCGCTGCATCCGGATGCTGCGGCGCGCGACGTGGTCCACGCCCACGCGGACGAGACGATCTTCCTGGACTTGGACGACCCCGGGATCGTCACCGACATTGACAATCCCGACGCCTATCGCAGCCTGCTGGAAGGCGGCGTATGAAGACAGCCTGCAAGATCGGCGGGGTGCTGCTGGCGGTGCTGCTCGTGATCGGAATCGCCGCGCCTTACATCACGGCCGACCAGTTCGGTAAGCGGCTGCAAAAGTCGCTGGAGCGGTCGCTCGGACGGCGCGTGGAGTTGGGCAAGGTCCACTTCAGTCTGTTCGAAGGGCCTGGCTTTTCGGTGGATAGCGTCACGATTCACGAAGATCCGGCGATCGGCGCCGAGCCCATCGTCTATATCAATGAAGATGTGGGCGGCGGTCTGACGGTGCGGCCGAGCCTGTGGTCGCTGCTGGGCGGCAAGTTCGTGATCGCTTCGATTACGCTGGATACGGCCAGCATCAATCTGACGAAGAGCGGGCCGGCTTCGGAGTGGGGCCGCTGGAATTTCGCATCGCTGGTGAGCCCCGCGGTGATGCGCAAAGTGCCGGCAATTCACGTTCGCCACGGGCGCATCAACTTCAAGTTCGGCGACCGGAAGAGCGTTTTCTACCTGCAGCAGACCGATCTGGACATTTCGCCGCCGGGCTCCATCGGCCGCGCCTGGAGCGTGGATTGTTCGGCGCAGCCATCGCGCACGGATCGGACGGCGCAGGGTCTGGGCGCGTTTCGATTGAAGGGGCGCTGGTTTGTGGACCCGAACCGGGTGGATCTGGATCTGCAACTCGAGCGTACGGGACTGGGCGAACTCACGGCCCTGATGCGCGGGCAGGCGGGCAGCGTACACGGGACGCTCTCTTCGCATCTGCACCTGGGCGGCCCCATCCAGAACATCGGCATTGCAGGCCGCTTGCACATCGAAGACATTCACCGCTGGGACCTGCTGCCCACCGCGCGCGGGGAGGATTGGCCGCTGGACATACGCGGCCACCTGGACCTGATGGCGCAGCAGTTCGAACTGCAGACCACGTCGGCCGGCAACGTCGCTCTTCCTTTAACGGTGCGGTTCCGCGCCAGCGATTATCTTTCGCAGCCGCGTTGGGCGGTCTCACTGAACTGGAACCGTTTCCCGGCGGAGCCTCTGCTGGAACTGGGCCGTCACATGGGCGCGCCGATTCCCGCCAAGCTGCAATTGGGCGGCACGATCGATGGAGCGATCGGCTATTCGGGCGAGGGCAGTTTTCAGGGCGAGTTGGCCTTTCATGACGCCTCTCTGACGATTCCCGATTCGCCGCCGGTGCGCTTTGAGCAGGCGCGCATTGTGGTGGGTCGCGGCCACGTGTATCTTGCGCCGTCGCTGGTGCGGACGGGCGACCAGGATCAGGCGCAGGTGGAGGCCGATTACTCGCTGGATCCGGGCGCGCTGGATCTTTCGATTTCGACCGAGTCGATGAAGGTGGCGTCGCTGCATTCCCAGGCGGCTCTGGCGGCCGTGCCGTGGCTGGAGCAGGTGCAATCGGGAGTCTGGCAGGGACAGTTGCACTATCACGGGGATGCGCAGAAGAGCGGGTGGACCGGGTCTTTGCAAGTGCGCGACGCGGAGATTGCGGTACCCGGGTTGGCCGATCCGCTGCAGTTGGCGTCGGCGCGCGCGCTGATCAACGGAGCTCGGGTGGAGCTGGACCGGGTGCAGGCCCAGGCCGGGAAAGTGGCCTTTACGGGCCAATATTCGTACGAGCCGGCGATGGCGCGGCCGCATCGTTTGCGTTTGCAGGCAGAGGCAGTGGATGCGGCCGATCTGGAAGCCGAGATGCTGCCGACCCTGCAGCACAGTTCCGGACTTCTGGCGCGGGCGCTGGGTCGGAACGGTCTGCCCGATTGGCTGCAGGACCGGCGCGCGGATGCCACTTTGCAGATTGGCGATCTGCTGATCGGCGGCGCTCATCTGGCGAATCTGCGGACACATCTGGTGTGGGATTCGGCGCGCGTGGAAATGGATGGGATTCAGGCTCGCATGGACGGGTCGGCACTCACGGGTCGGGTGACCGCCAGTCTGCGGGGGAGCAGGCCGGCCTATCATGCGGCGATTCAGGTGAAGGGTCTGGGCTGGCAATCGGGGAAGCTGGATGCGCAAGGCACACTGGATACGTCGGGTACGGGAGTTCAGCTACTTTCGAATCTGACGTCGCAGGGATTTTTCGTGGGCGCGGCGCTCGACTTCGGCGCGCCGGGTCCCTGGCGGAATGTCTCGGGCAATTACAACCTCACGTGGTCGCCGGCGGCTCCGCGGCTGCACCTGACGAGCCTGAGTTTGCGGAATGCGGAAGAGACTTACACGGGCAGCGGGGCTACGCAGGGCGACGGGAAGATGGTGATCCTGCTGACGAACGGAACGCGCGAGGTGCGAGTGACGGGGCCGCTGGATAATCTGAAGGTGGACGAGGGCGGGTAATTGGGCAACGTTTGTTCATATAATCACAGTTGATGTCGCTGTCGACTGGCCTAAGGTTTCTGATCACTGCTCTCACGGTCCTCTATCTTGCGTTTGCTGCGCAGTTGGCGTTGAGCTACATGGTCACGTCCCCCGACCACGGCAATAGCAGCTTCGAACTGCAAGCGGTGGGACAGCCCGCCACGCCGGGCAAGCTTCAACTGCTGGGGCTGGTGGTGGATCAGCACGAGCTGCGATACCTGCCTGCGGCGCAACAGATTGGGTGGACATTCGACACGGCGGATCCGGCGTCGTACGTGATGGACGATGCGTCCTCCGCGCCCGCGGCGCTGAAGTTTCAGGGCCACCGCTTCTTCGCCCTGCTGCATGCGGACCGGTGGAGCGGGGTGATTCGCGTGCTGCGCAATGGCAGCACGGTTCGCGAGGTGAACCTGGCGCCGCACGACTGGCGGAGCGCGCGCCTGCTGATTGAAGATCCCGCGGCGCCCGTTTCCGTTGCGGTTCTGATGGCGGGTTTGGTGGTGTTCGGCGGCTGTGCTCTGTGGTTCGGTCCTATTCGGCCGGGGCGGCCGAGTCTGACGTGGCTGGTGTTTGTTCTGGGCGTGGTGCATTTGCTGTATTGGGCCAGTCACCCCGTGGCCACCAATCCCGATAGCTTCGAATATCTGCGTCAGGCGCCCAATGTGGCTAAAGGGATCGGCGGGTATTTTCCGCTGGGCTATCCGCTGTTGCTATGGCTGGTGGGAAGTGTCGCGGGAGGCCATTTGGGGCTGTGCGTGACGCTGCTGCAGCATGCGATGACGGTGCTGATCGCGGTCTGGTGCTACCGGCTGCTGCGGCTGATGGTGTCGGAAGAGCTGGCGCTGGCGGGAGCCATTTTGATGGGCGTGCTGCCTTCGGCGATGACGGTGCCGCAGATCATCTTGTCCGAGACGGCCACCAGCTTTGCGATGGTGGGAGCCATCTACTACGCGGTCCGCGCGGCGCGCAGCAGAGTGATCCTACTGATGATTTTGTCCGGACTCTTGATGGGCTGGGCGGGAACTTTGCGGGTTGTGCCGCTGCTTCCTTTGGCACCGGCGGTGGCGTGCATTTATCTGTGGTCGCGGCTCGGGCTGGGCGGGAAGAGATTGGCCGTGACGGCGACCGCGGCGGGCGGAGTGATGCTGGCGTCGATCGTCTGGACTGGTGTTCACTCGGGCCAGTGGGCACTGGCCACGTCCGGCGAATTGCACCTGTACAACCGGGTGGTGATCGATCAGAAACTGGTGAATCCGAACGGGCCTGCCACACTCCAATTGCAGAGTCTGATGGGCGGAAGGGCTGCCACGGATTTTATTGGCCATTGGGCGGTCCGCGATCAGCCGGGCCTGCGTGCGCTGGGCGATGAGGAGTCGCGCCACCTGCTGGGAAGGGTTGCGATGGAGGCCATCTTGCAGCATCCCGCCAGGTTTTTGGCATATACGCCGTACCTGGCCGCGCGAACGCTGGCGGCGCCCACGGAGTGGGTCAATCTCTGGCCCGGTAGTGAGGCGGTGTCGCCGAGTTTGGAGAACAGCATGCCGCTGCCGATGACCACGTTGAGCTGGTATTGGCCGCGCGTTCTGGATGCCGCGAATCGGGTTATCTGGCCGGGGCTTTGTTTTGCCGCGGCGATTGGAGCGGCGATTGGTCTGCGACGCGGACGGCGCCGATTGATTCTGGCGATGGCCTTGGTTCCTGCCGGCTATATGCTGGCGTCGGCCTTCGTGGAGTATTACAATCCGCGCTTCAACGCGCCGATCGTGCCGTTTGTGGTGGCTCTGGCGATGCTTCCGCTCGACTATATTTATAAGCGGCTGAAGCGGCCGCCGCTACTTGAACGTATCGTTGAGGACTCGCGCGAGCCGGTCGCCGGCCTTCTCAAGCTGTAGGCGGATCAGTGGCGCGGCCTGTTTTTCGTAGTCGGCGCCGAGAGGCTCGGGGGTCCCTTCCGGCACGTGGGGGAGGTTGCCATAGACCACCTGTTGCGCGGATTGATGGGACTGTTCGGCCCAATCCTCGACGGAGCCTTTGGAGAACTTTTTGCGGTTCTTCGCGGCATCTTTCAAGAGAACGGGAAAAAGCGCTTCCTCTTTCGGCATGCGATTGAGGATGCCGCTGTCCCAGGTGCCGTGCAGATTGCCGGGCCGGTCGAAGAGGACGACGTGCACGTTGTTGCCTCCCTTGTCCTTGTTGTCTGAACAGTGCAGGGGCTGGTGCATGTCGCCGATGAAGTGGATCAGGAACATGAGGGCTTCGCGGTGCTGGAGTGGGGTAGCGGCAGGGTCCTGCAAGACCGAGCGTTCGACGGCGATCTGCATCACGACGCAATCGGCGTTGGGACAATCGCGGGCGAGATCCATACGGGGCCGATCGATGGGGATATCGATGTAGTGCCAGGGCGCGGTTTTGGGGCGTTCGCGCCGCACCTGATCGGCCCAACTGGAAATGGAAGCCATCGTGACACCGGGGCCCAGGATTTCGGCTACGCGCGCACGGGCTGCCGGCGTCAGTTGCGCATCGGCAATTCGCGCGATGATGCTGTGTCCTTCGGGTCCCCAGCCATAGGCGGGCAAAACGGCGCACACGAGTGCCGCGCCAAGGAATTTTCGCATAGACCCCCAGCCTAGCACGCGGCGCTTTTACCTATAATTGATGGCGAGGTACGGGATGATTTCAGGCGCTCACATGGTTCTGTACAGCAGCGATGCGGAGGCGGACCGCGCCTTTTTCCGCGACGTCCTGAAGTTTCCGGCGGTGGATGCCGGCCACGGCTGGCTGACCGGAGGCGGCAAGCTGGGCATCTACCAGCCTCTGCACCCGCTGGCGCCGCGGTAGCAACAGACAACGATATGCGACCTTCGATTCTCACGACCACTGTGGGCTCCTATCCCTTCCCCGATTGGCTGGCGGCGTCGCCGAGCGAGCAGGCGCGGGTGGACGCCACGCGGGTGGTGTTCGACATTCAGAGGCAGGCGGGGATCGATCTGCCGGTGGACGGCGAGTTTTACCGCTTCGACGTCAATCATCCCGATACCAACGGCATGATCGAATACTTCATCCGTCCCATGGCGGGAGTGCGGGCGCGAGTGGGGCGCAGCGATCACGAGGCTTTTGCGCGCAAGAACGCGATGTGGTTTCGGCGCAAGGCTGCCGGCGTGGTGGAAGGTCCGCTGGGTGAAGGCTCGCTGAATCTGCTGGCCGATTGCGAACTGGCGGCGGGAGTCTCGGGCGGAGCGTTCAAATTCACCGTCACCAGTCCTTACATGCTGGCGCGCACACTTCTGGATCGGCATTACGGCAGTTTCGCCGAGCTGGTGATGGGTCTGGCGGACGTACTGGCGGCCCAAGTTCGCGGTCTGCCGTGCGAGTGTCTGCAGGTGGACGAAGCCAATATTCCGGGCAATCCCGAAGATGCTCCGCTGGCGGCGGCGGCCATCAATCGCGTGCTGGAGGCCTTCGGCGGGGAGCGCGCGGTACACCTTTGCTTCGGCAATTACGGCGGGCAGACCATTCAAAAGGGCGAGTGGCGCGCGCTCACGGAATTCCTGAACAGCCTGCGCGTTCACCATCTGGTGCTGGAGATGGCGCACCGTCCGGCCGCCGATCTGGAGGCGCTGGCGGAGGTGGAGCCGCGGATTCGCCTGGGCATCGGGGTAGTGGACGTGAAGGTCAATCACGTGGAGACGCCCGAAGAAATCGCGCGCGCGTTGGAACGGGCGGCGGCAGTAGTGGGGGCGGATCGGATCGGTTGGATTCACCCCGATTGCGGGTTTTGGATGCTGAAGCGTTCGGTGGCCGACCGGAAGATCGCAGCGTTGGTGAAGGGCCGCGATCTTTACTTAGGGGCCGGGGGGGCCTAAAAGGGGGTTGGGGGTTGGGGATTGGGGGTTGGGGTTTTGTGGCTCGCGTCGCTCGCTCATTTTGGTTAGAGGCGTCATGCTGGGGGCTTGGGGCCTAAAAGGGGATTGGGGATGAGAGAGTTTCAGGATCGCGAGACTCAGGCGCGGGTGTGGCAAGTGACCGAAGGGGCGGCCATCAGCCATCCCACTTACTTTCTCCAAAGCTCCTTTTTTGCGGGGGCGCGGGAGATGTTTTTTATCTCATACCGCACGGGTGACGCGCAATTGTTTGAAGCGTCGCTGGTGAGCGGAGAGACGAGACAGATCACGAGCGGTGGGGCGATCCATCCCTTCTCGCCGGCGCTGCATCCCGATGGCGAGACGCTGGTTTTCACGCGCGGCGGGGGTCTGTGGGCCGTCCGGCGCGATGGGGAGGGCGAGCGCTGCATCGTCGATCAGGGCGGCGCGCAACTCGGCGAATGCTCCATCAGCAGGGACGGCGAGTGGCTTACGGCGGCCTTTAAGAACGGCGCGCAGTGCGGTCTTGTGGCCGGACGTTTCGATGGAACGGGCTGGCACGCGATTGGCTTTCCGCGCACGGTGATTCATCCGCAGTTTCATCCGCTGGAGCCGGAATGGATCGAATTCGCGGGCGACCCGGCTCCTCGGATGCACCGCGTGCGGCGCGACGGCACGGGTCTGGAGTGCCTCTACGAGCACGGCAATGACGAGTTCCTGGTACACGAGACTTTCCTCGGCAATACCGGCGATCTGGTGTTCACGGTGTGGCCGCACGCGCTGCGGCGGATGGACTGGAGCACTCGTGAGATGCGCACGATTGTCGAGTACAACGCGTGGCACATCGCGCCCGATCGGCGGGGGGAACGCATCCTCTGCGACACCAATCATCCTGACGAGGGACTGCAGATCATCGATGCCGGCAGCGGGCGCCGTCGGACGCTCTGCCTGAGCGAGTCCAGCAATCAGGGTACGCAGTGGCGCAAGTCGCGCTACGCGGTGGCGGAAGATTTCGCCGAGGCCAGGACTACGCTGAGTTGGATGGAGAGCGCGGGCGATTCGGTGTACGGGCCGCAGTGGAGCCATCCGCATCCGTCGTGGTCGAGCGACGAATCGAAGGTGGCATTCGCCAGCGACCGGAGCGGGACGGCGCAGGTGTACGTGGTCGAAGTGGGAGCGCAGATATGTTAGGCTCACATTACGATGTCGTTTTTCCGTTACAGCGTTTGTCTGTTGCTGGCGGTCCACATCTGTGGTGCGCAGGCGGGACGGGCCGAGCTTTTCGGGGCGATTGAGGATCCCTCGGGACTGGCTGTTTCCGGCGCGAAGGTGCAGGCCGAGGACCAGGCCACGACGGCGCACTATGCGGCGGTTTCCAATAGTCGCGGCGAATACCACCTGATCGGTCTTCCGCCTGGAGCGTACGTGCTTCAGGTGGAGATGCCGGGCTTTCATACTTACAGACAGTCGGGAATCGTGCTGCGCGCGGGCAATCGTGCGGGGGTGGATATTCGACTGGAGGTCGGCGCGGCCACGCAGTCGGTGGATGTGGTGGCAGCGGCGCCGCTGCTGCAGACGGCCAGTGCGGAGGTGAGTGAAAATATCGGCGCCAAGACTCTCTCCACGCTGCCTTTGGATGGCCGCAATTTCATTCCGCTGGTGACGCTGTCTCCGGGCGTGGCGCTGCCGAACGGTCAGTTTCTGCCGCGCATCAATGGCAGCCGGCCGCGCACGAATGAGTATCTGTATGACGGCATCAGCGTGCTGCAACCGGAGCCTGGACAGGTGGCTTACTATCCCATCATCGACGGGATGGAAGAGTTCCGCCTGAACGTGAATGCCTACTCGCCCGAGTACGGACGCTCCAACGGCGGCACCGTTATGGTGATCGGGAAGTCCGGCGGCAATGCGTATCATGGCAGCGTTTTCGAATTTTTCCGCAATGAAGCGCTGAACGCGCGCAACCTGTTTGCGCAGCCGGGACCTAAACCCGAGTTCCGCCGCAATCAGTACGGCGGTACGCTGGGCGGACCGATTCAGAAGAACAAGACATTTTTCTTCACGGACTGGCAGGGTACGCGCCTGCGCACCGGAGTCACGCGCTTCAGCGTAGTGCCCACACTGCTGCAACGCCAGGGTGTCTTTACGCAGGCTATCTACGATCCGGCGACGTCGCCGCGTACGCCCTTCCCGGCGAACACGATTCCGGCCAATCGGATCGACCAGATCGGCGGGCAGGTGCTGGCGCACTATCCGCTGCCCAACGTCAGCGGCGCCAATAACTACGTGCGCACCGCCACCGAGCCGGACAATCAGGACCAGGCCGACTTTCGGATGGACCGCTACTTCGGCGAACGCCACCGGGTGTTCGGCCGATACACGTTTTTCCGGGATGACGATACGCCGGTGACTCCGCTCCCCGATGGCAGCGGCAGCTTGACTTCGGGCGTGATCGGCCACGCGATCACGCGCGGCGACGCAGTGGTGGGCGATTACAATTGGACCGTCACCCCGGCGGCGCTCAATCAACTGCGATTCGGCTACTCGCGGCGCGACCTGAACCAGACCTCGCTACAGAACGGCGGCATCAGCGTGCCCGGTCTGCCGGCG
>DASZMZ010000278.1:0-31301 GCA_035551455.1 Candidatus Sulfopaludibacter sp.
CGCCAGTTCCATCCCTTGAGTCCTGATACTCGAAACTGCCATGTGTAGGCCACTCCACTAGAATGTCAATATGCTGATTCAAGCGCTTGCCGCGGCGGCCCTCCTCGCAGCCTCGGCTCATGCTCAAACCCCGTGTAGCGGCAGACTGGATTCTCCCGTCTCTACCGTTCCCTTGCCGTCGGCTCCCTTTGGAGTGGTCGTTTCCAGCGACGGCTGCTCGGTCTTCGCGTCCCTGATGAATGCCGGCGGGGGCAAACTCTCCGGCGTCGCCGTGCTCCACCGCACCGGCGGAAAACTCGACCTCGTCCGCACCGTTCCCACGCCCGAGCCGCTCACCGGCATCGTCCTCACGCACGACGGCAAACTTCTGATTGCCGCCGCGCTCACCCGGATCATCTTCCTGGACGTGGCCTGCCTGGTTTCCGGCTGCTCCAAGCCCATCGCCGGATCGTTCAGCACCGGCGACAAGATGCAGAGCATCTACGTGAACGTCACCGCCGATGACAAGCTGCTTTTCGTGAGCGAGGAATCCGCCGCCGCCATCACCGTCATCGATCTCGCCCGCGCCCGCAAGAACGGATATCGCGCCGATTCGATCGTGGGAAAAATTCCGGTGGGACGCGCCCCCATCGCCTTGACGTTTTCGCCGGACGGTCGCTGGCTCTATACCACCAGTCAATCGGCAGTGCCCGCTTGGGGATGGCCGGCGGCCTGCAAACCGGAGAATCAGCAGCGCGGCAGCAACCTGGTGAATCCCGAAGGCGCCGTGGTCGTGATCGACGTCGCGCGGGCCAAATCCGATCCGGAGAACGCCGTGTCCGGCCGCATCAAAGCCGGATGCAGCCCCGTGCGCATGGCCATCTCACCCTCCGGCGACCGCATCTATGTGACCGCGCGAAACAACAACGCCGTGGTGGCTTTCGATGCCTCCAAGCTGATTTCCGACCCGGCCGGCGCGCGCTTGGGAATGGCACCGGTGGGCGCCGCGCCGGTGCCCATCGCCCTGGTGAACAACGGCAAACTCCTGGTGGTCGGCAATTCCAATCGCTTTGCCGGGGGAGGATCGGCGGAGAGTCTCACCGTCCTGGATACCGCGAAAATCGGGGCCAGCGGCGGCGCGACGGTTGGAACGCTGCCCGCCGGAGAATTTCCGCGCGAGTTGCGGCTTTCGCCCGATGGACAGACGCTCTACCTCGCCAACTTCGGCTCCCATTCGCTGCAGGCGATGGACGTGGCCAGTCTGCCGGGCGCTCAGCGATAGTCAGTCCTTCTGGACGGCGATGTGGGCCGACTTGCCTTCCTGCGATACTCCGGCCGCGTCGCAGCCCGTAACGACGGCCCCCTGCACGTCGATCAGACGGATCGGCGGCTGCGTGGTCGAGGGTTTGGAAACATCGGGCCGATCGATGCGCAGATTCTTCACGTCTTCGAAGTGGAGCGCCGGCCGCTCATCGGGCTGTCTGGCGTGGATCGTGAGATCTTCCAGCTTCAGTCCGTCGACGTGGCGGCAATACAGGCCGTACGCCGGCAAGCGGCCGAACATGCGCGCCTCCGGATAGCTCTTGATCTGCTCCGGGACAGGCGCGGACATCCACGCCGCCTTCCCCGCCTCCTCGGTATCGATGCGGATGCCGGAGAGTGTCACGTCTTCCACATCGTGGCCCGGAATGCCGGTGATGGACGACGTCAGAATCGCGCCGGTGGCATGGACGTTTTCGATCATCACGCCGCGCAGTCTGCCATTGCCATTGCGCGCGCCCAGACGGATGAAAATGGGCGTGCGCACGCGCTGCATCCGGATGTTCGAGATCACCACGCCGTCCACCCAGCCGCCATCCACCATCTCCAGCGCGATGCCGGCGATCACACGCGCGTTGAGCGGCACATCGTCATTATGGATTACCGAATTGCTGAAGCTGATGTTCTCGAAGCCGCCGCGGGTGGCGGTGCCGAACTTCAGGCCGTTGCAACAACTGGTGAGCACGCAGTTGGTGATGGTGATGTTGCGCGTGAGCCCCATGCGGCCGTACGGCCCCTCGCTTTTGAGACAGATGCAATCGTCCCCGGTGGCGATGTCGCAATCGCTGATGAAGACGTTGCGGCAGCAGGTGGGATCGATGCCGTCGGTGTTCGGACCGATCACGGGGTTGCGGATTTTGATGCCGCGAATCACCACCGTGTCGCACTCAATGGGACGCAGGGTCCAGCCCGAAGAGTTGGCCAGCGTGACATCCTCGATGCGCAGGTTGCGGCAATTGAAAAATTCGACCATGGGCGAGGGACGGTCGGTGGGCTTCCAATCGTAGGTGGCGACGTCGCGCCACAGATCCTCCGGCTTGGGCGCGACACGGTTAGCCGGCAGCCAGAAAGCGCGGCCCTGTCCATCGATACGGCCGCTGCCCGACACCGTCACGTTTTCCGCATCCCGGGCGAAGAGCAGGTGTTTGCCGTTGGCGTCGCCGGTCGCGGGCGGGCCGGGTTCCAGTCGATAGTCGGCCAGGTCAGTGCTGCCCAGCAGTGTGGCGCCCGCCTCCAGATGGAAAGTCACGTTGCTCTTGAGGACGATGGTGCCGGAAAGGTACGTCCCCGGCGATACATAGACGATGCCTCCGCCGGCTTGTGCGCAAGCGTCCACTGCCTTCTGAATGGCGGCGGTGTCCTTGGTCTTCCCGTCGCCTTTTGCGCCGGAATCGCGGACATCGAAACTGTGCGTGGCAGCGCGGCCCAGAGGGGCTGCGGCCACGGCGATGGCCAGAAGATCGCGTCGTCTGATATTCATCGTAAAGTTGAACCTAACAGATGGCGGGGAACATCGAAAGCCGTATGAAGATAGGCATCATCGGATCGGGCAATGTGGGCGGAACTTTGGGCACGCGGTGGGCGCAGACCGGCCATACGGTGACCTTCGGCACACGCAAGCCGGAATCGGCCGAAATGAAGGAGCTCATGGAGCGCGCGGGCACAACGGCACGAGCCGCCAGTTCGTTGGAAGCGGCGCACTCCAGCGACGTGCTGTTACTGGCGACGCCATGGGAGGCCACTCGCGAGATTGTGGAGAGCTTGGGCGATTTGACCGGCAAGGTGCTCGTGGACGCGGTGAATCCGCTGCTGCCCGACCTCTCCGGCCTGGCAGTGGAGCCAACCACGTCCGCGGGCGAACTAGTGGCCCAATGGGCGCGCGGGGCGCGCGTGGTGAAGTGCTTCAACACCGTGGGTAAAAACGTGATGGCCAACCCCAAATTCGGCAGCCAGCGTGCCGTAATGTTCTATTGCGGCGATGATGCCGCCGCGAAAGGCACCGTGACGGAATTGGCCGAGGAACTCGGCTTTGATGCCGTGGATGCAGGTCCGCTAAAGCAAGCTCGCGTGTTGGAGCATTTCGCGATGCTGTGGGTCTCGATGGCTTACGTGGCCGGCTTCGGCCACGAGATCGCATTTCAGTTTCTGCGCCGCTAAGGCCTTCGGGAGCCAGCGTGCCCTAATGTTCTATTGCGGCGACGATCCCGCCGCGAAACGCGTAAGTAGGATAGACGGTCGCCTTTCGCCGTCTGTCCGCCGAGCAAAGCTCGGCTCTTGCTCCGGCCCTAACCGCATCTCTCCTCTACCCCGTGATCACGCCGCGGCATTCGCCGAAGCCGATGCGCCGATAGCCGGGCGTTTCGCACCAGCCGCGGAGAATCACCTCGTCGCCGTCCTCCAGAAAAGTGCGGCGCTCTCCGGTGGGAAGTTCGATCGGCTCGGTCCCGCGCCACGTCACCTCCAGAAGGCAGCCGCGATTCTCTTTCGTCGGGCCGGAGACTGTGCCGCTGCCGATAAGGTCGCCGGGACGTAGATTGCAGCCGTTGGACGAGTGGTGCGCCACCATCTGGCTGAGGCTCCAATAGAGTTGCGCGAAATTGCCGCGGCTGATCCGCATGGGACCGGCCATGCTCGACGAGCGGAGCCAGACTTCGAGCGTGATCGCGATGGCGTCCGGTGCTGTGGTGGCGAGGTGCGGGAGCGGCTGAGGATCTCCCGGCGGGCGAGGCTCCAGCGCCCGGCGGAACGGCTCCAGCGCTTCCATAGTGACCAGCCACGGCGAAATGGACGTGGCGAAACTCTTGGCCAGAAAAGGACCGAGCGGCTGGTATTCCCAAGTCTGCATGTCGCGCGCCGACCAGTCGTTGAGCAGACACAGACCCACGATGTGATCGGCCGCCTCCGCGATGGGAATGGGCTGGCCGAGCGGATTGCCGGGACCGAGGAAAGCGCCCACTTCAAGTTCGTAGTCTAATCGCCGGCTGAGCGCGTACACCGGCGGACCGGCCGGAGACTCGGCAATCTGTCCATGGGGCCGCCGAATCGGCGAGCCGCTCAACACGATCGAAGACGCGCGCCCGTGATAACCCACCGGCAGCCATTTGTAATTCGGCAGCAGCGGATGCTCGGGACGAAACATGCTGCCGACGTTGGTGGCATGGTGGATGGAAGCGTAGAAATCCGAATAGTCGCCAATCGGACAGGCCACTTCGAACCGCGCGGCGGACATGGGCGAAAGATGCATCTCGACGCCGGGAGTGTGAACGGCCAGATACTGGCTGATCCGCCGCCGCAGTTCGCGCCGTTTCTCTCGCGGCATCGCCATCACGTCGCGCAGTGCGGCCACGTCGAACACCGCAGTCGCGTCGAGAATCTGGTCGCCAATCGCGACGCCCACGCGGCCCCCGTTGCATGTGGCGAAGGGAAGATTCTGGATAGGGAAATCGCTGCCGGGCAGGTTGGCGGACTCCACCCAACTCTTCAGCGCGGGATCGTGCGTCTGGTCGGTCATGTCAGAAGGTCCAGTGCGCGAAGGTCGGCGAGCGGCTCCTCAAAGGAGCAGGAGCCGAAGCTATGGGCGAACTCGCGGCGGGCTTCGGCGATCTGCGCTGTCGTCAACGGACGTCCGCACCACCGCATTTCGTTGTCATGAAATTCAAAATCGCGGGCCGCTTCGTCATCCAGAATGTCCACCAGCAACTCGCAATCCGCTCCGTGCCACGCGAAGACCGCGGCGGTAAAGACGTTCACGAATCCATGCATGACGGCGCGAATGGGATGGTGCAAGCCGGCAGTGGCCTTGAAAG
Source organism: Candidatus Sulfopaludibacter sp. (assembly GCA_035551455.1). GTDB lineage: Bacteria > Acidobacteriota > Terriglobia > Bryobacterales > Bryobacteraceae > Sulfopaludibacter. The sequence goes on from DASZMZ010000278.1 coordinate 5,106, forward strand.
GAATGCGGCGCGCCGCGCCTTGGTGCAGGAACTCGGCCACCTGCCGCGACGAGGGAATGGTGTCGCCGCCGGTGCGGATCTTGGCGAAGCCCGATTCGATGGAGGCCAGCGGCGCTTCGCAGTAAGTGGGCAGCGAGAGTCGGTGCGTGAGTTTAGTCTCGAACGTCTCAACCTGCGGCGGCAGAGGACCGGGCTCCTCATCGACCAGCAGGCTGATGCGCCACCCTTCGCCCACCCGCAATTTCGCCAGCGGCAGCACCAGGCGATTCAGCATCCAGGCGTCGCCGCAATGCAGATAGGCGGCGTAGTTGGCGCAGGTTTCTTCCAGCGAGAGGGAGGCGGGCGGGTACAGGCCCGCGTAATCGACAATTCCGTTGAGCAGAGTCTCAAGAGCGGTCATCGCCGTCCCAGAATAACAGCCGGGCTGCAACCCGGCCACTGGACAGAATGTAGCGTTGTTAGTACTATTTCTTTAGTATGCAGAGAATGGTCTTGGGAATCCTGCTGGCGAGTTCCGGCTTGCTGGCGCAGCGGCCGTCTTTCGATGTGGCGTCGGTCAAACACAGCCCACCGGCGGCAGGCGACCTCATCAACATTAATCTGGGAACGGTGCGGCATGGCGAAGTGACGCTCGGGAATGCGACTCTGGCCGAATGCGTGCGGTTCGCCTATGGGATGGTGAGCGACGATCAGGTGGCAGCGCCGGACTGGGTGAAGGACCGGGAGTTCCGCTACGATATCGTGGCCAAGTCGGCGCCCGATACCACGCGCGAGCGGTCGCTGGAGATGCTCCAGACGCTGCTGGACGAGCGCTTCAAACTGGAGATGCATCGCGAGCCGCGCGTGCTGGCGCATTACGAACTGACTGTGGCCAAGCGTGGCTTGAAGATCAAGCCGGCGGCGCCGGGCGCCAGCGCCGATCTCCGCTTCGCCAACCTGCCCCTGCGCCGCGTGGCGTCGTCGAATATGCCGATGTTCCGGTTTGTGATGCTGCTATCGCGGCAGTTGAAACAGGCGGTGCTGGATAAGACCGGGCTTACCGGCGGCTACGATGTGAATCTGGAATGGACGGAGGAGCAGTCCGGCCAATCCATCTTCTCGGCCATCCAGGATCAGTTGGGCCTCCGGCTGGAGCCGCATAAGAGCCCGGTCGAGATACTGGTGATCGACAAGGCGGAGAAGGTGCCGGTGGCGAATTAACCGCGCCAGAGCCCTCATTTTCATGAGAGCTTATACGTGTGAGAGGAATTCTGGCGCCGTGAGAGTGGATAAATGGTTATGGGCCGCGCGATTTTACAAATCACGGTCGCTGGCCACCAAAGCCTGCGAGTTGGGCCGGATTCAGTTGGACGGCCAACCCGCCAAACCCGCGCGCGAAGTGAAAGTGGGCGACCGCATCGGCATCAAGAACGATAGCGGCGAGTTCCACATCGACGTTCTGGGTCTGAGCGAACTGCGTGGCTCGGCCCCCGTGGCCCAAAAGCTATACCGCGAGACGGAGGAAAGCCGGGAAGCGCGTCTCAGAGCCGTCGAAGAACGGAAAGCCATGCCCTACTTCGAATCCCTCACCGGAGGACGCCCCTCCAAACGCGATCGCCGAGTGATGGACCGGCTGCGCCGCCGTTAACCGCTAACTGCCGTGTTTTGAAAAACTTCGCGGTAAAGGTCGGTGGCCTGCAATTGCGCCGCACGCTCTTCCAGGGCGCGCAATTCGATCAAGACGGTCTGCCGCGTGGAAGAAAGACCCTCCACATCGCAGCGGGCCACTACCCACAGTAGATGTTCCGCGCGACGAACGATGTCGGCTACGTTGCCCCCCTGCATAATGCCTTATTGTGGCCTGACGCACCTACGGAATTCTATGGGCTTAAAGAGCCATCAAAAAATCGGAACTCTCTTCTACCTGTACATTTCCGCACCGAGGCAAAGTTCCACAATTGCGGCAGTAAAAGGTCTTAAATTGGGTATACTCAAGGCAGGTGTTCCATGTGCCTCGCCATACCGGGACGGGTGATTGAAGCCGCTCAAGCCGGCGTAAACCGGATCGCGAAAGTTCAATTTGGGGGCGTGACCCGGCAGATCTACCTGGATTTCGTCCCCGACGCCCACCCCGGCGACTACATCCTCGCCCATGTCGGCTTCGCCATCAGCGTCATCGATCAAGCCGAGGCCGAGCGCACCTTTGCCTTATTGGAAGAGATCGGCTCCTTCGATTCCGCCGCCTTCGACCCAAACGATCCGGGCCGCCCATGAAGTTCATCGACGAGTACCGCAATGGGCGCATCGCCACATCCCTGGCGGCGGACATCCGGGCGCGCACCACCCGTCCCTGGGTCCTCATGGAGATCTGCGGCGGACAAACCCACACCATCATGCGCTATGGATTGGAGGAGTTGCTCCCCCGCCAGGTCGAATTGGTCCACGGTCCCGGCTGCCCGGTCTGCGTGACCCCTCTCGAAATCGTCGATAAGGCCATAGCCATCGCCTCGGCGCCCGGTGTGATTTTTGTCTCCTACGGCGACATGCTCCGCGTCCCCGGCTCGCGATCGGACCTGTTCCGCGTGAAGGCGGCGGGCGGCGACGTGCGCATCGCGTATTCACCCATGGACGCGCTCAAAGTCGCCCGCGAGAATCCCCAGGGGCGCGTCGTCTTCTTCGGAATCGGCTTCGAAACCACCGCGCCGGCCAACGCCATGGCGGTATGGCAGGCCCGGCAGGAAGGCCTCACCAACTTCTCCATGCTGGTGTCCCATGTGCTGGTGCCGCCCGCCATCCGGCTCATCCTGGGCTCGCCCGCCAATCGCGTCCAGGGACTCATCGCTCCCGGCCACGTCTGCACCATCGTCGGGTGGCGCGAGTATGAGGATCTCGCCCGCGACTTCCACCTGCCCGTCGTGATCGCCGGCTTTGAGCCGCTCGACCTGCTGGAAGCCATCCGCATGCTGGTGGCGCAATTGGAAGACGGCCGCGCCGAAGTCGAAAACCAGTACGTGCGCAGCGTCAGCTACGCCGGCAATCTCCCGGCGCAGCGCCTGATGTCGCAGGTATTTGAGACCACGGATCGGAAGTGGCGCGGCATCGGCAACATCCCCATGAGCGGCTACCGACTGCGCGAGGAATTCGCGGCCTACGACGCCGAAAAGCTCTTCGGCGCCTCGGGTATTACCGCCGACGAGCAGCCCGAATGCATCAGCGCCCTGGTGCTGCAAGGCCTGAAAAAACCGGCCGAGTGCCCCGCCTTCGGCACACGCTGTACGCCCCAGCAGCCCCTCGGCGCACCCATGGTATCCAGCGAAGGCGTGTGCGCCGCCTATCACCAATACCGCCGCTTCGCCGGACTGGAGGCCGCACGATGACCACGCCCGTCTGTCCCGCGCCCCTGCCTGCCCAGGATACGATCCTGCTCGGTCACGGCAGCGGCGGCAAATTGAGCGCCGAACTGCTCCGCGACATCTTCCTCCCGTCCTTCCGCAATCCGATCTTGGGGAAACTGGACGATCAGGCGTCCCTCCAGATCGCCGGCGCCAGACTCGCATTCACCACCGATTCCTTCGTTGTCAAACCCCTCTTCTTTCCCGGCGGCGATATCGGCTCGCTCGCCGTCCACGGCACCGTCAACGACCTGGCCATGGCCGGCGCCCACCCGTTATACCTGAGCGCCGCCTTCATTCTGGAGGAGGGCTTCCCGGCCGCCGATCTGCGCCGCATCGTCCAGTCCATGGCGGACGCCGCGTCCCAGGCCGGAGTGTCCATCGTCACCGGCGACACCAAAGTCGTCGAACGCGGCCACGGCGACGGCGTCTACATCAACACCACGGGCATCGGACTCCTCCGCGACATTGCGCCGCTGTCCGCCGACCAGGCCCGTCCCGGCGACGCCGTGATTGTCAGCGGCAGCCTCGGCAACCACGGCATCGCCATTCTGTCGCAGCGCCAGGGCCTGGAACTCGAAACCTCGGTCGAAAGCGATTCGGCCTCCCTGCACACTCTGGTCGACGCCATGTTCAGCGTCTCGCCCGACATTCGCTGCATGCGCGACCCTACCCGCGGCGGCCTCGCCAGCACCCTCAACGAGATCGCCGCGCAGTCCAGCGTCGGAATCACGATCCACGAAGCGGCCCTGACCATCCACGACGCCGTCCGCGGCGCCTGCGAACTCCTGGGACTCGACCCGCTCTATGTCGCCAACGAAGGCAAACTCGCGGCCATCGTCTCGGCCGAAAGCGCGCCTCGTGTGCTGCAGGCGATGCACCAGCACCCGCTCGGCCGCCAGGCTGCCATCGTCGGCGGCGTGACCGCGGCGCATCCCGGCATGGTGACCATGCGCACCGCGTTCGGCACCACCCGCATCGTGGACATGCTGGCCGGCGATCAACTGCCGCGGATCTGCTGATATGCATGAAATGGGAATCGCCAGTTCGATCCTCGATGCCGTGCGCAAGGAAATGGAACCCTACCCCGCGGCCCGCCCCGTCAAAGTCTTGGTGCGGATCGGCGCGATGTCCGGCGTCGACCCGGCGTCCCTCTCGTTCTGCTTTGAGGTGCTGGTGAGCGGAACAGATTTCGCCGGCCTCGCCATCGCGGTCGAAAATGTGCCGGCCGATGAGTTGGAACTCGCCAGCCTGGAGTTGGAGGAAGCATCATGAACGTCACCCTGGAGCGCAAGGTGCTCAGCGAGAACGATCGCGTTGCCGCCGAATTGCGCCGCCAATTCCAAGAGCACGGCGTCTTCGCGCTCAACCTCATCAGTTCACCCGGCTCCGGCAAAACCGCGCTGCTCGAGCGCACTCTGGCGGCCTTCGAAGCGGGCAAGCGCGTCGCCGTACTGACCGGCGATATCCAAACCGATGCCGACGCGCGCCGCCTCGCGCGCTACGGCTTCCCCGTCCGCCAGATCACCACCGCCGGCGCCTGCCATCTGGACGCCCGCATGGTCCAGCGCGCCCTCGAAGGCTGGGACCTCGCCTCTCTCGATCTGCTCTTCATTGAGAACGTCGGCAATCTGGTCTGTCCCACCAGCTACGATCTCGGCGAGGCCCTGAAGGTCGTCCTCCTCAGCGTCACCGAAGGCGAGGAGAAGCCCCTCAAGTACCCCGGCATCTTCTTTAAATCGAAGCTCCTCGTCCTGACCAAAATCGACCTGCTGCCGTACGTGCCCTTCGATATCGAAAAAGCCATCGAAAACGCCCGCGCCATTCAACCCTCCATCGAAATCCTCCGCACCTCGTGCACCACCGGCGCCGGCCTTGACGCCTGGCTCTCCTGGCTAAATCAGGGCACGTAGGATAGACGATCGCCTTGCGTCGTCTGTCCAGCCGAGCGGAAGCTCGGCCTTTGCGTCTGTCCGCTTTGCTCCCGCTAAAATAGTCCCAGCATGAACCGCACCGAGATGTACCGCCAACTAGCCGCCCAAACGACCCCCTGGGACCTCATCGTGATTGGCGGCGGAGCCACCGGAGCCGGCATCGCCGTCGACGCGACGGCCCGCGGCTACCGTCTCCTGCTCGTGGAACAAAGCGATTTCGGCAAAGCCACTTCCAGCCGCAGCACCAAGCTCGTACACGGCGGCGTCCGCTACCTCGAACAGGGCAATCTCTCGCTCGTCATGGAGGCCCTCAAAGAGCGCGGACTCCTGCTGGGCAACGCTCCCCACCTGGTCCGCAATCTGGCCTTCGTCGTGCCCACCTACGACTGGTGGGAGTCGCCCTTCTACGGCATCGGCCTCAAGGTCTACAACCTCCTCGCCGGCAAGTACGGCTTCGGCGATTCGCGCATCCTCTCGCGCGAGGAGACGCTCCAGCGCCTGCCCACCATCAACCCCGAAGGTCTCCGCGGCGGCGTGGTCTACTACGATGGACAGTTCGACGACGCGCGTCTCCTCATCGACCTGCTCCAAACCGCCGCCTCACTCGGCGCCACGCTCCTCAACTACGCGCGCGTCACTTCGGTCACCAAAGATGTCGACGGTTTCGTGAACGGCGTCCACGTCTGCGACGCGCTCACCGGCGAAGAGTTCGATGCGACGGCGCGCACCGTCATCAACGCCACGGGCGCCTTCGCCGATGGTGTACGCCGCATGGCCGAGCCCGATGCCCAGCCCCTCATCGCGCCCAGTCAGGGAGTCCACCTCGTCTTCGATCGCAGCTTCCTGGCCAGCGATCACGCCATCATGGTGCCCCACACCAGCGATGGCCGCGTGATGTTCGCCATTCCCTGGCACGGTCACACCGTGGTGGGCACCACCGATACTCCCGTCGCCAGCGCCACGCTCGAGCCGGTCGCGCTCGAGCAGGAAGTCGATTTCATTCTCCAAACCGCCTCGCTCTACCTCGCCAGGAAGCCCGAGCGCGCCGACGTCCTCAGCGTCTTCGCCGGAATCCGTCCGCTGGTGCGCGAAGGCGACGCCGGCAACACCGCGGCCTTATCGCGCGGCCACACCATCCGCATCGAACAGAGCGGCATGGTGACCATCTGCGGCGGTAAGTGGACCACCTACCGTCGCATGGCGGAAGACTGCGTCAATCAAGCCGCATCCCTCGCCGGACTGCCCGAGCGGCCCTGCGAGACCGAGCATCTTCGCATCGCTCCTCCCGACCCTGCCGAAGATTTCGAAGCCGAAGTCCGCCGCGCCGTCCGCCAGGAACTCGCGGTGACCGTGGAAGATGTCCTCGCCCGCCGCACACGCCTCTTGTTCCTGAACGCGCGACAAGCCATCCAGACCGCCCCCCAGGTAGCCGAATGGATGGCCGCCGAACTAGGCCAGGACGCCCACTGGCAAGCCGCCCAACTCGCCGCCTTCCGCGACCTCGCAAAAGCCTACCTGCTGTAGCGGCCCGCCGTTCTATATCCCCATCATTTTCACGAACAGCCCCGCAACCGACGCCCCGGCCAGCGGACCCAGTATCGGCACCATCGCATATCCCCAGTCCGACCCGCCCTTTTTCGCAATCGGCAGAATCGTGTGCATCACACGAGGTCCCAAATCGCGCGCCGGATTGATCGCGTACCCGGTCGTGCCGCCCAGACTCAGTCCGATACTCCATACCAGACATCCCACCAGGTAAGGCGCGACGCCCGGCGCCGGTCCGTTGACCGCCACCAGTTTGGAGCTGATACAACTGGCCACCAAGATCAGCACGAAGGACCCCAGGAACTCGCTGAACAGATTCGACACCCGATTCCGGATTGCCGGCCCCGTCGAAAAGCAGGCCAGCTTGATATCGGGATCCGGCGTTTCCCGCCAGTGCGGAAAGTAGTGCAGCCAAACCAAAGTGGCGCCGCACATCGCCCCCGCCAACTGCGCCAGCGAGTAGGGCAGCAGCTTGCTGAAATCGCCCGTCGCGAAGGCGCTCCCAATCGTCACCGCGGGGTTCAGGTGGGCATCGCTGCTGCCGCACGCAATCGCCGTAAACACCCCGCACATCACCGCAAAAGCCCACCCCGTCGCAATCACCATCCAGCCCGCGTTCTCGGCCTTAGACTTCCGCAGCAGCACGTTCGCCACCACGCCATTGCCCAGGAGGATCAGGACCATCGTCCCCATGAATTCGCCGAACATCTGCTTCTCCATCGTCTATTCCTCCTCCAGCCAGTCGAACGATCGGGTCACGGCCTTCTTCCAGAACCCGTACATCTTGTCGCGACGCGCCCCGTCCATCGCCGGATGCCAGGTATGATCCACAGACCATTGCGCCCGCAGATCGTCGAGCCCCGCATAGAATCCCACCGCCAGTCCCGCGGCATACGCAGCCCCCAGCGCGGTCGTCTCTTTGATCGACGGCCGCACCACGTCGCGATCCAGAATGTCGGACTGGAACTGCATCAGCAGTTCATTCTCGACCATGCCGCCATCGGTGCGCAGCACGCCCACCGGCACGCCGGCGTCTTTCTCCATCGCCTCCACCACCTCGCGCGTCTGGAACGCCGTGGCTTCCAGCACCGCGCGCGCCAGGTGGCCTTTGTTGGTGTACCGCGTCAGCCCCGCAATCACCCCGCGCGCATTGTGCTTCCAGTAAGGCGCGTAGAGCCCGGAAAAGGCCGGTACGAAGTAGATGCCCCCGTTGTCCTCCACCGTACGCGCCAGGCTTTCGATCTCGGGACTCTTGCCGATCAGTCCGAAATTGTCGCGGATCCATTGCACCAGCGCGCCCGTGATGGCCACGCTGCCTTCCAGCGCGTAGTTCGGCTTCGCCTCGCCGAACCGGAAGCCCACCGTAGTCAGCAGGCCATAGCGCGAATGCACAATCTGCTCGCCCGTATTCATCAGCAGAAAGCAGCCCGTGCCATACGTATTCTTGGCCTCGCCCACCGCGAAGCAGGTCTGCCCCACCAGCGCCGCCTGCTGATCGCCCAGGATCCCCGCCACCGGCACGCCCTTCACCGCGGCCAACGTGCATTCGCCGTACCGCTCGCTGCTGGAGCGGATCGCCGGCAGAATCTGCCGTGGAATTTCGAACGCCGCCAGCAGTTCCTCATCCCAGTCCAGCGTCTCCAGATTCATCAACTGCGTACGGCTGGCATTGGTGCAATCGGTGACATGCAAACCGCCGGTCAGGTGCCACACCAGGAACGTGTCGATATTGCCGAACAGGATCTCGCCGGCTTCGGCCTGCGCACGCAGTCCCGGCACGTTGTCCAGCACCCAGCGGATTTTTAAGCTGCTGAAATACGTGGAGACGGGCAGCCCCGTCTTCTGCCGGAACCGATCGGCGCCGCCATTGCGGGAGAATTCGCTCACCGCCTCGCCCGTGCGCATATCCTGCCACACCAGCGCGTGGTGTACCGGCCGTCCCGTCTTGGCATTCCACAGGACCGTAGTCTCGCGTTGATTGGTGATCCCGATCGCCACCAGGTCGCTCGGCTGCAATCGCGCCTGCTCCATCGCCTCTGAGATCACCTGACTGGTGCGAAACCAGATCTCGTCCGGATCGTGCTCTACCCAGCCGGGCTGCGGGTAGATCTGCTCGTGCTCTTTCTGCGCGGTCGTCACGATCCGGCCCGCGCGATTGAAGATGATGAACCGGGTGCTGGTAGTGCCCTGGTCGAGTGCTCCGATGTACTCTGCCACTGAGTCTCCTTGGACTGGACTTCGTCTATTCTATTCGACGGCGGGGCATGATACGATCCTGGCCATGACCAGGCGAAAAGTATTTCAGACCGTAGCCGCCGCGTCCACCCTGCCATTCGTATCGGCCGCCCCCGGTTCCGCCGGACGCTTGAAGCAGTCCGTCTGCCGCTGGTGCTATTCCAAAACACCGCTCGACCATCTGTGCCGCGCCGCCGCCGAAATGGGCCTGAGCGGCATCGACCTGGTGGAGGTGGACGAGTGGCCCACGGTCCGCAAATATGGCCTGACGCCCACCGTCACCCAAGGCAAGGCCACCATCGGCGACGGTTGGAATCGCAAGGAGAGCCACGATCGCCTCGAAGAGGAACTCCGCGCCCGCATCGTCCGGGCATCCGAGGCCAAAGTGCCCAACGTCATCACCTTCTCTGGCAATCGCAAGGGCATGAGCAACGAAGAGGGCAAGGCCAATTGCATCGCCGGCCTGAACCGCATCAAGAAGGTTGCCGAGGATCACGGCGTCACCGTGGTAATGGAACTCCTCAACAGCAAGGTCGATCACAAGGACTACATGTGCGACCACACCGCCTGGGCCGTGGATGTGGTGAAGGCCGTGGATTCCCCGCGCGTGAAACTGCTCTACGACATCTATCACATGCAGATTATGGAAGGCGATATCCTGCGCACCATCCGCGACAACTTCCAGTACCTCGGCCACTTCCACACCGGCGGCGTGCCCGGCCGTCACGAGCTGGACGACACCCAGGAACTGCAATGGCGCACCATCGCCAAGGCCATCGCAGACCTGAACTTCCAGGGCTACTTCGCCCACGAGTTCATCCCCGTCCGCGACCCCCTGACCTCGCTGAAAGAAGCCGTCGCCCTCTGCACCGTACTGTGAAAGCAGTCAGGTGCGCTCCTGCCTTCTGGCTCCTGCCTTCTGACTCTTGCCTTCTGACTCTTGCCTTCTGGCTCCTGCCTTCTGCCTCCTGCCTTCCGACTCCCGCCTTCTGGCTCCCGACTCCCGCCTTCTGACTCCCGCCTTCTGACTCCCGCCTTCCGCCTTCTGACTCCCGACTCCCGCCTTCTGGCTTCTGCCTTCTGACTCCCGACTTCTGACTCCTGACTTCTGGCTCCTGGCTCCTGCCTTCTGACTCCTGACTCCTAAATCCCGTGATACGATGCGAATCGATGCGTGCGGCACTCCTTCTGCTCCTTTCCACTCTGGCTTGGGCGCAGCCCGCGGCCATCGAGCGCGGCCGAGCCGCCTTCAAAGGAAGCTGCGGCTTCTGCCATGGCGACGACGCTACCGGTAACCGCGCGCCCGACCTCGTCCGTTCCCCCAGCCTCAGCCACGACCTCGCCGGCGAAGTCGTCGGACCCATCATCCGCAACGGACGGCCTGACAAAGGCATGCCCCCCTTCGCCACTCTCACCGCGGGCCAAATCTCCGACATCGTGCTCTTCCTGCACAAGCAGGCGTCCGACGCCCTCCACAGCAACGGCGTGCCTCGCGACTATCCTCTGAAGCGCCTGCTCACCGGCAATGCCGAAGCCGGCCGCGCCTACTTCAACGGACCCGGCCGCTGCGCCACTTGCCACTCCCCTACCGCCGATCTGAAGGGCATCGCCGCCAAACACGCGCCGCTCGATCTCCAGCAGCGCTTCCTCTATCCCTCCGGCGCCGACCAGTTGACCGCCACCGTCACCCTGCCCGACGGCCAGACCCTCGAAGGCCCCGTCGCCCAGTCCGACGAATTCGAAATCGCCATCACCGCCAAAGACGGCTGGTACCACTCCTGGCCGCGCGACAAAGTGAAAATCGAAATTCACGACCCCCTCTCAGCCCATCGCGCCTTGATCGAAAAGTACACCGACGCGGACATCCACAACGTCTTCGCCTACCTGGAGACCTTGAAATAGCCATGCGAGTTCTCTGCCTTCTTCTCATCGCGTGTACCGCCTGGACCGCCGATTGGCCCACCTATAATGGCGACTATTCGGGACGCCGCTACAGTCCCCTGGCGCAGATCAACCAGTCCAACGTCCAGCTGCTCACCCCCGCCTGGGTGGCGCAAATGCGCAGTGTCGCCGTGAAATCCACGCCCCTCGAAGTCAACGGCATCCTCTACTTCACCACTCCCGATAACGTCTGGGCCATGGATGCCCGCACCGGCCGCGCCATCTGGCATTACCTCCGCGAATCGCAGGGCGACCACATCGGCCAGCGCGGCGTCGGCATGTACAAAGACCGGCTCTACTTCACCACCCCGGATTGCCACCTCATCTCGCTCAACGCCAAAGACGGCACTCTCCGCTGGGACATCGAACTCGCCGACCCGAAGCTCGGCTATTTCGCCACCATGGCCCCCCTCGTCATCAAAGACCACGTCCTCGCGGGCGTCTCCGGCGACGTCACCGATATCCCCGGCTTCCTCGATTCCCGCGATCCCGAAACCGGAAAACTCCAGTGGCGCTGGTTCTCCCAGCCCAAACCCGGCGAACCTGGCTCGGAAACCTGGCCCAAAGCCACCGACGCCATCTCCCACGGCGGCGGCATGACCTGGATGACCGGCACCTACGACCCCGACCTGAACCTTACCTACTGGGGCACCGGCAATCCCAACCCCGTCCTCAACGGCGACGGCCGCAAAGGCGACAACCTCTACACCTGCTCCATCGTCGCCCTGGATCCCGACACCGGCAAGCTCAAATGGCACTACCAGCCTTCTCCCCACGACACCCACGATTGGGACGCCGTCGAGACGCCCGTACTCTATGAGGACACCGTGGCCGGTGTGCGCCGGAAACTGCTGGCGCAAGGCAGCCGCAACGGCTTCTTCTTCGTGCTCGACCGCTCCACCGGAGAGCACGTCCTCACCAAGCCGTTTATCGCCACCAACTGGTCGGAAGGCCTCGATGCCAAGGGCCAGCCGCGCGCCGCGAAATCCAAAGAGCCCACACCGGACGGCGTTCTGGTGTCACCAGGTTCCGGCGGGGCCACCAACTGGATGGCGCCCAGCTACAGTCCCGATACCGGCATGTTCTACCTCAGTGCCCACAAGCAGTGGAGCATGTTCTACATGACCGCCGACGGGAAGCCCGAGGGTTGGGCCGGACGCGACCGCGGCCTCTGGAGCGAGTCCTCCGTGGAGGCCATCGACACCAAAACCGGCGCAGTCAAGTGGAAACACGAAATGGGCCGCGGCGACGATAGCGCGGGCATCCTCACCACCGCCGGCAATCTGTTGATCACCGCCGATAACAACGACAACCTCATGGCGCTCGACCCTGCTACCGGCAGGACGCTCTGGCATGTTAACGTGGGCGGCAGGCTGGTGGCCTCGCCCATGACCTATGAACTGGATGGACGCCAGTACCTGCTGACCCCCATCCAGAATGTGATCTTCGCGTGGATACTTCCGGAAAAACGATAAATGCGACTGGCTCTAGTAGTTCTGTCTTGCCTGCCCCTCATGGCCCAGCAATATGACATCGTGCTGGCGAACGGGCGCGTCATGGATCCCGCGTCGAACCTGGATGCGGTACGCTTCGTAGCCATCACCGCCGGCAAAATCGCCGCCATTTCGGCCGCGCCGCTGGCTGGAAAACGCGTGGTGGACGTCAAGGGTCTGGTCGTCGCCCCCGGCTTTATCGATCTGCACCAGCACCGCGTGAATGCGGAGAACAACGCCTTCAAAGCCCGCGACGGCGTCACCACGTCTCTGGAACTGGAAGTCGGCGCTTACCCGGTCGCCCCCTGGTATGCCGCCCGCGAAGGCAAGTCCCTGATCAACTTCGGCGCCACCGTCGGCCACATCCCCGCGCTCATGGCCGAACTCCACGATAGCGGGACCTTCCTGCCGCGCGACACAGCCGCCAATCGCGTCCCCACCGCCGCCGAGCATCGCGAAATGCTCACCATGCTCCGCCGCGGCATCCAGGATGGCGCCCTCGGAATCGGCATGGGCCTCGCCTACGTCAAAGAGACCCGCACCCAGATCCTCGACGTCTTCCGTCTGGCGGCCGAAGCCAAGGTGCCCGTCTTCGTCCACATGCGCAATAGCGGACCCATCGAGCCCGGCGCCATCGATTCCCTCCAGGAGGTGCTCGCCGACGCCGCCGCTACCGGCGCATCCCTGCACATCGTCCACATCACCAGCACCTGCCTCCGCGAGACTCCCGTCTGCCTCCAGATGATCGCCGGCGCGCGCCAACGCGGCCTCGACGTCACCACCGAAGCCTATCCTTATACTGCCGGCATGACCGACCTCGGCTCGGCCATCTTTGAGGACGGCTGGCAGCAGCGCCAGGGCGGAATCAGTTATGGCGATTTGCAATGGGCGGCCACCGGCGAACGCTTGACCGCCGAGAGCTTCGCGCGCTACCGCAAACAGGGCGGCATGGTCGCCATTCACGCCATTCCCGAGGACGTGGTCCGCACCGCCATCGCCAATCCTTTAGTAATGATAGCCAGCGACGGCATCCTCGACGATGGGAAGGGCCATCCCCGCGCCGCCGGCACTTTCGCCCGCGTACTCGGACGCTATGTCCGTGAGCAGCATGTTCTTACCCTCATGTCCGCGCTTGGAAAGATGACCTCCCAGCCCGCCGCCCGTCTCGGACTCAAGAACAAAGGCCGTCTGGCCGTCGGCGCCGATGCCGACATAACCGTCTTCGACCCGGCCCGCGTCACCGACCGCGCGACCTTCGATCGGCCTGCTCAGGCATCGGAAGGCGTCGTCTATGTACTAGTCAACGGGACCTTCGCCGTCGACGCCGAAAAGGTGCAAAATACGGTTGCAGGCAAAGGCGTGAAGAAGATCCCAACCATCTGATTTATAAGATCTTAGCTGCCTCCAAGCTGGCCTTTCCCCGGATATCACCTTAAGCGCTCGGGTAGTAGTACTGAAAGCCTAGGAATTACCCTTAGTTGAGCACTAAAAGTTTGACACCCCCTTACCTGCATGGTACTTTTGTTCCTAATTAGCCAGTTAGGTTAATTACAAAACTTCAGAGCGTACTGAAACGCGCTGAAGAGATGTGGAACATTTCAGAACCAAATTGGAGGTGCGTTGAATGAAACTTGCTGCTTTATTGCTGGGCTCCGTGGCGCTGGCGATCCTGCCGGCATCGGCAACTGTCCTGTACGACAACAGTTATTCAAATTATTCGAACTGGAACCAGAACTCCTGGCAGATCTCTAACGGTTTCCTGGTCGGCAACTCGTTTGTGCCGATCGCCGGCACCGCTACCAGTATCACTTTCTCTGCCTGGACTCTGAGCGGCGATTATGTGAATTCAGTGGACTGGGCAATTTATGACAGCGGCAGCAACGCCACCTCTCCGCAAGGCGGGAATCTGCTTGCCAGCGGCACCGCGACCAACAATGGAACACCGGGTGGCGGTCTCGGCGACACCATGACCTACGTCCAGACCAGCACGAATAACGGCGTCGGACCGGGCTACTGGGTCTACGACGAAACCATCGACATGGTCAGCGGGCTGGCCCTGACTGGCGGATCGACCTATTGGCTGGTGCTTCAGAATGCGATCGCGCCCCACTCTCCCACCCCCGACGATGTCTGGTGGAACCAGAGCGACGGCCCCTCCACGAAGAATGGAACGCCGGTCGGCCCCTGCGCCGGACGCTGCTCCTATTCTGAATCCTTCACCATCGACGGCACCGTCGGCGAGGTCACTCCTCCTGGCCCGACTCCCGAACCCGGAACGCTGTCCATGCTCTGTGGCGGTATCCTGGTCGGCGCGGTCCAACTCCTCCGCCGCCGCAAAGCCTAATCGATTCCCAACCAATTTAACGCACTTCATCGGGCCAGTTGGCGCAAGCCACCTGGCCCGCTTTCGTTGGTAACGCCTGCGGCCCGCCAAAATTCGAACCTGTCTCCGTGCTTCCTCTGTCCCTCTGTGCTTCCTCGGCGTCTCGGTGTCTCGGCGGTGAAAAGAATTTCCTCCGTGCTTCCTCAGTGTCCTCCGTGCCTCCGTGGTGAGGGTGAATATGTTTTCGGGGGGAGGTCCCTCTCGCCCGCTCTTGTGTGACAAAATGCAAACGTGCGCGTTCTCATCGCAGACAAATTCGAACAGTCCGGGCTCAGCAAACTACAGGCGATCGGTTGCGACGTCGTGTACAGGCCCGGAGCCAAAGAAGAAGGCCTCATCCGCGAAGTCGAGCAGGCCCGTCCTGACGTCCTGATCGTTCGCTCCACCAAGGTCACCGAAGCCGTACTGCAGGCGGGCGCGCTGAAACTGGTCGTCCGTGCCGGCGCCGGATACAACACCATCGATGTGGCGGCAGCTTCCCGCCGCGGCATCTACGTCTCCAACTGCCCCGGCAAGAATTCCGTCGCCGTCGCCGAACTGGCCTTCGCCCTCATCCTCGCCCTCGACCGCCGCATCCCCGACAACGTCATCTCGCTCCGCCAGGGCCAGTGGGATAAGACCGAATTCTCCACGACGCGAGGCCTCTTCGGACGCACTCTCGGACTGATCGGCCTCGGACAGATCGGCCGCGAAATGATTCCCCGCGCCGCCGCCTTCGGC
This sequence comes from Candidatus Sulfopaludibacter sp., assembly GCA_035551455.1. Taxonomy (GTDB): domain Bacteria; phylum Acidobacteriota; class Terriglobia; order Bryobacterales; family Bryobacteraceae; genus Sulfopaludibacter. The sequence continues at coordinate 20,728 of DASZMZ010000278.1, forward strand.
ATGCCCGTCGTTGCCTGGAGCCGCAGTCTCACGCCCGAGACCGCCGACGAACTCGGCGTCCAATACAAAGCTTCCCCCCTCGAAGTGGCCGCGGCTGCCGATATCGTCAGCGTCCACCTCGCACTCAACGCCGCCACCAAAGGCCTGCTCGGCAGCGACTTCTTTGCCGCCATGCGCAAGGCCGCCTACTTCATCAATACGTCCCGCGCCGAGGTGGTCGATCAGGAGGCGCTCGGCCGTGCCGTCTGCGAAAAATCCATTCGCGCCGGCCTCGACGTCTTCGCCGGTGAACCCGCCGGCGGCTCCGGCCCCTTCCAAAGCGCGCTCCTCCAGGATGGCGCGGTCTACGGCACGCACCACATCGGTGCTTCCACCGACCAGGCCCAGGAAGCCATCGCCGCCGAATCCGTACGCATCGTCAAGGTCTTCAAGGAAACCGGCAAGGTGCCCAACGTCGTCAACCTGGCCCAAACCAGCCCTTCCACGTGCGCCCTCATGGTCCGCCATCTGGATCGGCCCGGCGTCCTGGCCGGCGTGCTCGATGTGATCAGCGCCGCCCACATCAATGTGCAGGAAATGGAAAACATCATCTTCGAAGGCGCAGAGGCTGCCGCCGCGCGGATCCATCTCGAAACCGCCCCCGATGACGACGTGATGGACCTGGTCCGCAAGTCCAGCCCGCACATCCTCGAAGCCGGCCTCATCAAATTGCAGTAGAATTACCTGGACAATCTATGCGCCGCTTGTTCGTTCTCTTCGCCGGAGCGCTGATTGCGCTCTCCGCTCAGACTTTCGACCAGAAGACCTACGCCGGCCTGGAATGGCGCATGATCGGTCCCTTCCGCGGCGGCAGGACCGTCGGCCTAGCCGGTGTCGCCGACCAGCCCTACACCTTCTATATCGGCGTCAACAACGGCGGCGTCTGGAAGACCGACGATTCGGGCATCACTTGGCGTCCCATCTTCGACGGCCAGCCCACCGGCTCCATCGGCGCGGTCGCCGTCGCGCCCTCCGACCCCAACATCGTCTACGTCGGCACCGGCGAGGGACTGCAGCGCCCCGATCTTTCCGTCGGCGATGGCATGTACAAGAGCACCGACGCCGGCAAAACCTGGCGTCACCTCGGCCTGCGCCAAGGCCAGCAGATCGCGCAGATCATTGTCGACCCGGCCAATGCCAATCGCCTCTTTGTCGCCGTAATGGGCCATCCTTACGGCCCCAATACCGAGCGCGGCGTGTACCGCTCCCTCGATGGCGGCGCAACTTTTCAGCGTGTGCTCTACAAAAACGAGCAGACCGGCGCGGTCGACCTGGCCTTTGACCCCAGCAACCCCCAAACCGTCTATGCCGTCTTGTGGCAGGCACAGCAGGGTCCTTGGGAGAACGGCGCGTTCTCGGGCCCCGCCAGCGGCCTCTTCAAGAGCACCGACGGCGGCACGAACTGGACCCGGTTGGAAGGCGGACTCCCCAATTTCGCACAGGGCGGCCTCGGCCGGATCGGCATCGGCATCGCCCCCAGCGACCCGCGCCGCATGTATGCCCTCGTCGAAGCGCGCGGCGCTGGCCAGGGTCTCTACCGCTCGAATGACGCAGGCGCAACCTGGCGTAAAGTCAACGGCGAGGAGCGCGTCACCGGCCGCGGCTCGGATTTCGCCTGCGTGCGCGTCGACCCGGCCAATCCCGACGTCGTCTATGTCGCCAACACCTCCACTTATCGCTCCACCGACGGAGGCTCCACCTTCACGGCCATCAAAGGCGCTCCCGGCGGCGACGACTACCACACCATCTGGATCAATCCCAAAAATCCCAACATCATCGCGCTGGCGCTGGATCAGGGCGCCACCATCAGTGTCAATCACGGCCGCACCTGGAGTTCCTGGTACAACCAGCCCACCGCCCAGCTCTACCACGTGAGCACCGATAATCAGACGCCCTACTGGGTCTATGGCGGCCAGCAGGAGAGCGGTTCGGTGGGCATCGCCAGCCGCGGCAACGATGGCGCCATCACCTTTCGCGAATGGCATCCCGTGGGCGCAGCCGAATACGCCTACGTGGCGCCCGATCCTTTGAATCCCAATTTTGTCTACGGCGGCGATATGCCCGGCGAAGGCGCAGTCACGCGCTGGAACCGCATCACCGGCGAAGTCGAGCACCTCGGCAAGCCCGGCCGCCATTTGCGCACCTATCCCGTGATCTTCTCCTACAAGGATCCGCACATCCTGTACGCCGCCATGCAGCACGTCATGCAAACCAGCGACGCCGGCAAGACCTGGACCACCATCAGCCCCGACCTCTCACGCGAGACCTACGACCTGCCGCCCAGCGTCGCCTCCTACTCCGCCGACGCGAAGAAACAGGCCACCCGCCGCGGCGTCGTGTACGCCCTCGCCCCGTCCCATCGCGATACCAACGTGCTCTGGGCCGGCACCGACGATGGCTTGATCCACGTGACCCACGATGGCGGCGCAACCTGGAAGAACGTCACGCCTCCCGCCATGAAAGTCTGGAGCAAGGTGGCGCAACTCGATTCCTCGATGTTCGACGATGAAACCGTGTACGCGGCCGTCAATGGTCTGCGTCTGGATGACATGAAGCCGCATGCCTACCGCACCCATGACGGCGGAGCCACCTGGAAGGAGATCGTGCGCGGCTTGCCCGATGGTCCCGTGAATGCCGTCCGCGCCGATCCCGAGCGTCAGGGACTGCTCTATGCCGCGACGGAACTCGCCGTGTACGTTTCCTTCAACGATGGCGACGATTGGCAGCCCCTGCGCATGAACATGCCGCACACCAGCGTGCGCGATATCGTGGTCCACGGCGACGATCTGGTGGCCGCCACCCACGGCCGCAGCTTCTGGATTCTCGACTCCATTTCACCGCTGCGCCAGATCAACCCGCAGGTGGCCGGCTCCACGGCTCACCTCTTCGCTCCCAGTCCGGCCATCCGCTGGCCGCGCAACACCAATACCGATACGCCGCTGCCGCCCGAGGAACCGGCCGGCAAGAATCCACCGGACGGCGCGATCCTCTACTACTACCTCGCGAACCCCGCGGCGGGACCGGTGACGCTCGAAATTTCGAACAACTCCGGCCAAGTCGTCCGCACCTTTTCCAGCACGGACAAACCAGTGCCGATTCCCGCCAGCCTGAATCTGCCGTCGTATTGGATCCGGCCCTCCCCCGTTGTATCGACCGCGCCAGGCATGCATCGCTTCATCTGGGATCTCCAAGGCCCCCCGCCGCCCCCGGGTCCCCGCGTCGAGCCCTCCATGGGCGCAGTCATCGGCGACACCCCCCTGACGGAAGCCCCCATGCTCCCCCCAGGCACTTACACCGTCAAATTGACCGTGGCCGGCCAGTCGCAAACCCAGCCCCTCCTGGTCCAACCCGACCCCCGCGTCGCGCCTTCGCCGAAGTAGCGCAAACCAATTCACAAACCTATTTCCATTTTCGAAAATCTTTATTTCTCTCCGAATCAGCAACTTACTGAAATCCTATTTCGGAGTCGAACTTGACACCGGGGTAGCATTCAATCAGTTGAAGAACTTATGACTACTAACCCTCAACTGACATCGGGCCTCGACATCGATTCTCAGTTCGTCCTCGGCGAAACTCGCGAGGAATTCGCTCAACTCGTCACCGATTACTACACCCACTACACTGCTCACGACCCCGAGCAGCGCTACTACCTCGACACCGCCATCCGCAACGAATGGCTCCTCCGTCGCTTCCACCGCGTCGAAGCCCACCTCTGGGAATGGGAAACCATGAAAGGCAAACGAGACTCCGGCTGCGAACTCGGCCAGGCCTTCGACCAGTCCAGTCCCACCTTCATGCGACTCCATCGCCGCATCGTAGCCGCCGAGCGCTCCTACAAGGACGCCATGAACACTTTCCGAAAGCTCCAAAAACCGGCTCCACAACCCGAACAAACCAAAGAGGAAACTCAACAATTGGGTTCGTTCCGCACCGCTCCCCGGGACCCCGACCAGCACCCCGCCGACGCCGCCTTCGACGCCATCGAGCGCGAACTCGCCGCCCTCCTAAAGGACTGAATCTGCAGAGCCGCGCACGTTAGTAAGCGCGGTGTGAATCGGTGGCCCCTCTTTTCGGCCCTCGCAACCCGAACAAACCAAAAGGAGAACTCAACAATTGGGTTCGTTCCGCACCGCTTATGTGATGTGGCACCCAAACCGTTTTTGAGGCCGACCTTGGCCGCGTGGCCCTAACAATCGTTAACACCTGTATTTACCTAAGGATAGGAGCTAAACATTATAAATACATATCAGCAATACTAGTACTATAAAAAGTGGTACCGGATAGCCTGGATTTTGGGGCCTCCTATGGTAGCCTGAACTGATCGTAGTAACCGAAGCATGAAGAAGGTAGCGCCCCTGACGATCTCGGTCGTGATTTCCAACCGCAACGGCGGTCCGGCCTTTCTATCATGCTTGGCTGCCCTCACCCGTTACCGCGACCAATTCCAGGAGTTCATCGTAGTGGACGATGCGTCCACCGATGATTCCATCAAAGCTGCCGAAGCTGCCGGTGCCCGCGTCCTCACGGTGCCCGTTCGCAAAGGGCCGGCCAACGGCCGGAATCTGGGTGCCCGTGCTGCTACCGGCGACATCCTCCTTTTCCTCGACGCTGACGTTTGCGTCCACGCCGACACCATCACCAGAATTCTGGAGCGCTTTCAGTCCGATCCGGAACTCTGCGGCGTTTTCGGCTCCTATGACACGGATCCTGCCGTAAGGGGTCTGGTCTCTGAGTACCGGAATCTGCTCCATAGCTTTATCCACCACACCAGTAAGCACAGTGCCACCACTTTCTGGTCCGGTTGCGGCGCCATCTTAAAGGAAGTCTTCCTGGCCAGCGGCGGTTTCGACGTCAGTTATTCCGTCCCTTGTGTCGAAGATATCGAACTGGGAATGCGCCTGGTACGTGAAGGCCGGCACATCGTTCTCGATCCCTTCATTCAGGTGCAGCACCTGAAATGCTGGACTCTTCGCAACATGATCGAGACCGATATCAAGCATCGCGGAATCCCCTGGGGCCGCCTGATTCTGGCTTCCCACCGGATGCCCAACGATCTCAATCTGCGTTGGAGCAGCCGGCTCAGCGTCATCTTTCTTCTGGTGCTCTGTCTGGGTGCGCTGGTCTTTACCGCGGGGCTGATGAACTCCGGCTTGGCCCAGCTTCTGTGGCCCGGTATGCTGGCCGGCTTGGCCGCATTCACCAGTATCGCCGCCATCAATATGCCGTTCTATCGCTTCCTGGCGGCTCGGCGCAGCTTTAAGTTCGCTACCGCGTCCATGCTGCTTCATCTGATCTATCTCTTCTGTTGCGGCACCGCGATGGGCATGGCAATCGGAATTCACTGCTGGTCTCTGGCCGCGGCCCGCGTCAACCGGGTCGCCGTGGCCTCCGCCAGCCAGCGCGGTGAGTAGGCCTATTCCATCGGCCTGTCCCCAATGTCCATTCTGATCACCGGTGGCGCGGGCTTCATTGGCAGCTTCACCGCCCGCCGTTGTACCGAAGCCGGCTACCGCGTAGTCGTCCTCGACAATCTCTCCACCGGCGCCATCGAACAGGCCCGCTGGGGCGTCTTCCATCGTGCCGATATTCGCGAGGTCGATGTCGTCCGCGAACTGCTCCGCGCCCACCAGGTCCAAACCGTGGTCCACCTGGCTGCCCACGCGCACGTGGGAGAGTCCATCGCCGACCCCGCCCGCTACTTCTCCAACAACGTCTCGGGCACCGTCGCGCTGCTCGAGGCGATGCTCGCCGAGAACGTGCCGCGCCTGGTCTTCGCCTCAAGCTGCTCCGTCTACGGCAATGCCGCTTCCCTGCGCATCGGCGAAGACGGCCCGGCGCACCCGGCCAGCCCCTACGGTGAATCCAAGCTCATCGGCGAGCGCGCCCTCGAATGGTACGGCCGCGCCTACGGTCTCCGGTCCATTGCCCTCCGCTACTTCAACGTAGCCGGCGCAGATGCCTATGCCGGTCTCGGCGAGGATATCGAGACTTCGCTGCGCATCGTGCCCCGCGCCCTCTATGCGGCCGTGCAGGACCGGCCCTTTACGATCTTCGGAACCGATTTCGATACCGTCGACGGCACCGCTGTCCGGGACTACGTCCATGTCGCCGATATCGCCGAGGCCAACCTGCTGGCCATTCGCCATCTGGAGCAGGGCGGCCCCGGCGCGACCATGAACCTCGGCACCGGCGCAGGCTGTAGCGTCCGCCAGATAGTCGACCAGGTGGGCCAGACACTCGGCCGCCCGCTCCAGGTCATCGAGCAGGGCCGCCGCGAGGGCGATGTCCCCTACGCCGTAGCCGATGCCGACCGCGCCGCCTCCGTTCTCGGCTGGCGCCCCGTGCGCTCGTCGCTCAGCGCCATCGTCGGCTCCGTAATCGAGCATCATCGCACCCTTACCGAGTCGTAGGCCTGTTTACAGTGTTATCCTTCAGGCTTAACCATCTTTCTTACACGCTCATGCGGCGATTTACCATTTTCCTGCTCGTCACACTCGCCTTGCTCTCCGGCTGTCGGCCGAAGAAGCCGGTCCTGATCGTCTACACGGATCCGGAGTCGTATATGACCGGGAGTGTCTTGTATTACTACGGGATTGAGAGCAAGACCTCCGCGCAGCAGTTTCAGTTCCGGCCCGCAGTCGATGGTCCGGCGCCGCTGAACGACTATTCCGGCGCCGCCGCCACCGCTCAGCTCATCAAGGAAAGCCAGGAGCCTGTCGCCGATGCCTACTGGAGCGGCGACCCCGTCTACTGCGAAATGCTCAGCCAGCGCGGTCTCACCATTCCTGCCCACTCCATGAGCAACATCCCTCCGGCATACCGGGACCATGCCGATAACTGGGTCGGCTTTGCCCCGCGCGTTCGCGTCCTCCTGGTCCGTTCCGCCTTGAAGCGCGCCGACAGACCCACCTCCATCCGGGCTTATACCGACCCTGCCTGGAAAGGACGGGGCGCTCTTTCCGACCCGCTCAAAGGCAATCTGCGCAGCCAGTTCGCCGCCCTCAGCGTGACTTGGGGAGACGAGAAGCTGGCGGCCTTCTACAAAGCCCTCCGCGATAACCAGACCCAGATGACCAAGTCCGACGAGGAGAGCGCCGATATCGTCGCCGAAGGGGACGCCGATTTCGCGCTGGTCACCTCCGATGTCGCTCTGACCCTTCTCCGAAAGGGCCTCTCCATGGACATCGAATACCCCGACCAGGGACCCGGCGATCTCGGAACTATGCTCATCCCCAATGCCGTGGCCGTGATGAAAGGCTGCAAGAATCTGGACGGCGCGCGCAAGCTCGTCAGCTTCCTCACCTCCACCGAGGGCGAGCGGCGCATCATCCGACTCTCTCCCTGGCAGATTCCCTTCAACGAGGGCGTCGGCACCGCCTCGCCCTACATGCGGCTCCCCGGCGCCATTCACGTCATGCCCGTCGACTATCCCGCCGCCGCCCGCAAGCTCCCCGACCTGGAGAAGATCCTCGGCGAACCTGCCAAACCCGTCGCCACCAAAGAGTAGGCGCAGCCATGAGGCATCTGATCGTTTGCCGCGAGTATCCGCCGGCGCCCTATCCGCCTGGAGGTATCGGCACTTACGTGGTGCACATCGCCCGCCTGCTGGCCCAGGCCGGCGAGACCGTGCACGTGCTGGCCCAGCGCTGGGAGGGCGCTCCCCGCAGCGTCACCGAATCCTGCGGCGGCAAGCTCATTGTTCACCGCGTATCTCTGGACGAACCCCTCCCCAAGGCGCTGTCCTCCTCCGATTGCCCGTCCCAAGCCTTCGCCTGGCAGACCGCCCGCCTCGCCGAGCGCCTGATCGAAGAGGACGGTGTGGACCTCATCGAGGCGCCCGAGTGGGAGGCCTCCCTCTACTATCTCCAGGTGCGCCGCGCACTCGGCCTCGGCCCCAAGCGCCGTCCGCCCTGCCTGGTCCACCTCCACTCCCCCGCCGAGTTGATCGTGCGCCACAACCAGTGGGACCCCACCCTGACGGATCTGGCGCCGCTCTGCCGCGCCGAAGCGTACACCATCCGCGCCGCCGATGCGCTCCTCTGTCCCAGCCGGTATTTGGCCCGTGGCGTCCAGGAACTCTACTCCCTACCGGACGCCGAGATCGCGGTCATCCCCTACCCTCTCGGCGATACCCCGGCCATCGAGCGGGCCGCCCCAGTGTGGGCGCGCGATGCCATCCTCTATATCGGCCGCCTGGAACTGCGTAAGGGCGTGATGGAGTGGGTCGATGCCGCAGTCGAGGTAGCCGCCGCGCACTCCCAGGTCGAGTTCCACTTCGTGGGCAGCGATACCTCACTCGATGGCGCCCCCGGCAGCAGCGTGCAAGCCCGCCTCGAAGCCCGCATCCCGCGCAGCCTCCGCGGCCGCTTCTATTTCCAGCCCAGCCAGACCAAGCCGAAGCTCCGCGAACTGCTGGCCGCGTCTCCCGTCGCCGTCGTGCCTTCGCGCTGGGAGAATCTGCCGTACACCTGCATCGAGGCCATGTGTACCGGACTCCCGGTAATGGTCTCGCCCAACGGCGGTATGCGCGAGTTGGTCACGGATGGCGAGTCCGGCTGGGTCTCGGCCGACGTCACGCCCGCCGGTCTGGCCGCGGCCTTGCGCCGCGTACTCGCCACGCCGCCCGCTCAACGCGCCGCCATGGGCCGCCATGCCGAAGCCGCCGTCCGCGGCATCTGCTCCAACGAGGCCGTCCTCCGGCAGCACCTGGAACTGCGCTCCCGCCTGGCGCAGCGTCCACCGTCGTCCGTCTCCGTTCCCGTCCCCACGGACCGCGACGGCATGGGCGTCGTGGTCACGTGCCTGGAAAGGCCCGAGTTGCTGAACGAGTGTCTGGCCGCCATCGCCAACCAGACCATGCCGCCGCGCGCGATCGTTGCCGTGGTCGACGAGCGCTTCGCGATCGCAGCCTTACCGGGATGCAAGGTCGTGCCACTGGCCAGCCCCTCATTGGCCGCCGCCCGCTCGGCCGGCGTCGCCGCGCTCTTCGCCGAATCGCCGCGCCTCCTCGCCGCGGCCTTCCTCACCCAGAGCGTTCGTCTCGAACCCGTCTACCTCTCCCGCGCCGACGCCGCCTTCCGCAGCCGGCCGGACCTCGGCGTCCTCTCCTGCATGCTCCGCTATCCCGCCCCTGAAAACGAGTTGGATGCCGGCCCATCGCCACTCTGCGAAGCCGTCCGCGCCGAGGCTGTCGATTCCCACGCCGGCTGGTCCGCCATGACCTATCCCGACATCCTGGCCACCGTCGCTGCCCCTCGCGCCGCCGCGCCCAAGCGCTATTCGGCCATGGCGCTGTCGCAAGCCGGATCCCCCAAGCTCGTCGCCTGGTTCCTGGCCGCGCCGCTAGTCGAAAAGGCCCGATTCCTCGGCCGCGTGCTGAGCCGTCCCCGCCGTCTGGGCCAATGGCTTGTCTGGCAATTGCGGGGGGCCCGATAGCCGCATGCCGGGTCCGCTCGTCTCCGTCATCGTACCGGTCTATAACGGCGAAACCACCGTCGCCGACACCATCGAATCCGCCGCCCGCCAGACCTACCCCAACCTCGAGATCGTCGTGGTGGACGATGGCTCCACCGATGACACAGTGGCCCTCGTCCAATCGCTGGCCGCCCAGGACCCGCGCATCCGCCTCATCCGCCAGGCCAACGGCCGCGTGGGCCGCGCCCGCAATCGCGCCATCGCCGAATCCACCGGCCCCTTCATCGCTCCTCTCGACGCCGACGATCTATGGGACCCGGCCAAGATCGAGCGCCAGGTGCGCCGCATCCAGGAGGCCGGCGAGCGGACGGGCTTCGTCTACTGCTGGTCGGTCCGCATCGATGGCTCCGGCCTCGTTCTGGACTGCCTGCCGCGGTGGCGCGTCGAAGGCGACAGGCTGCCCACGCTGCTCCAGGTCAACTTCCTGGGCAACGCCAGCACGCCCCTATTCCGGCGCCGCTGCGTGGAAGAGGCCGGCGGCTACGACGAAAGCCTCCGATCCTGTGAGGATTGGGACCTCGCCCTGAAGATCGCCGCGCGCCACGCCGTCGCCGTCGTACCCGAATTGCTGGTGGGCTATCGCCGCTCGCCCGGCGCCATGTCGTCGGACGTCGGCGAGATGTGGCGCGCCCGCACGCTGGTGGCCGCGGGCGTTCGCCAACGCCAGCCGGAACTACCGCGCGCGCTCTTCCGCCAGTCGGAGCAGCAGTTCGCGCTGTACCTGGCCGGCACGCTCTTCTGGTCCGGCGACTACGCTCGCGCGCTCCTCTGGCTGCTCCGCGCCTTCCCGTCCCGCCGCTTGTGGCAGATCGTGCCCTACATCCTGCGCCGCCTGCTCGCGCCCAAGACCGTCCAGCCGCGCCGCATGCTCCCCGGAGTCCCCCTCGACACCACCGGCATCGAAGGACCCATGATTCCCGACGAGCGCCTCATCGACCGGTAAAAGCCCAGCGCAAGCCGGGACTATCGCGCGCTCTTCCGCCAGTCGGAGCATCAGTTCGCGCTGTATCTGGCCGGCACGCTCTTCTGGTCCGGCGACTACGCTCGCGCGCTCCTCTGGC
>DASZMZ010000279.1:0-14124 GCA_035551455.1 Candidatus Sulfopaludibacter sp.
CCTTTCGGCGCAGGCTCTGCGGCCGTTTTTCGGCGCGGCAGTTATCGATGGCTACGAAGGGATGGAAGGCAACGGGCCGAATTCGGGTACGCCGGTTCCTTCGCGCATGGCGATTGCATCCACCGATTTCGTATCCGCCGACCGTGTGGCGCTGGAGACCATGGGAATCAATCCCGAATGGCCCGGCTACCTGCGGTATTGCGCCGACTTCGGCGTGGGTCAATACGACCTCAAGAACATCGAAGTCCGCGGCGAGACCATTGACTCTGTACGCCGCAAGTACCAGCAACACCCCGACATCGAGCGGCAGCTCCAATGGATGGGACCGATGCTGGAACTGCCCTCGAAATTGGGGTAGCCGCTATTTGGCGATGTTCTTGCCGAAATTGAAGGCCGGGCCGGTGGAGAAACGGACCGTGAAGCGCCCGTCCCTCAACAAGTCGTTGAACAGATGGTCGTAGACCAGGTCGGCCTGCGTCCTCCAGGCGAAGGAACGGTTGACGATGATATCGAACCCGCCGCCGAAGCCGACAAAGGGTGCGATATCCGATTTGCGTCCGCTGGGCGCCAGTTCGTTGGCCACACTGGTGGCGATGGCGTCCGTAGGATGCGGTTTGGCCACTTCACGGATGGCGCCTGCAAACACCGGGCGCAGGAACAGAGTGGCGTGCGTCATCCGGCGATAGGCCAGTTGCGGACCCACGGCAAAGGTCTGAGAGACCGAGTGAGCCGGAACGGTCAAGCTATAAGTGGGTGGAATGAGGCCGGCTTTCACCAACTGGCCAAGCTGCCCGCCGAGTTGACTCTGCAGAGCGTCCGGCAGCATGTTTGGAGTCAGATTCAAATTTCCCTGGCCGATGGTGTAGTCGAACCCGAACGAAAGCCACCGCTTCGGCCGGTATCCGATCTGAGCCGCCATTCCATTTTCAAAAAGGCCGATATGCGGACTGTTCAGGAAAGCATAGCCAACATAAGCGTCGAACTTAGCGACATCTGTTTGCTGGCCGAAGGCCGAAATAGAGAGCAGCAGGGCGATACCTGCCGCACTGAGGAGCGATCTACCAAGGGGGTCGGCACTGAGGCACCTCCAAGAAACTACGTGGTTTTGACGGACGGTCACAACGGGCGTCCGGGTTTCGGAGCGAATAAGAGAATGATACCCGAAACTACCAGATAATTCCAGGATTCCTTCGGGCTTCAAGGCGAGGACTGCTCCTAGCGAGCCGTTAGCAAGGCTCGTACCAAACGCCACGTGAGATCGCGTACAGTTAGGGGCTCGTGGAATACACCCAGGCTGGCTGCGCAGCGCGTGAGGTACTCGCGGACGATGACTTCCTCGATGCGAACTTCCGATTCTTCAACATCGTGGAGCACACCATCGAGGGTGAAGACGATCTTGCGAAACAGGAATAGGGGCGCGGGAAAGTGGACGCCTTCCAGCGCGAGATTATCCAGAAGACGCATAGCGTCCAGCACTCCGGGGCGGTGGAGCGGGGACATCTCGTGAAAAAAACGATCCACGGCGCGCGAAATTACATGGCGTTTTTTGGAACGGCCTAGCGCCAGGGCCGCCTCGAGGACCCCCTCCCGGTTGCGCAGCACCATCATGAGGGCCAGCAGCACCAGATAGCGGCGCGATTCCAGGTTCAGCCGTTCGGCCAAGGCCCAATCGAGCATCACCAATTCGCGGTTGGGCTCGTCATAGAGCAGGTTGCCGGCGTGCGGGTCGGCGTGAAAGACGGCAACGTCGGCGCGGGAGAGCAAGGGAACGGCCAACAGGGCTTCGATCAACTGGCGGGCGATCCGCTGGCGGCGAATGGGGGAGCGGCGGCAGGCGTCGGTTACCTTTACGCCGGTCTCTTCGCTCATGGCCGTGACACAGGGGCTGCAGAGTTGCGGAATGAGCCGCGGCACGCGAATCCCGATGCTGGCGCGGTAGCCGCGGGCTGCTTCGACCAAGGTGGCCTGCTCGCGGGTAAACTCCAGTTCGTGTTCGAGCAGCATGCGGACTTCGGCGATCATCTCGCGCAGGTCGCGGACGGCGAATTGGTAGCCGCGTTCGGGGGAAGATAGATACTCGCCCAGCTTCTGGAGGAGGTCCATATCCTCGGCAAAAAAGGAGGGCACGTAAGGCTTTAGGACCTTAAAGACTCCGCGCTCGCGCTCGCCGCCGGGATTTTGCCAGGTGAAGGGCAGAATGGCTGCCGCGCTACCCTCTTTCAGGATCGCGGAGGCTATCTCGACGCGGTGGGCTTCGAGGCGGGCTCCCAATTCGCGGCGGACGATGTCGCGGATTTCGCCGGGTTGGGCGTCCGACATGCCGTTTTCCAGTTCCTCGAGCGCCTCGCGGAGGGCGGGCGAGAGACGGCGATTGCGCGCCAGGACTTGTCCCAACTTCTGAAGACCGGGCATGCGGGAGATGAGAAGGAGCAGGCGCTGCTCCGGAGCGGCCCCTGCGGGGAGGGCCATTTGCTCGGAGAGTTTAACTGTCAGACGTCCCGGAGAGAGATTTGAAAAAACAAATTCCAGGGCGTCGCGCACCAGCGGTCGCCACTTCGCATGTGCTTGAGGAACAAGGCTTTCCACCGGCACGAAGCACGCCAGGGAAGCGAGTTCGGCGGCGGCGATCATCTCATTCGGGGCTGCTCTTTCGCTTGCGTTTGGGGCTCGGCCGAGCGGCGAGGGATTCCAATTCGGCCACTCTGCGGCGCAATTGCTCCACTTCGGCCTCGGCGGCGGGGGGCGCCGGCTTAGTCAGAAAACTGGTGACCAGGTTCAGGGGAGAGAAGGCCGCCTCGCGCACCGAACTGAGACGGTCCTGCACCGTCTCCTGCACCTTTTGATAGGTATCGAAAGCACTCTTCAGGTACGACATGAGGAATTCCTGGCCGGCCCGGTCGCTAGCCAGAATCAACTGACGGAGCAATTCCAGCGGCAGGCCGGTAGGCTGGTCTTTGGCATCTTCGACAATGATCTGGGTCAGCACGACGCGGGTGAGATCTTCCCCCGTTTTGGCGTCTAAGACTTTGATGTCCAGACCTTTGCGAATCATGGCCGCTAGGTCTTCCAGATTCACATACCGGCGCGAACCCGTATCGTAGAGGCGCCGGTTCGCGTATTTCCGGATAATCACTGCTTGCTGCACTGCGGTATCTCTTTTTTATATTGACACAAAAAGGTCCGAAGATCTATATTATCTGCAGATGCTGCAATGCAGCAAAAAAGGAGCGAGCAATGCCAGAGAAGCGTAAACCGGGAGCCGAGACACACACCCGGATCTCTTCCCCAGTGGCCATGATGGCAGACTGGGCACGGCAAGGCACGGAAAGTTTTTTCGCCACCCAGAAAATCCTGTTGGACCTGGTGATGCGGCAAAACGCCAACACGTTCAAAGCAGTCAAGGAGCGGTTTGAGGCGGCTCGCTCCCTGCCGGCATCGGCGCTGACCGAGGTGGCCGGAGAAGGCCTGTCGAATTTCATCGCCTCGCAGCGGGTGCTGCTGCACCTGGCGGAGCGCCAGAATGAAATCCTGATGTCGGGCGTACAGGAGCGCGTCGAGGCCATTGCGCCGCTGAGCGCGGTGACCGGACTGCTGCGCCGCGGAGTGGACACGTTCCTCGAAATGCAGCAGCACTTCCTCACGCTGGCGGCCAAACAGGCCGACGCCTGGATTGACTCCGGCAAGACGGGGGATGTTTTCTCGGGTAAGGGACTGGCGGACCTGGCTCGGGAAAGCGTGGAGAACTTCGTTCGCAGCCAGAAGAAATTCCTGGACGCGGTGGCCGAAGAGACGCAGCATGCCACGGGGAAGGGCAATGGCAAGCATAGTGAAGCCCGCGATACCGAACTGGCCGAAATGGCCCGGGAAGCCGCCGAGGCCTTCATCGATGCGCAAAAGAAATTGCTGGACGTAGCTGCGCAGCAGATGGCCGTCAGCATGGCCACAGCCCGCCGCGCCGTCGATGTGATGAATCCCCTGCCGCCCGCCGCTCTCGCCGACCTGACCCGGCAGACGGTGGACACCTTTGTGGCCGCGCAAAAAGCCATGTTGGATATCGCCGCAAAGCCTGCCCGTGCGGTGGCCCACAAGACTCCGCCGCCGGCGCCGAAACCCAAGAAGCAGAGCAAAGGTAAAGCCGCGGCAGCAGTCGCAGTTTAGGAGCGAACTGCGGCTGTAAGAGGCCGCCGGTGAATGCCGCCCCGCGGTGTTCGCCGGTGGCCTAAACTGGCGCACGCGTTCCGAAATCCTGCGGCCCGAGGATGTAGGAATTGGCGAAAGCCGGGTGGTACTGACGTGCGTCCACGGACGTGATTGAGGCCAGCGCGCGGGCTTTTCTGCCGGGCTTGAACAGACTGGTCTCTCCCTCCACAACCAAAGGCCCCGCAATAACTTACCGTGGGGTAAACTGATACGGATGGTCACTCGCCGCCAGGAAGTTCGACGAGACTACGCAGCCGTGCAACTGCCAATCTGGCAGGAATTGCTGGTGGGCGTAGAGATGGTTTATCTCCGCGTATCGCCGGTCTATTGGGGGTTCGGAATACCGAAAGGGGACGGGTCTGCCGTGGTGGTAATTCCGGGCTTCATGGCCACGGATTTCTACCTGGCGGAAATGCGCGCCTGGCTGGAGCGAATCGGATATAAGGCCTACTGTTCCGAGATCGGGCTGAATGCCGAGTGCCCGAATCTGCTGATCAAGCAGCGTCTGAACGAGACCATCCGCAAAGCCCACAAAGAGACCAAACGCAAGGTCCATCTGCTGGGACACAGCCTGGGAGGAGTACTGGCTCGGGCGGTTGCTTCGCAGACGCCAGAGAAGATTGCCTCCGTGATTACCCTGGGGGCGCCGTTCCGCGGCGTCGCGGTTCACCCTTCGATTTTGCGGGCCGCCGAACTAGTGCGCGGCCAGATTCTGAACCGGCACGGCAGCGGCGTTCTTCCATCCTGTTACACGGGGGCGTGCACCTGCCGCTTTCTGGAGTCGTTGACGGCGCGCCTGCCCAAATCCATTACGCAAACTGCCGTTTACACCCGCACCGACGGAATCGTGGACTGGCAGGTCTGCATGACTGGCGACGCACGCAACGATTTCGAAGTCTCCGCCACGCACATTGGCCTGGTCTTTAACCCCATCGTTTATCATCTGGTGGCTCACCGGCTTGCCGGCGAAACTCCGCAGATCTAATCCAATCGTCAGAAAACGCACACTTTCTAGTACTGTTCCTGAACGACCCTATCAATACTAGTGGGCCGCTTTCCGCCGATTTTGTCTAATCTTGGTTCGATTATGAACCACCGATTTCTGCTACTACCAGTTTTAGTGGCCTCGCTTCAGGCCAGCACCATCTCCTATACCGGTTCGCTAAACCCCTCGGACGCGAACGACGTGTTTCTCACCACATTCTCCATTTCCACCACCTCGGATGTTTCTTTCCAGAGCTGGGGATACGCAGGGGGGATTAATGGGCACGGGCAAGTAATTCCCTCGGGCGGATTCGATTCGTATCTGACGGTTTTTACCGGCTTCGGTCCCACGGCCACATTCCTTGCATCGAACGATGACGGATGCTTGGGTTGTGCGGATCCGTCGTTGAGTCTTCCGGGGCTTGCCGCGGGGACTTACACCGTCGCTCTGACTGCGTTCGATAATTTTTCGTTCGCTGAAATGTTCCCCGGCTTTTACGCGCTGGGGGACGGGTTTATCGGTTTGGGCGATTACTATGATTCGGCCAGCGACTCCATCCGCACTTCCGACTACGCACTGGATGTCACATCGAGCGCCGGATTCGCAAGCACACCGGAGCCAGGTACTTTTCTGTTACTCGCCGCTGGAGCGGCACTGATCTTCACTTTACGGAGGAAACTCGCATGATGACTTGGAAAAAACGATTCCTGGCGGCCGCGGTTGTGGGCGCCATTCTGACAACCGGCGTGATGGTCACGCCCAAAAAGCTGCTCGCCCAGGTAAAGTACGCCCTGGTGAGAGATGAAGACTCGCCGGGACGCAACGCGTTTCAGGCGACCTTCAGCTTCAACGGAGGACTTAGCGGCGGCATCGTGACGATCCCCGCCGGCAAGCGCCTGGTGGTGGATTTCGTGGAGGCGCACGGTACTTCGGCTTCCTCGGGAGGCCCCATCCAACCGGTTGTCCTGCTGACTAATAGCATCAATAGCGGTCCGGCTTTGAGCTACTATCTTCCGATGTCAGGAGAAATCAGCGCGCAACAGTTCACCACCAATCAGAAAGTCGCTATATACGCTGATTCGCTGTCGGTAAACATGGCCTATTCCGGATTCGGTCCCAGCTTCTTCATCTTCACGGTAAACGTCTCCGGCCACCTGATTGACATGCCGTAGTCTCAGCCGATGACGCGGATGTACCGCAGCAGGCTGAGCAGCCGCGTCATCACGCGCGCGTAGGTTTGCGCGCTGACGCCATGCGAGGGGGCAATCGGAATGATCCGCTGCACGGCAATGGTCTGGGATTCGGTGAACTTGAGAATCCCTTCCGCACCGTGCCGCGGATGCAGGCCCGATTGTTTCATCCCCCCGGAAGGCGAATCCACAGAGCCCCAGGCAGCAGCATACGCCTCATTCACGTTGACGCTGCCGGCCTGAATCCGGGCGGCCAAAGCGACGCCGCGGCGTGTATTCCGCGTCCACACGCTGGCGTTGAGGCCGTACGGAGTTTGATTGGCGAGTTCCACGGCTTCCCTTTCCGTGGCGAACGGGTAAACCGAAACCACGGGTCCAAAAGTCTCCTCGCCGTAGAGCTTCATATTCTCGCGCACGCCGGTGAGGATGGTGGGCTCATAAAATAGCGGTCCGAGGTCGGGACGGCGGAGGCCGCCCGATTCCAGGACCGCTCCTCTTTTCAATGCATCCGCTACGTGATCTTCCACCCGCGCCAATTGGGCGGCCGAGGTGAGCGAGCCCATCTCCGCCGAGTAGTCCATCTGCGCGCCGAGTTTCAGATTTTTCGCGCGTGTGACGAAACGCGCCACGAACTCGGCGTAGATGGACTGGTCCACGTAAATCCGCTCCATGGAGATGCAGACCTGGCCAGCGCCCACGAAGCAGCCGCGAATGGCGCCATCAACGGCCGCTTGCAGGTCGGCATCAGCCAGCACGAGCATGGGATTTTTGCCGCCGAGTTCGAGCGAGCAGCCCACCAGGCGGTCGGCTGCCTGGCGCGCCACCAGACGACCGACGCGGGTGCTGCCGGTGAACATGATGTAGCCGGCGTGTTCGCAGAGTGCCGGACCGAGCAGCGCTCCATCGCCGGTAATCACGCGGAGGACGCCGTCGGGCAGTCCTGCTTCTCGCAGCAGATCCACGGCCCAGAGCGCCGTCAGACTGGTCTGCGGATCGGGTTTCAGCACCGCCGTATTCCCCGCGATGAGAGCCGGAATGGCGTCGGTGATGGCGAGATTGAGCGGATAGTTCCACGGAACGATGAGCCCGACTACGCCGACCGGCACTCGGTATTCGTACGTCTTGGTGAGCAGCGGCAACGCACCTTTGCGCCGCCGCGGACGGAGCAGGCGGCCCGCATGACGGGCGTAGTAACGGGCGACAATCGCAGTGTCCAGGACTTCTTCAAAGGCATGGCGGCGGGCCTTGCCGTTCTCCAATTGGATGAGGTCCAACACCTCGTCCTGACGCTGCAAGAGCAGATCGTGGAAGCGGAGAAAGATGCGAGCTCGGTGCACGACGGGCAATGCGGCCCATTCAGGCTGAGCGGCGCGGGCGGTCGCTACGGCTGCTTCCACATCGCACCCGGTGCAAGCGGGGATGGCGGCGAGTGTCGCCCCGGTGAAGGGAGCGACGACGGGAATGCGCTCGCGCGAGCCGTCCGCAATCGTGATCCGCGAAATCAGCCTCGCGAGCAACTTCTCATCGACCGGCAATCTAACTAAACGTAGGCCAGCCGGCGCAGGCTGTCAAGCCGGCACTGCCGCCACCCCCGTTGACATGCCCGGCGAAGCGTCCTAATCTACAAAGCGGAGTCGGAGGTCTGATTATGCTTGGAAACGATCTCGTTCCCGGCGTCAATGAAGACGAAGAAATGGACGCCATTGCATTCGAACTCTGGCAGCGTAGCTGCCGCAAAGATGCCGCCGCCGGCGATGACTGTTCGGATGAAGAGGAAGCCGTCGGCAGTCACGCCAGTTGCCTGTGAGCGCCGCCTCCGCCCGCGCAATCGCGCCAGGCCGGCGACTGTCCGGCGTGGACGCGGCGTTCCTGTATCTGGAACGTAAGGAGATTCCGCTTCACATTGCGGCGGTGGGCGTTTTCGAAGAGCCGATTCCGTTCGATGAATTCGTCCGGAACATCGATTCCAAACTCTACCTGCTGCCGCGCTACCAGCAAGTGGTGGTCTCCCCGCCTTACGACCTGGGATACCCCACGTGGGAGCCCGATCCGAATTTCGACATTACGCGCCACATTTTCCGCGTGGAAGTGGATCCGCCGGGCGATGAGGCCGCGCTCTCCGCACTGGCCGGACGCATTCTGAGCACGGTGATGGATCGCGGCAAGCCGCTGTGGGACCTCTACGTGGTGGATGGGCTGCGCGATGGGCGCGGCGCCATGATCGCGCGCGTTCATCACTCGCTGGCCGACGGCGTTTCCGGCGCGGCGCTGCTGAAGATCATGCTGGATCCTTCGGCGGAAGCTTCGCGCGCCACCGGCAAAGCCCGCCGGAGAACGCCGCCTCCTCCGGCGCCTGAGCAGACCCTGCCCGACGCTCTGACCAGCGCGGTGCACAGTTCGCTGCAAAATCTGATCGCCGCCGAAGCGGGCATGCTGGACTTTGCGCAATCGCTACTCAGCGACGGCATGCAGGCCGGATTGCAGGAATTGACGGCCCTGCTGCCCGAGTTTGCCACGCCAGCCCAGCGCCTGCCCTTCAACAAGCCCTGCACGGGCGAGCGCCTTTTCACGTGGGCCGAATTCGATTTCGCGGACTTGCAGGCGGTGCGCGCCAAGGTAGGATGCAAAGTCAACGACGTGATCTTGACGGTCCTGAATCGCGCGCTGGTCAAGTACGTCAAGCTGCACGGCGAGAGCGTGTCTAAGCGCTACCTGCACGTGGTGTGTCCGGTGAATATCCGGAGTGAGGAGCAGATTCAGGCGCTGGGCAACCGGATCACTTTCATGCCGGTGATTCTGCCGATGAATGAGCCGCATCCCATGCGCATGCTGCAGGCCGTGGCCGCGCGGACGCAGGCGATGAAGGGCGCGCGCGCCGCCGAACTGGTAGCCATCGCGGCCAGTTGGCTGGGGGCCGCGCCGCCGCCGGTGCAGAAACTTTTCTGGGCGGCCATTCCGACGCTGCAGCTACCCGTTCCACTCTTCAACATCATCTGTACGAACGTGCCGGGCTCGCCGGTGCCGCTTTATTGCGTGGGCAGGCGAATGGTGGCCTCGTATCCGCAAGTGCCCACGGGATATGAACTGGGCGTGGGTTGCGCGGCGCAAAGCTACAACGGCAAACTCTTCTTCGGTCTTACCGCCGATTCCCAGGCAGCGCCCGACGTGGACAAACTTCGCGACTTTATAAAGGACGCTTTCGGCGAAGTCTGCCGCTCGGCGGCGCGCCATACTAAGTCATGAACTCTGCGGTCCTCCATCCCGATTTGCACGGCCGTGTGGCGATTGTCACGGGCGCCAGCCGCGGTATCGGAAAAGCTCTGGCGCTTCGCCTGGCACGCGAAGGCGCCGCCGTGACCGTCGCATCCAAGAGCGAAGAATCCACCGAGAAACTGCCCGGCAGCATTCACGACACTGTCGAGGAGATCGCCAGCGCGGGAGGGCGTGCTCTCGCCGTGGCCACGGACGTGCGGGACGAAGACGCCATCCGCAATATGATTGAGCGGACCGTGGCCGAGTTCGGACGCCTGGACATTCTGGTCAACAACGCGGGCGCCATCTGGACTCGGCCCATTCTGGATACGCCGCCCAAGCGCTTCGACCTGATGATGGACGTGAACGCGCGCGCCGCTTACGTGGCCTGCTATTATGCCCTGCCGCATATGGTGAAGCAGCAGTGGGGCCACATTCTCAACATGTGTCCGCGCCTGCACGTGGATCCATCGCCCGGCAAGGTGGCCTACATGCTTTCCAAACTGGGCATGGCGCGCATCGCCATCGGCGTGGCGGCGGAGCACCGCAAGGACAACATCGCCGCGAATAGCTTGTGGCCGCGCACCATCATCGAAACACAGGCCTCCATCAACTGGAAGATGGCCGACCGTTCGCAATGGCGCTCCCCCGAGATTCTCTGTGACGCTTCGCTGGCGTTGTTCGGGCAGGAACCGCAAAAGGCCACCGGCCGCCAATGGATCGACGAGGAACTGCTCACCGAACTGGCGGGCATCACGGATTTCGACCGTTACTGGTGCGAAGGCAGAGCCCCGGCCCATCCCATCTACATCGATAGATGGTAGTTTACAAGCTGAGGAGATGCCATGAATCGCAGGAGCTTTCTTCGCGCCGCCCCAGTGGCCGGCGCGGCACTCGCCGGTCTTCCGCGCGTGCAGGCCGCCACGCCCAAAATGAAGATTACGCGAGTGCGGATTTACGAACCGCCCAACCGCAACCAACTCTTCAATCAGAGCGACATGGTGGTGACGGTGGAGACCGATGGCGGCCTCACCGGCATTGGCGAGGGCGGCTCCAAAGACACGCTGGAGCAGTGCGCCGGAAGGCTGATTGGACAGGATCCGCACTTCATCGAGCATCTGTGGCAGGATATGTCGCGGTCCTTTTTTTATCCACCGGGTCGCGAGAAACTGCATGGCCTGGGCGCGCTGGATCTGGCCCTTTGGGATATCAAAGGCAAGGCGCTGGGACTGCCGGTGCACGCGGTGCTGGGCGGCACCGTACGCAACTTCTGCGAATGCTACAACACCGCCGGCACCATTCCCACCATCAAGCCCGGCATGAGTTTGAAGGAGCGGGCGCAGGCGACGATCGAAGCCGGGTACCGGGCCTTCCGCATGGGCGCCGCCGACGCTCGCGGCGGCAGCACGTTCAATGCGCGGGAACGCATCAACCAGACCTACGACGATTGCGTACAGGTGCGCGAAGGAGTGGGCAAGAACGGCGACTTCGTCATCGATTTTCACCAACGCTTCGATCTGAATGAGGCGATCCGCGGCTGCAGCCTGATCGAGAGCCTGGCGCCGTTCTTCGTGGAAGATCCGGTCCGCACCGAGGCCTTCTCCGAGGATCTGCCGATTCTGCGCCGCGCCGTGAAAGTGCCGCTTGCCGCCGGGGAAGAGTGGGGCAATCGCTGGGACTTCAATAAGCTGGTGGAGGCGCACGATATCGACTTCCTCCGCGCCACGCTGCCCAACGTGGGCGGCATCACGGAGATGATGAAAGTGGCGGCGATCTGCGAGACGCACTTTGTGGGAATCGTGCCGCACTTCACCGGACCGATTGCCACCGCGGCGCTGGTGAATTCGCTGGGCACGTTCTCCGGTCCTGTGCTGATGGAATACAACTTTCAAGGGAAGACGTTCGCGCACCTGCCCGCGGCGCTCGATTTCAAGAACGGCAAACTGTATCCCAATGACCGGCCGGGGCTGGGCGTGGAACTGGATCTGAAGCCGCTCAAACTCATCGGCGAAGTTACCGAGCCCATTCGCAATCGCCAACTTTATTACCGTCCCGATGGCTCCATCACCAATTGGTGATAATGGCAGGTACCATGTCAAACATTCTGGAAGGGAAGGTCGCGGTGATCACCGGTGCGAGCCGCGGCTTGGGCAAGGCGATGGCGCTGGCTCTGGCCGGTGCGGGCGCGAAGCTGGCGCTGGTGGCGCGCGATAAAGAAAAGCTGGAGGAGACGGCGCGGGAAGCCGCGGCGCTGGGCGCGATGGCGCAGGTGTTCATCGCCGACGTGACGGATGAGGCGCAGGTGTCCACCCTGGCGGAACTGGTGGTCACGCAATTCGGCCGCGTGGATATCCTGATCAACAATGCCGGCACCAATATTCGCAAACCGCTGGTGGAATACTCGCTGGAGGAGTGGCGCAAGATTACGGACACCAACCTGACCTCGGTGTTCCTCATGTGCCGCGCCATGATTCCGCACATGAAGGGGCGCGGCTACGGCCGCATCCTGAACCTGACTTCCATCATGAGCCACATTTCCCTTCCCGGCAGAACCGCGTATTCGGCCAGCAAGGCCGGACTACTGGGGCTCACGCGCGCGCTGGCCCAGGAACTGGCGCCCGAAGCCATCACCGTGGTGGGCATCAGTCCGGGACCGTTCGCCACGGAGATGAATACGGCGCTGCTGCAGAATCCGGAGATCAACCAGCAGTTCATGTCCAACACGCCCCTCAATCGGTGGGGCAAAGTGGAGGAAGTGGGAAATCTGGCGCTGTTCCTTTGCGGAGAGGGCGGCGCTTACATCACCGGCACGGACATTTTGATCGACGGCGGCTGGACTTCCCGTTAGCTTTCTAACAATATTTGCGAACTTTCGGCGCGCCCCACCGTATTAGGCGGTATGAGTCAGTTGCTGCAGGTGGGGCGGCGCTTGCGCCGTTCGCCCGCGTTTACCGGAATCGTGATCCTCACGCTGGCTGTCGGCATCGGGGCGAACGCGGCGCTGTTCAGTGTGCTCAACGGCATCCTGCTCAAGCCGCTCCCGTTTCCGAAAGCTGAGCAGTTAGTGGGCGTGTGGCAAACCGCGCCAGGTATCAGCGTCAAGAAACTGGAAGCGTCGCCGGCCACCTATTTCACGTATCGCGAGGAGAGTCGTGCGTTCCAGGACATCGGCCTCTGGAGAAACGACACGATGAGTGTCACGGGCGTCGCGGAGCCCGAAGAAGTTCCCATCCTCAGCATGACCGACGGCATGTTTTCCATTCTGGGTGTGCAGCCGGTGCTGGGCCGCGCCTTCACTCGACAGGAGGATTCGCCCGCCGCGCCGCGCACCGCGCTGCTCTCGTATGGATATTGGCAGCAGCGATTCGGCGGCGACCGGCAGGTGATCGGCCGCAACATTGTTGCCGACGGGGAAGCCCGGCAGATCATCGGTGTGATGCCGCGCGATTTCCGCTTCATGAATCGCCAGCCATCGCTGGTGGTGCCGTTCCGGTTCGATCGGTCCAAAACCTTCATTGGCAATTTCAGCTTTCGTGCCATCGCGCGTCTGCGGCCGGGCGTCAGCATCGCCGCCGCCAATGCCGACGTGGCCCGCATGCTCCCGATGCTGCTCACCAAGTTCCCGCCTGCGCCCGGCCTGAGCGCCAAGATGATCGAAGAGGCGCGGCTGGGTCCCGACGTCCATCCGTTGAAAGAGGACGTGATCGGCGATATCGGCAAAGTGCTGTGGGTGCTGATGGGAACGGTGGGGATCGTTCTGTTCATCGCCTGCGCCAATGTAGCGAATCTGCTGCTGGTGCGCGCGGAAGGACGCCAGCAGGAACTGGCGGTGCGCGCTGCGTTAGGCGCGGGCAGGGGCCGCCTGGCTCGCGAACTTCTCACCGAGAGTGTGACTCTGGGCTTGATCGGCGGCGCTGCCGGACTCGCGCTGGCCTACGTCGCGCTGCGATTGTTGGTGCGCCTGGGACCGGCCAGTTTACCGCGTCTCGACGAGATCGGCATCGATACCTCGGCGTTGCTGTTCACGCTGCTAACCTCTCTCGTCGCCGGTCTGTTTTTCGGCGTTCTGCCGGTCATGAAGTACGCGGGCGCCGGCATTTCCGGTACGCTGCGGCAGGGCGGCCGCAATAGCAGTCAGGGAAAGGAACGGCACCGGGCGCGCAGCGTTCTGGTGGTGGTGCAGGTGGCTCTGGCGCTGGTGCTGCTCGTCAGTTCCGGCCTGATGATTCGCACGATCGTTGCGCTCAAGCAGGTGCCTCCGGGATTCAAGGCGCCGGGCGAACTGCTCACACTTCGCGTCTTCATTCCGGAATCTCAGGGCGCCACGCCGGAACAGGTGGTGCAGACCGATCGGGAAATCATGCGCCGCATGGAAGCCATTCCAGGAGTCTCGTCGGTGGCACTCTCCAACTCCGTGACGATGGACGGCAACACCGACAACGACCCCGTCTTTGCCGAGGATCACAAATATTCGGAAGGTCAGATTCCGACGCTGCG
>DASZMZ010000280.1:0-12337 GCA_035551455.1 Candidatus Sulfopaludibacter sp.
GCCCGTGCTCTGATTGCTGATCGTGTTGGCGAATACCGAACTGCCTCCGGACTGCACGCCCCCGGCCACGCCCTGCGATGTCAGCACCGGCACCTGGCTGCCCACGTTCATCGTGGCCGCCACGCTATCGGTGGCAATGATGCTGGGCGCCGAAATCAGTTTCCCCTTGGTCTTCGATTCGTTGGCCGTAATCAGCGCCAGCAATTCTCGACTCTTCGATACCAGTAAGCCCGTCGTCAGATTGAGTCCGCCTGAACTCGCTGTCGCCGCAAGCCAGCGCGATGCGGCCAGCGTTCCACCCGGTCCGCCCGAGTACTGCGGCGGATTGGCGGTGCGCGCCTGCAGCGCGGACTCCACTCCCATGGCGAATTCGTTGGTCAAATCCACTTCGTAAATCTTGGCTTCGATCAGCACCTGCCGCGGCGCCACGTCGAGTTGCAACAGAAGATTCTTAATCTGCTCGTAGTCCTGCGGCGTCCCCTGAATCAGCAGCGTATTGTCGAACGGGTTCGGAATCACGTGGGGCATATTGGGAGGCATCGCCGCTCCCGCACCGGCAGCGCCGTTGTTGCCCAGATACTGCCCCGTCAGTCCGGCCGCTCCGGTCCCATTGACGCCCGAGGTTCCGGCTGCCGGATACGACTGGTTGCCGTAAGGATTTCCGCCGTAGCCGCCACCCATGCCCATACCGCCGCCCATGCCGTAGCCGCCGCCCATGCCATAGCCGCCGCCCATCCCATAGCCGCCACCCATGCCCATGCCGCCGCCCATGCCGTAACCGCCGCCCATGCCATAGCCGCCGCCCATACCCATGCCGCCACCCATACCCATACCGCCCATGCCGCCGGTGCCGTTCAGCCCCATGCCTGCGGCGTACATGCTGCTGTTCGCACTCGCCGCCATGCCCATCAGCGCGTAAGGATTGCCGCTATACAGCGCCATGATGGCCATCGCGACGGTAGCCGCATTGCCGTATTTCAACCGGTACACATAGTTGTTCATGGTCCCGGCAGTCAGCTTCACCGGGATATCGAGCTTATCGATCCACTCCTTCACCTGCGTGAAGATGCCGGGATTCGGCGCTACCGCGATGATCGTATTGATCCGGTCCACGGGCACAAAGCGCACGCTGCTCTTATCCGAAAGCGAGTATGCCTTGAATACCGACTCCAGTTCCTTCACCAGGTCGCTCGGACGGCTGTTGTTAATGTCGAACAATTTGACGCGCTGCCCGGCGAACATGTCGCTGTCGAACTGATTGATCAGATCCATGGTCCGCTTCATGTTGCGGCTGTTGTCCTGAATCAGCAGCAGGTTGGCCGCCTCATAGATCGAATCGGTCGCGCCTTCGCCCAGGAACGGATGGATCAGCTTCTGAATTTCGCTGGCGGTGGTGTATTTCAGGAACACCAGATTCAGGATCATGCGCTCGTCTTCCGGCATGGTCTTGGGATCCGCATTGGTCGTGGGAGGAATCGGCAGGTTCGAAACGGCCGAGGTCGGGACGATGCGATAGAGGTCGCCCACCTGCACCATGGTGGCCTGGTTCACGCGCAGAATCGTCATCAACAGCGGCATGTAATCCACCGGCTTCACTTCGCCGTACGTGTGGATCGTGACCGAACCGTTGACGCGCTTATCCAAAATGTAATTGATCTTCATCCGCTTGGCCAGGATGTCGATCATTTCGGTAAGGGAGACGTCGTCCATCACGAATTCACGATCGGTGGCAGTGGGGGCCGGAGCCGTTTGCACTGCGGCGCCGGCAGCCGGAGCAGGAGTCACGGGCGGAGCCTGAGCAGGAACCGCGACGGCGGGAGTGGGCGCCGTTTGTGCCGGCGGAGTCTGGGCCGGCGGCGTCTGCACGGGCGGAGTCTGCGCCAGCGCCAGGGCTGCGCAGGCCGACGCCGTGAGCAGGCGCGGAAAGAACTTGTGCATTTTCATCATTCTCTGTAAGGACTCCCTTAATCTCTACTGACGCGCGGCGCCGGCATTTAGCCGATCTCCGGCCTCGTCGCTTTATCGACCACCAATGGGTTCCCAGTAGCAGGTCCGGCCGAATGGCCCGGGCTTGTCGATCTTGCGGAAGCCGCCGACTACGGCGCCGGCAGGAGTCGTATCGTTATCGACGCAGCGTTTGACGGTGCCGGCGTCTGCCCCCGGACCGTATTGCGCCGGCGCCGGCGGATCAGGACGCGGCGGCGGCGGTGTGGCATACCCGCCCGCTATTTTGGCCGGCTCGGGCGCGGGTGCCTGCGTATGGCTGCGGTCCAGAATCTCCTCGGCCCGCTTGTGCACTTTCTGGTCTCTCCACTGCAGGTCGATCCCGTCCCGGCTCACCGCCAGAAGCGTGAATTCGCCAATCGTCTCCCCGGCATGCACCGTCTTGTGGGGCTTTCCCTGCGCCAGGCTCATGATGGCGATCTTGCCCTCGGAGTCGCCGAAGTCCATCATGCCGTGATACAGCGGTAGCGGCGGCATGGGTGGCGGAGGCGGTGGAGGCGGGGGCACCTCGACAGGCACCTCGGGATTGCGCGATTTGTCCAGCAGCAGATTCTGCGCGATCTTTGCGTAAGTGGTAGCCAGCACCGGAGGCGCGGGCGGCGCCGGCTGGATCGGAGGCGGAGCCACGGGCTGCACTTTCACGCTACGCTGCGCAGCCTGGCGCGCCTTCGCTTCCCGGTACATCGTACGGAACTGCATGCCGGCGTAAACCACCACCGCCAGCAGCACCACATCCAGGAGGAGCAGTTTGCGATTCAAAACCCTGCCAGTCCTTTCTTCTCCGGTGCCAGCAGTTTTCTGGGTACCAGGCCGGAAACACTAATGCGAACCTGCAACATTTTCTTCTTATCAGTGCCGCCGGTGATGTGGATGCCGTTGGTCGCCAGAATCAGATCCTGCCCGGCCAGCCCCGCCAAAAAGTTCACCAGTTGCACCACGTCACAAGAGAAACTCACGCCCACCGTGATCTCGCCATAATCGGCCGAGACGGGCTTGCTGCGATACTCGTCCTGACCGCGCGTCTGCACCCCGTTGGCCTTGGCCACGTTGTTCACCATCTCCAGCAGTTGCGCGTGCGCCTGCGATTCGGTCTCCGTCTTGAAGACTCCCTTTTCGGCCGTCTCCAGCAATGCCGTTTCCTGCTTCAAAACGGCCTCCTTGCCCGGGACCGTGGCCGCCACCTGCCGCACTCGCTGCAAGCGCTTCTCGGCCTGCGCAATCGAATCCGCCGGGGAAACCACCGCGGCCGTGGAATCGCCGCCCATAATCACGAACCGCAAAATCAGAGTCACCGCCAGCCCCGCCAGCAGGCCAAAACCGGTGCGTTTGTCCAAGGTGCCGATTGTCATTAACGCACCCCCCGCTTGGCGCTGATCACAAACTGCTCGGTACCGGCGGGATTGTGCACCTGCTGGTCCAGGTTGGAATTCTTGAAGAACGGCGACGCATCCAGAATATTCACCAGCTTCGTGGGTTCGGGCGATTCGCCGGTAATGCGCAGCGTGTCGTGCGCCATATCGATCGCGTTCGTCCAGGCGGGCGGTTCCATCAGGCGGGTGAGTTCGTTGAGCGCGTCCAGATCGTTTCGCGTCATGCCGCGATACTGCTGCAGCAGGCGCTGCCGTGCGCGCACACTATCCGTATCCCGCTCCAGCGCCGCGGACCGCGATGCTTGCGGCTGCAATTTCGCGATAGCGGCTTCCAGCTCGTGCAGATATTGCTTCTCGGCGTAACGCGAATAAACCAACATGCCCCCGGCCGCCACCAGCAGAATCGCCGCCAGCGCAATCGTCGGTATGAAGATGGCTCGCGAGTGGAAGCGCCGGAACTCCACCGGCAGCACATTCGCCGAGGGCGCCAGTCGCGGACAAGCCCCGGCCAGCGCCGTCGCGTAGGGCAGCGCGTTGCGGGAAAGGTCGTTCTCTACCGGATTGACGGCCGGCTTGGGCAGCACCTGCTCCAGTTGCAGCGGAGCCGTATCGGGAGGCAGGCGTAATTCCGCCAGCGCCAGCGTCACCGCGCGCTGCGGCGCCAAATCGAATTCCGCGCAGAAGACCGGACGCGACACGCTTTCGCCGTACACTTCGACGGCGTTCCCCTTGCCCGGACTGAGCGCCACGAAGCCCGCGCCGTTGGCGTGGCCGTTCAGCCGGATGGCCGCATGGACCGCGGCCGCCGAGAACGTGAAGCTGGAAACCGTGACGCCCGCTTCACTGAACAACTGCACGTAGCGCGTGACCGTGGACTGCCGCGCAATTCCCACCAGCACCGCGCCATAAGCCAGCGGCGACCAGCCGGAACAGATTTCCTCGTCGCCGTAAGGATGCAGCGAATCCAGTTGAAAGCGAATGGCGCTGTCGATATCCTTGGCAGACACACCGGGGAGCGCCAGTTGCCTCACAATCACGTCGCGACGCGGCAGCAGCACCGTGGCGCTCAAATGGCTGGCCCCCATCGATTTCAAAAAGCGGCCGTATTCGCCGCCCCATTCGGCCGCCGGACGACCGGCATAATTGGCGATGGTCAGTCGTCCTAATACCTGAATGCCGGTGGGCCGCACCCGGGCCGCCACCACCTCCAGGTCTGTTGCGCCAATCTCCACGCCCACTCCGAAGCCGAACGACATCAGCTTGCGGAAATCTTTGGAGATGGATGTCTGAAGAGCCATGAAGGTTAATTGATCCAGGTGGAATCGTACCAGCGCAGAATGTGAATCGGCGAATCGTAGCCCGGCGGCATGTATTTCACCATGGCGCCCACGGTGCGGCGCATGTCGGAGAGCTTGCCGTCGGCAGTGCGCAGGCGCGCGGTGGCCCGCATGGTCACAATGGTGTTGCCTTCCACGCGAAGCATGGCGCCCGGCTGGTTGATCATTTGCAGGAACTCGCCCAAGGTCTTCTGGGTGAACGGTTCCACCCGCCGCTGCTCCACAATGGCATTGACCGCCATGGGTGCGAGGCCGATGGCCTCCAGTACGGCGGGCTGCGCCGTATTCGCGTCCACCCGGTCCTTGGAGCCGAACACCGAGAAGCAATCCACCAGTCCCGGCCGCGCGATGAGGCGCGGACCGTTCAGGGGCGACCCTTCGGGCGCGGGCACATAGGTTCCGTAGAAGATTTCCGGCGTAACGCCTCTCACTTGCAGCAATTCCTCGACCTCTTGAATGGACGCGTGGAGTACTCGAAAAGACGGACCCATGCCGTAACTTGAATCGGCTGTCGAGCCTTCGGCCCCCGGACGCCGCCAATCGTCAATCGCCATGGCGATGTCGCGGGCCCGCGCCGGGTCCATTCCCAGCGCCTGATTCACCCGGTAGATGACCTCCACGGGGGTCTTGTTGATGTCCAGTTTGCCGGCCTCCGGCAGGAATTCCACGTGTACGTCGCCGCTCTCAAAATGGTAGTTGATGAAGGTCGAACCCTGTGGAATCAAGCGTTTCTCCGCAGGTCCCTTGACCGACCAGAGCAGTTCCGTGGAAGCCCGGTAAATGCCCCCGACCGCCAGGTGGTAGCCGCGAAACCCGTCGATGCTGGTGGACGCCCGCTCCGTCTCGCCCCTCACCGTCGTGGCCAGCGAAAAGGCCACCGCCGAAAGGGCCGCGCTCAGCCACAACACCGCCAGCAAGGCGCTGCCCCGTTGTCCACCGCCGCGCTTAATCGACATAGGGGATATCCGGCGCGCGGTGCATGCGAATCGGCGCGACTATGCTGATGGGTTGCAGGTTTGCCAGGTCCGCGTCCAGCGGCGCCAGGTCGATGCGGATCGCCAGCGGCCAGCCCAGTCCCGTGGCTTTCGGCAGCCATTTGGGATACGGGTCGTTGGCGTCTTTGCTGCGCGAGTAATAACTGAATTTGCAGGACGCCAGTTTGTCGGCCAGAACGAACGTGGTTGCGGTGGCTTGCGGCGCGGGCGGATAGCGTGGGACGGTGATCCCGAAGGCAGGGTCCACCATGGTCCCCAGGCAGAAATTCCCGGCGGCGAATGGCGTGTAGGGCGTCTCGTTCACTACCAGCCGCACGCCGCGCCCCTTCTCTCCGGGAATGATGAAGAATTCCAGAATCTGCGGCGCTCCCCGCCAGCCTTCCTGCAGCGAATAGGTGGACACCATCCGCATGTACTCCGGCTCGGCCTGGAAGAAAACGAAACGCGTGCTGGAGCCGCCCTCCATTCCCAGGCAGCCCGGCATGGAGGGCAGCAGGCCTTCCAGTTCCGCCTGCAGAATGCGCTGCGCTCCGGCCACCCGGCGATTCTCCATCAGCTTGTCGGTGGTCTTGCTGTACGCCGCCAGCCCGACCCGCATGGCGATGGTCATGCCCACCATCATGATGGCCAGCAGCGTGACGGAGATCAGCACTTCCAGCAGGGTCATGCCGGCTGTAGAGCGCCGCCTCATGGGCCCGCCGCCAGGTCTTTGGTCTGCAGCACGCGCTGCCGGAAGCCTTCCAGCTCCAGCGATTTCTTTTGCGAGCCGTTCATCCACCAAAGCTCCAGTTGCACACGGTCCAGCACCAGGTCGCCCACCGCCGGGTTGGGCGGCTTTTCGAAGTTGCTCAACTTGGCGCGCCATCCGGCCTTCAGCGTGCCCGCCTGCACCGGATCGAAGTCTCCCTCCACCACCGTGTTGAGCGGCATCTGGAAGTCCGTCAAAAGCTCGTTCATGCGCAGTTGGCCCATTTGGGTGACGCGGTCGTAATCGCGCAACCGCGACGCATTGCGTGTCGCGCCGGCGATTCCGGTGAGCAGTCCCACCACGGCGATCGCCATGATGAGTGCGGCCACCATGACCTCCAGCAGCGTGAATCCGCGAGTCCCTTTCACTTGGCCGCCACCGCCTCCACCCGCGGGAATCCCGTCATGGGATCCAGCCGGACGATCCGCCGCGACCCGTGCCGGTTGGCGATCTGAATGCCGATTCCGGGAGTCGCCGCGCCAGGGATCAGGAGCAGCCGGTAGGGTCCGCTTTCGGTCTCTTTAGCCTCGTCGCTCTTGCCTACCTGCACGCCCTCAATGGTGATCCCATCGGGCATTTTCAACTCGCGCGTGTAGCCCACTTCATTGGAATACAGCGCCAGCCGGTTCTCTTTGGCGAAGATGGCCACTTCAATCGCCTGCTGCCGCCGTTCCGCCCGATTTACCGCCGCGTTCAGGAAACTGGCGATCGAGCCGCAAGCCGAAGACAGACGCACGCTATCGATCCCCGCCGTTGCGGAAGGGAAAGAGATGGCGGCGATCAGGCCAATGATGCCCACCACCACCACCATTTCGATCAGCGTGACACCGCGCTGTTTACTGGTTTTTCCAGTTGAAGATATCGGCATTCAATCCATCGCCGCCCGGCTGTCCGTCGGCTCCCAGACAAGTGATCTCGGGTTCGTCGCCATGATCGCCGGGATATTTGTAAACGTACTCGTGGCCCCAGGGATCCTTGGGGATGTCCTTGGGCATGTAAGGTCCGGCCCACTGATTGAGATCGGCGGGCTTCTCGCGCAAGGCCTTCAGACCCTGCTCGGTGGAGGGGAACGTACCGGTATCGAGTTTATACGACCCCAGCGCCGTCATGAAATTATCCAATTGAGTGCGCGCGGCCGTGATTCGCGCCTTGTCCGTGTTCTTGAAGAGAGCAGGTCCCACCAGGGCTACGAACAGCCCGATGATGGTGACAACCACCAGCATTTCGATCAGGGTAACGCCGGCCTGTCCCCGCTTCCGGTTTCGCATTCGGTTTCTTTGCATGTTTACACCGCCACGTCGTTGATGCTGGTGATTGCCAGCAGCATACTCAGAATCAATCCGCCCACCATGACGCCCATCACCAGAATCACAATCGGTTCGAAAATCGCCGTGAAGCGTTTGATGGCCGCCCGTGTATCAGTTTCGTAAATATCGGCCATCCGGGCAAACATCTGGTCCAGATGTCCGGTCTCTTCTCCCACCGTCAACAGATGCGCCGCCAGGGGAGGGAAAACCGCTGCCTTCCGCAACGGACCAGCGATGCCTTCGCCGCGCTTCACGCCCTGTGCCACTCCCGCCAGCGCTCCGGCAATCGTCTTGTTGTTGAGCGTGGCCGCCGAAATTCCAATGGCCTGCACCAGCGGCACCGTGTTCGCCACCAGCGTCGACATGGCGCGCGCAAAACGCGACGTCTCCGCCTTCAGCAGCGCATCCCCCAGGAGCGGAAGCCGCAAGCGCGCTCCGTCCCACCACAGACGACCCGCCACCGTACTGGTATAAAGCCTCCAGCAAACGGTGCCGCCAATTACGACCGCCGCCGCCATCCACCAGTAGGTCTGCACCACGTAGCTGGCATCCAACATCAACTTGGTGGGCAGGGGCATCTTCATGGTGGTGCCTTCGAAAATGGTGGCGAAGCGCGGTACTACGAAATTCAACAGGATCAGCACCGAGGCCAACCCCACGCACGCCAGCAGCGCCGGATAGATCATCGAAGAGATGATGTAGTTGCGCAGCTCGTCGCGCGTCTTTTCGAACTCCGACAGCCGCTCGAAAATCACCGCCAGGGAGCCGGATGCTTCACCGGCCCTCACCATATTGATGTACAAATCGGAAAAATAGTCGGGATGCGTGGCCAAACTGTCGGCCAGCGTCTTGCCGCTCTTCAACACGCGCAGCACGTCCAGCACGACGAAGCGGAATGCCGCCCGCTCGGTCAGTTCCCCGGTGATGGCGAGCGCCCGGTCCAGCGGCACGCTCGAGGTGAGCAGCGTGGACATCTCCTGCGTAAAGAACAGGACGTCGCGCCGCCTGCCGCCGCCGAACGACGGCAGTTTGATATCGATGCCGCCTTTGTTGGGCGCCACTCCCACATAGATCGGAGTCAGCCCCTGCTTCCGCAATTCCCGCGCGATGAGTTTTTCGTTGTCGCCCGCGAGACTGCCGGTGCGCATCTTGCCGTCGGACGCCACCGCGCGGAAAAAGTAAGTGGCCATTAGAATTCCTGCGTGACGCGCATGACTTCTTCCACCGTGGTGACGCCGTGCGCCACCTTCAGCCAGCCGTCTTCCCGCAGATTGCGCATTCCGTTGCGCCGCGCCGCCTGCGTCAGCGCCGCCGCGTCCGCATTCGTCATGATCAGCTTCCGGATCTCGTCGTCGATCTGCATCATTTCGAAGATGCCGATGCGCGAACTGTAGCCGCGTCCGTGGCACTCGGGACAGCCCACTCCATGCCAGGTTTGAATGTGCTCGCCATCGGGCGCCAGCACGCGTCCCGCGGATTCTTTGCAATTGGTGCAGATCACGCGCACCAGCCGCTGCGCCAGCACCGCCACCAGTGATGAGGTGAGCAGGTAATTCTCAATCCCCATGTCACAGAGTCGCGTGATGGCGCTGGGCGCGTCGTTGGTATGCAGCGTGGAGAAAACCAAATGGCCGGTGAGGGCCGCGCGAATCGAAATGTCGGCTGTCTCCCGGTCGCGGATTTCGCCCACCATGATCACATCCGGATCCTGGCGAACAATGTGCCGCAGCCCCGCCGCGAAGGTCAGCCCGATCTGCGGATTTACGTGGATCTGGTTAATACCGTCCATCTGGTATTCCACCGGATCCTCGATGGTGATGATCTTCCGGTTCGGCAGATTGATGCGCTTCAACGCCGAATAGAGCGTGGTCGATTTTCCGCTGCCCGTGGGACCCGTCACCAGGAAGATGCCGTGCGGCAGCCCGGTGAAATGCTCCATCGCCGTCAGCATGCGGGTGTCGAAGCCGAGCTTTTCCAGATCGTAGAAATCGCCCGCCGAGCGGTCCAGCAGGCGCATCACCACGCTTTCGCCATACAGCGTGGGCAAGGTGGAAACGCGCAAGTCCACTTCGCGGCCCAGCACCTTTATCTTGATGCGGCCGTCCTGCGGCAGACGCCTCTCCGCGATATTCAACTTGGCCATCAGCTTCAGGCGCGAAATGATGGCCGCCTTCAACTCGCGCGGCGGCGTTTCCTGATTCATCAGCACGCCGTCCACGCGGAAGCGGACGCGGAATTCCTTCTCGAACGGCTCAATGTGAATATCGCTGGCCCGCTGCTCCAGGGCCTCGGCGATCATGGCATTCACCAGGCGGATCACCGGCGCTTCGCTGGCCATGTCGCGCAGGTGTTCCAGGTCGGCTGCCGCATCGGCATCGCCATCCCCGGCCACCAGCGTCTCCCGCTCCGCCTCGCCGTAATACTTTTCGATGGCGTCGAGAATTTCCTGTTCGGCCGCCAGCGCGGTACGCACTTCCAAACCGGAGAAGGCCCGCACCGCCGCGATCGTCTCGAAGTCCAGCGGATCGGCCATTGCCATCGTCAGCACCGAATCCTTCAGTGCGATCGGCATGGCCCGGCATTGCCGCAAGAAGCGGTGCGACAGCCCTTCGATTTCAGGCGCGGATGGCGGCGCTTCTTCCAGCGTGACCAGCGGAATACCCAGCTGATCGCTGAGCGCGGCCAGCACATCCCTCTGGGCGATCAGGCCCATATCGGTGATGATCTTGCCCAGCTTGTCGCCGCGCTCTTTTTGCAGTTCGAGCGCCCGCTCCAGGTCTTCGGCTTCCAGTTTCTGGCGCTCGATCAGGATTTCGCCCAACCGCATGTACCGCGCGGAAGGCGCACCGGCGGCGTCGGCTTCGTGAGAGGGATACGTGGGAGTCACTTACTGGACTTCCACCTTGATATCGCCGCTCTGGGCGCCGCGGCGGTCGGCCCGCATCACAATCTGTTCCGGCAGGCCGGAGCGATCTTCCCAACTGTCGTAGTACAGCCGGACGGCCACCACTACTTGATCGTTGGGCCCGAGGAAGGTCAGATTCTTGGCCGAATTCGCCATCATCGCGCTCATCTGTTTGCGCAGAAGATCCACGTGTTTGGCCTTGTTCTCATGAAGTCCGGTCTTGGCCGCGGTGGTGATGGTATGGGTGAACAGCGGATTGACGTTGTTCTGCGCCAGTTCCACTTCCGTGGTGAACACCACTCCAAAGCCCGGCACATAGAGACCGCGAGTCAGTCCCAGAACATTGATGGGATCCTTCGGATCCGCCATCTTCAACTGCGCATCGAAGTCGCTCTCGATTCTGCGGAAGGCCGCCGGAGCAATCCCCGGAACCCCCGTGGGCACGGTTCCACCGGCCGGCTTGGCGGCGACTGTGGATGCCGGAGCCGAAACTGCCGGAGCCGTCGAACCGGTGGGAGCCAGAGCTCCGGCCGTGGGCTTCACTACTTGCGCCCAAGCCGGAACCAGCGCCAGGGCGGCGAGGAAACAGGTCGTCTTCATTGCTCTTCTCCCTTATCCCGTGCCGAAGCCATCTGGCCCGTCAGATCCCGAGTCTGTCTCTCCGCGGCCTGCAGGCGGCGCTGGAAGTATGCCGACTGCATGTCGTACGACGCTACCATCAGCTTGCGCTCGCGCAGATCCTTCTGCTGAATGGACCGCACCAGTTCGGTGGTTTTGGCGGCGTAGCGCGCCTCGATGGCCTGCGCTGCCTTATCGGCGGCCGTCTGCACACGCCGCTCAATGTCGGCCTGATCCACTGCCGCCGAGGCCGCCATTGTGCTCGCCTGAGGCGCCGGTGCGGGAGCCGGACGCGTTGTAGCGAACACAACCAAAGCCACGGAAAGCATGGCCGCCGAAGCGAAACCCAGCCTTGCCGACGAATCCCAGAACGCCGCCAGCCAGCGGCGCCACGCTGAAGGTTCGAACACCTGATCGGAAACAAACGCGATGCGCTGCGGAATCTCTTCTTCGCGCAGCGTGAACAGTGCCGCTTCCGTGAAACGGAGCTGATCCAGTTCTTCACTGCAACTCCGGCACTCTGCAATATGGACTTCCATCTCGCAGCGCTGCTGCGGGTCAGTCAGCTCCTTGAGAAAGTAGTCCTTCAAATCGAATGGCGAACAACTCATGACAAACCCCTTGCCTGTATGGGAGCCAGCTCTACTTTGAGTAATTCGAGAGCAGTGTACAGACGGGACTTGACGGTGGATACCGGGCAGGAGAGGATTTCCGACATCTCCTCAAACTTGAAGCCCTGATAAATCTTCAGAATCACAGCCTCGCGCTGCTCCGGAGTAAGCCGGTCCAACGCGCTGGCCACAGCCAGGGTCAACTCCATGGGGAAAACCGAACTGCCCCCCACGGTGATGCCCATCTCTGTTCCGGCCGGTTCCAGTTCATCCACATCGGCTTCCGGCTTCCTCTTGCGGAACATCGAGTAAGCTTCGTTGTGCGCGATCCGGTACAGCCACGGCGCGAACCGCTCCGGATTGTCGAGCTTGCGAAGGTTCTGATAGGCCTTCAAGAATACGTCCTGCGTCAAGTCCAGAGCATCTTCCCGGTTCCCGGTGA
>DASZMZ010000281.1:0-26046 GCA_035551455.1 Candidatus Sulfopaludibacter sp.
ACCACGGGTACCTTCGCCATCAACGCCGCCTATACCGGCGATAGCAGCGTCAGCGGCAGTACAGGCAGTCTGTCGGTAACCACCGCCGCTGCTCCGCCTCCGCTCACCATTAGCATCACACCCAGCAGCCTGGTCCCCACCGCGGGCCAGACCGTCACCTTCACCGTCAACGTGAATGGCGGACCCGGCGGCGGCACAGTCACCTTTACCGACGGCAATACCGTCCTCGGCACCGTCAACGTCGTGAACGGACAGGCGACACTGACCATCACCGGAATCGTGACCGGCCCGCACCCCATCACCGCCGTTTACAACTCGGGCGCCGGCACAGTCAGCGCCGGGGTCGAGGTGAACGTGTTGCCGAATCGTACCGGCATCGTGCTGCTGGTCAGTTCCACAGTGCCGGTTTGCGGACAATCCGTCAGCTATACCGCTCAAGTCAGCGGCCAGGCGCCGGCCGGAGTGCCCGCTCCCACCGGGACCGTGCAGTTCTTTGACGGCGCAACTCCCATCGGTACCGGCACCATTACCAATGGCGTCGTGGTCCTGCCGTCCGGCCTGCTGCATGCCGGCGTGCATCCCATCACCGCCGTTTATCAGGGCGACAAGTACTGGTATCAGGCCCAGTCCAATGTGGCGCCTCAGACCGTCGCCCAGGAAACCACCACCGCCACCGCCACGGTCCTGCCCGATTTCTCAGGCTCCACCGGAGTCACCACTTACACCGCCAACGTGACACCGGGCGCGCCCGGCGCTTGCGTCGTCGACGGAACCGTCCAGTTCAAGGACGATAAGACCGGCGCCATTCTCGGGACCGCTCAAGTGCAGGGCGGCGTCGCGCAGGTCAAGGTGACCCCGGCGGCCGATGTCTACCGGTCGGTCAGCGCGGTGTACCTCGGGACCGCCGATACCATGAGCAGCAACGCTCCTTCGGTGCCGCAGATTGCCTTCGTCAGCGCGGCGGACTTCACCTCTCCGCATACCACGTCCGACGACATCGTCACCATCTTCGGCTCGGGTCTGGCCAGCGGCATCGTCACTCCCACCAGCCTGCAGACCACGCTGGGCGGGGCCACCGTGAAGATCACCGATAGCGCCGGCGTCACCAGTACCGGTTCGCTCTTCTACGCTTCGCCCACGCAGCTCAATCTGGTTGTGCCCTCGGGCCTGGCGCTCGGTCCCGTGACCGTCTCGGTAACCACAGCCGGCGGCGCTACCTATCAGTTCCTGACCGCCGCCACCAACGTGGTGCCCGGCCTGTTCTCCGCCGATTCCTCCGGTACCGGCACCGCCGCGGCCCAGATTCTGCGGGTCCACGCCGATGGCTCCAGCGCCGTCGAAAACGTCGCCACCGGACCGGTCGATTTCGGCACTACCGGCGACAAGCTCTACCTCCTGCTCTACGGCACCGGACTTCGCCACGCGCTGAATTCCAGCACCGTCACGGCTACCGTCAACGGCGTCAGCATCCCGGTCCTGTACTCCGGAAGTCAGCCCACCTTCGCCGGGCTCGACCAGGTCAATCTCGGACCGCTCCCCGCCAGTCTCAAAGGCACGGGCACGGTCAACGTTCAAATCGTGGTGGATGGCCAACCGTCCAACATAGTAACCGTCACCTTCAAGTAGCGCCGGCAAGCGGCCAATCTATCTTCGGCGGACCCTAATCTCTTTCCCGGGGTCCGCCGATAGATAGATCAAATGAGTAAAGTTGCTTTCCTGATCGCATGTATCGCCAGCCTGGCAAGCGCCGCCGATGTGCGCTATACCTGGCTGCCTTTCTCTTCCAACGTCCCGGGTGTCGCTGCTACCGCCACCGCCACCACGCAATACGGCGTCAGCGTATTGATGGATTCGGACAACCCCAAGGTCACCGAGTTTCAAGTCACCATCGTCGTCAAACGAGGCAATGGCACAATCGTGACGGCCACCGCCAACGTGGCTCGTGATTCCAAAGCCGCCAACGTCATGTATTCCACCCTCTACTCGAATCTGATCGACGATTCGCCGGATTTC
This sequence comes from Candidatus Sulfopaludibacter sp., assembly GCA_035551455.1. Taxonomy (GTDB): domain Bacteria; phylum Acidobacteriota; class Terriglobia; order Bryobacterales; family Bryobacteraceae; genus Sulfopaludibacter. The sequence continues at coordinate 2,014 of DASZMZ010000281.1, forward strand.
GAAGTCCTCGCCGTTCAGGTAAAGGCTGTTTCGGGAATCAGCGTCACCAGGCCTGTCCCCGGCATGCCGTACACCAGCGACAGCCAATAGAAGCCAGCCCTAAATCCTGATCTAATACATCAGGGGAGTGTTGGCATGGAGACATCACGCAGAGCGTTCGTCCTGGGAGCCGCGGCTGCCTCGGCGGTCGCGCAGGAACGGTCAGGCGGCCTGACGGCCAAGGAGGTCATCGCCCGGATCCAGAAGAATGTCGGAGTTCCGTGGCGCGAGCCGACGGTCGATACGCTGAAATCGGGCAGTCCCGATACCGCCGTCAAGGGCATCGCCACCACCATGATGGCCACGCTGGACGTGGTCCAGAAGGCTGCCGCCGCGGGCAGGAACATGGTCATCACCCACGAGCCGACCTTCTACTCTCACGAGGACAAAACGGACGTCCTCAAGGACGATCCCACGTACCGGTTCAAACAGGCGTTCCTGGATAAACACGAGATGGTGGTCTTCCGCTTTCACGACCACTGGCACGCACACCGTCCCGACGGCATCGCCACGGGCATGATTCAAGCTCTGGGCTGGGAGAAGAATGTCGATCCGGCCAATCCCCGCCAGTTCCTGTTGGACCGGGTAACGCTCGGTGCTCTCGCCGGCCAACTGGCAGACAAGCTCCACGTCCGCACCATGCGTGTCATCGGCGACCCCACGCTGCCGGTCCGCACCGTGTCCGCCAACTGGGGCTACAACAGCAGTCTAAAGCCCTTCTCGCGCCCCGATCTCGACGTTCTGATCATCGGCGAGGCCCGCGAATGGGAGCTCATCGAGTACGCCGCCGATACCATCACCTCGGGCCGTAAGAAGGGCCTCATCGTGCTCGGACACATCCCCTCGGAACAGTCCGGCATGGTGAACTGCGCGAACTGGCTGAAGACGTTTGTCACCGAGGTCCCTGTGGAATTTATCCCGGCCGCCGAACCGTTCTGGCGTCCGGGCGCTGCCTGATCAGCTTTGTTGCATGCCCACAGCGGATTCCAAAGAGCAGCCTTGGTGGCCGCAATTGCAGGAGAGTTCCATGGTACTGCCGGCGTCTTTGCAATATTGACTACAGTATTTGTCGTCTGCACGAGCGGAGCAGTTGCAGGCGGGGTGTGCGCACTTCTTTTTGTCTGCCATGGCTCTTCGACTCGCAATCGCCGGACCAACCTGCGAAATCTCCCAGTTCGTCTTAACCCAGCCGTTGGCGGACGGCCGTCAAGTCCTTGACGAACGCCTCAAAATCCCGCTCGCGGCTCTCCGGGTCCCGGGACCGAAGGATCGCCGAAGGGTGTACCGTCGCGGTGACCGCACCCGCCAGAGGGTGGTCGAAGAACTTGCCGCGCTCCTGCAACAGGCGGTGCGCTTTGCCGATCACCGCATGAGCCGCCGTCGCGCCCAGACACACGATCAACTCCGGCCGTACCACCGCAAGCTCAGCCTCCAGCCAGGGATAGCAGGCCTGCACTTCCACCGTGGAGGGCTTCTTGTGGATCCGTCTCTTGCCCCGTTCTTCGAATTTGAAGTGCTTCACTGCATTGGTGATGTACACGTCCGCGCGCGCAATTCCGGCGGCCTCCAAAGCCCTGTCGAGCAGGATGCCCGCCGGTCCCACGAACGGCTTGCCGGCCAGGTCTTCCCGGTCGCCGGGTTGTTCGCCGACCATCACCACGCGCGAGCCTGCCGGTCCTTCGCCCAGCACGCCCTGCGTAGCATTCTTATAGAGGTCGCAGCCCTTACACCTCTGCACCGCCTCGGCCAGCTCAGGCAGCGTGGCTTTCTCCGGCACATACTGCGAGGCGTCATCGGCCATACAGTCGCCGCAGCTCCTCCTTCGCATCCATCAACCGCTGCTTATCCGCCGCCGGCAAGTCGCTCCCCGCGCGATTGATGTAAAAAGTCAACATCGACATGGCCGACTGGAACGGAGTTCCCTTGCGCCGCCGGCTGTGATCCGCCGACCATTTCAGCGACGCCGCCACCTTCTTCGCGTCCTCCAGTTTGAAGACGCCGGGCTCCAGATCCAGCGCGTTACTGTGGGTAGTTACTTCCTGAGACCATTTCCGAGGCATCGATGGACTATATGCAATTACGAAACCACTTGGGCATGGTTCAGCGCCGTGACCAGCGATACGCCGCCAATGATATTCCCCAGTAACACGGGCACGATGTAACCGCCCAGCGCCTGCTGCCAGGTGTCTACGCCGGTCCACGTAAGGTACAGCACCTCCACCGAGCCGGCCACGATGTGTGTGAAACCGCATACGCTGATCATCCACGTCATCGTCACGATCACGAAGAAGCGGGCATGTTCGGCGAAGGGCAGCAGCCAGACCAGGAGAGCCAGCAGCCATCCGGCGAAGATGGCCCGCAGCAGTGCCAGCCCAAAGGGAGCGCCCGTAGCCTCTCTCGACACGGTGCCGAAAACGTTGCGCAACTCCACCGGAAACGCCGACGTACGGGCCATCAACCACGAAACAGCCAGACAGCCCGCCAGGTTGGCCACCAACACCACACCCCACAGACGGCCGACGTTGCGCAGCGTGGCCAGATTCTTCCGCCGCAGCAGGGGCAGTATCGGCGTCAGCGTGTTCTCCGTGAAGAGTTGTTGGCGTCCCAGAATCACGATGAAGAAGCCGCTGGAGTAGCCGAGCGCCGCCACTATATGTGCCCACGGCGCGTCCGGCAGATTATGCCGCAACACGCCCTCGATCATCAATGAGAAGCCCATCGACAGTCCGGCCGCCAGCCCCGACCACCAGAGCGCCGAAGACGTCCGCTTCAGCTCCTCCTCGCCCTCGCGCCGCACCGCCTCGTACACCACGCGCACGGTCGTCGAACTGCGCTCCTGGGCTTCCTGTATCTCCGGTCCGGTTAACTCCAGGCCGCCCTCTTCTTCAGGAGTTTCTGTTTCGCGATTCTTCAAGCTCACCGCCCCCCTGCTTCAGCGCTTCCGTGTCGCTTGCAAGTTGGTGGCCGCCCAAAATTACCAGGATTCCCGTTACACCTGCAAAGGCCATCACCAATTTCAGCGGTCAGGGCGAACAGAAGCACAACGGTGCGCGGTGTGATAGGGCAATGTCAGCCGCCTCTTCGACCGGAGCTCAGACAATGGTCAAACAGATACTTACTCTCTTATTCTCACTTACCCCTCTGTTACTCGCAGCCAGCGACGACGGTCCGCTTGCACGCAGGATCGTGCGTCAACAGGAACTCTCCGGCGACATCCGCATCAACGTGGACTTGGCCTTAGTGCCGGTCTTCGTGACCGATGCGTACGGTCGTAGTGTTACCGGTCTGGCTCGCGAGAATTTCCGTGTATTCGAAGGCTCCCGGCAGGTTCCCATTGCCGCCTTCACCATGCAGGACCAGCCGATTTCAGTAGGACTGATCTTCGACTGCAGCCGCAGCATGCGCGAGAAGTTCGCTACCGCCCGCGAGGCGGTCCGCGAGTTTTATCAGCAACTCAATCCGGAAGATGAAAGCTTCCTGATTACCGTGGCCGACCGGGCCGAACTGAGGCAATCCTTTACCGGCGATTTTGCGGAGTTACAAAACTCGCTGCTATTCGCCCGTCCCACCGGCAGCACATCGCTGCTGGATGGCATTTACATGGGCCTGCAGCTCATCAAGAAATCCCACAATGCGCGTAAAGCGCTGGTGGTAGTGTCGGACGGCGGCGACAATAACAGCCGCTATTCGCTGACCGAACTGCGGCGCATCGCCGTGGAGGCCGACACCCAGATCTTCAGCATGAACCTGTACCAGAATCCACAGTCCGAGGAAGAAGTGCACGGGCCCGCGCTGATGAACGATCTTTGCGGCGGCACCGGCGGAGTGAATTTCCTGGTCAAAGAGCTGGCGGACCTGCACGTGGCGATGGGGAAGATCGGCGTCTCGCTGCACAACCAGTATGTTCTCGGGTATTACCCGCCCGACAACTCGGAATCGGGCAAGTACCGCAAGATCAAAGTACAGCTATTGGTACCGCCGAACACACCGCCGCTCAACGTCCACGCGCGCGCGGGATACTACAGCCGCTGAAGAAGGAATCGTGCTGTCCCGTGCCCTGCCTGACGCTGCTGTTCTTCGGCTAGGACCAAGGTTGCCGGAAGCAGCAAAAACGGCTTACCTCCGGGACAGCCAGACGCCGTTTTTACAGCATGCGATTTGCCAGAATGCGCGATCACACCCGCTTGGCGACCAGCAGCGTGATGTCGTCGGCCTGAGGCGCACCGGCGGCGAACTCCGTGAGCGCTTTGGTGACCGCGTTCACGATTTCCGATGCCGGCTCCTCGCGATGTTGCTGGAGCACTTCGATGAAGCGCTGCTCGTCGAACTCGTCGTGCACGGTGTTGGTGGCTTCGGTGACACCGTCGCTGTAAATTACCAGCATGTCGCCGCGTTCGAGATTGGCATTCATCTGGCGATAGGGGGCGATGGGCAGGATCCCCAGTACGGGACCGCCGCCTTCGAGCATCTCGGCCGCGCCCGAAGCGCGAATGATGATGGGCGGGTTGTGACCCGCGTTCGCGAACGTCAGTACGCCGGTGTTGGTGTCCAGCACGCAGAAGAAGAACGTGATGAAGCGATTGCTGGGACAGTTGGCGCAGGTAGTCTTATTCAGGCGCGCCATGAATGCGCCCAAATCGCCTGGATCTTCCGCCAGCACCTGTACGCGGGCATGCAGCGCCATCATCATGAGCGATGCCGGCATGCCTTTGCCGGAAACGTCGCCCAGCGTGAGACCGAGGCGGCCATCTGAGTAGGGGAAAAATCCGTAGTAATCGCCGCCGACTGTACGGCAGGGAACGTTGAAGCCCGCCAGGTCCGTACCCTCCACGGTGGGAGCGTTTTCCGGCAGCATGCCGCGTTGAATATCGGCCGCCTGGGAAAGATCGCGGCGCATGATGCGCTCGCCCTCTTCCACCAGGGCCAGGCGGGCGTTTTCGATCCGGACGGCACAGATGCTGGCCATCACGGTGAGCAAATTCAGATCGTCCTTTGTGAACTCGCGCAGCACGAACGGCGAATCCACATAGATCAGGCCGATGATGCGGTCCTTGGTCTGCAGCGGCACCGCCATCATGGTGTGGACCTTCTGCTCCACAATGCTCATGCGGCCCTTGAAGGCGTCGTCGAGCTGAGCATCGCGCACCAGGACCGAAGATTTCTCCTTGAGCACACGATCGCGCACCGCGGTACTGATGCGGAAGCCTTCGCCCTTATAGGCGCGCGGTACGAGTTCTTCGCCTTCGAGCGCCAGCAGCACGCCGCGCTGCGCATTGACCGCCTGAATCGCCAGGTCGAGAATCACCTGGAACAGTTCTTCCAGCGGCCGGTTTTCACTCAGTTCCTGACCGGCGCGGATCAGCGCCTGCAGCGGCGCCGAGCCCTTGGGACCCACGCGCTCAAAGGCCAGGGTCTGATTGCTCAACGCGCCTTCCAGGCTGGTCACGACCGTGGAGGTGGAGGGCGACGACGAATCGATGCCTTCGAACACCACCACTCCATGATTCGCCTTGCTATCGTCCGGCGAGTACACAATCACCAGGTGTCCGGCCGTGATGCGGTCGCCCGGCGTCAGTATCAGGCGGGCCTTTAAGGGGATGTTGTTGACGAAGGTGCCGTTCTTGCTGCCCAAGTCCTGAACGGTCCAATCGTCGGCCTCCGGCTCGAAGGCGAAGTGCTGGCGTGACAAGCCCGCATCTTCGGGGAAGCAGAGCTCCGCGGCGCTGGAGCGGCCTACGGAAATCCGGTCTTTGAGCAGGGGAACGGTCTTCATCTGCCCGTCGGGACACTGAATGAGTAGCTCGCGGTTCATGATTTTGGGCCGATCCTCATTGTAGAACAGCTTGAAGAAGATTCAAGCCTAGGGGCAGACTCGCAGCTTACCGCTGCTTGTCGCGCCAGAATTCCGGATCGGCGGTGGAGAACTCGGCGGAAACGTAGCTCTGGCGGGGCTCGACACGGAACAGAAAATGCTCCCGGCTCAATTCCTGCGACGCGGCGGTCTTGCCGGCGGCTGCTTCGGCGGCAGCCAGCGGCTCGGCATAAATGGGTAGCTTGGCTACGCCATCGTCCATCGCGCGCAGCGAGATCATCGGCGCCAGAATGACATACGTGCCGGACGGCGCCCCGGACACCACGCGATACACCAGGTCCGGACGATCCAGATTGACGCTATCCATTTCGTGGCGGCGCAGGCGCATCAGTTCGCCCAGGTCGGATTCGGCGCCCGTCCTCATGCGATAGATAGAGATATGGAAGTAGTGGGCGCGGGGCATCCTGCGTACCGCCTCCTGCGGGCGATAGCTCCAGCCCGGCTGGTACAGCAGGATCATGGTGCGCGTGGGCGCCAGCAGGTCTTCCTGGGTCGGCTCGACATACGTGGACCCGCGCACGGGCGTCGAGTTGAGAGCCAGATCCAAGTCTTCGATCCCGGCGAAAGTCTGGTGCAGTTCGATGCCCCAGGTCTCCGGCAGACCCGTCATCGCGGTCATACCGACGACATCGACGGCCGCCTTCGCGCCGTTATAGGGCCGCAGTGTACCGTTGCCGCCGGTACCGGGCTTGCGAATCACCTGGAGAATGGGAGGGACATCGGTCAGGCCCTGTGCCGCTGCGCCGGCCCCCAGCATCGCCATGAGAAGAATCAGCTTCATATCCAATAGGTTGACGAAGTAGCAGCCCGTGGGCGTTGATACAATTTCTAGAACATGCGTTCTATTGTTCTTTTTTCGGTTGCCGCGACGTGCCTTTCCGCCCAGACGCCCATTCCTCTGCGGGTGGATGCCACCGATGCGGCCCGCCGTGTCTTCCACGTTTCGATCACCATGCCGGCGAAGCCCGGGCCCATGACCCTGCTCTACCCCGAGTGGATTCCGGGCGATCACAGCCCCGATGGTCCGATTGTCCAGATGGTGGGTCTGGTGATCAAAAGCGGGGGCAAAGTGGTGGCCTGGAAACGCGACAGCATCAACATGTTCGCTTTCCACGTGGACGTGCCCGCCGGCCAGACGGCCCTCGATATCGCCTTCGATTTTCTCTCCCCGCCCGACGCCGTGGGCTCCTTCGCATCCGGCAGTTCGGCCACTACGGAATTGGCCGTGCTGAACTGGAATCAGTTTCTGTTGTACCCGCAGGGCGTGGACGCCGACAAGCTGCAATTCCAGGCCAACCTGAAAGTGCCGGACGCCTGGAAGTACGGCACGGCGCTGCCGATTCGCCGTGAGGCCGGCAACGAAATCGAGTTTCAGCCCGCCTCGCTCACCACCATGGTCGATTCGCCCGTCTCCGCTGGCAAGCACTATCGCACCATCGACCTGGGCATCGACCGCGGAGCGCCGCACTTCGTCCACATCGCCGCCGATAGCGACCGCGCCCTGGAGGCTCCCGCCGAACTGATCACGGCGTGGAAGAATCTGGTGGTCGAGACCGGCGCACTTTTCGGCGCGCGACACTATCGCGATTACCACTTTCTGCTGACGTTGAGCGATCACGTGGCGCACTTCGGCCTGGAGCACCACGAATCCAGCGACGATCGCGTGGGCGAGCGGACACTGGTGGATTCGGCGCCGCGCAATCGCGAGGCTACGCTCCTCTCCCACGAATTCACCCACTCCTGGAACGGCAAGTATCGCCGGCCCGCCGGACTGGTAAGCGATGGCCACGACGGCGGCTACGACGTGCCCATGAAGGGCGATCTGCTCTGGGTCTACGAAGGCCTCACCAACTACCTGGGCGAAGTGCTGGCCCCGCGCTCCGGCCTGTGGACCACCGCCCAATATCTGGACTCGCTGGCGCAGACAGCCGCCGCGCTGGATAACTCATACGGCCGCCGCTGGCGTCCCTTGGAAGATACCGCCGTCGCAGCGCAGATGCTGTACACCGCGTTGGACGACTATGCCGAGTATCGCCGCGGCGTGGACTACTATCCCGAAGGCTCGCTCATCTGGCTGGATGCCGACGTGTTGATTCGGCGGCAGAGCGGCGGCAAAAAGTCGCTCAACGATTTCTGCCGCGCCTTTCACGGCGGAACGGGAGGCGCTCCGGCGTTGAAGACCTACACCTTCGACGACGTGGTGGCCGGACTCAATAGCGTGCAGCCGTATGATTGGGCGGCCTTTCTGAACGAGCGGCTGCATTCCACTTCGCCGCATGCGCCTCTGGGCGGAATTGAGAACGGCGGTTGGAAACTGGTTTACGACGCCAATCGTTCCGAGAGCTGGAAGGATTACGAGGAAGTGAACAAACTCGTGGATCTCAGCTATTCCATCGGAGTGAAAGTGAAGGACGACGATGGCACCATCGTCGACATCTCTTACGGCGGACCTGCCCGCCTCGCCGGCGTTCCGCCGTCCGTCAAACTGATTGCCGTGAACAACCGGCAGTACACCGGCACTATGCTGCGGGAAGCCGTGGCGGCCACCGCGTCGGGCAAACCGCTGGAGCTGCTGATCAAGAACGGGGAGTACTTCGAGACTCACCGCATTACTTACACGGGCGGCGAGAAATACCCGCACCTGGTGCGCGATGAATCCAAGCCCGACATTGTGTCGCAGATCGTCTCGCCGATGGTCAAGCGATAGGGTATAGTCGGTTAGACATGCGCAAAGCTACGGTACTTCGGTTCGCACTTGTTACGGCGGCAGCAGGCGGAGTCTGGCTGGCGTGGAGCCAGAATCCTCCCGCCCAACTCACCATGGAAAAGGTGTCGCCGAACATCTATGTCGTCATGCAGGATGGCGGAAATGTGGCCGTAATGCCGACCACTGAGGGCGTGGTCGTGGTGGACGATAAGTTCGCGCAGGACGCGCCGCAGATCATGGCCAAGATCAAGAGCGTCTCCGATAAGCCTGTGAAGTACGTGCTCAACACGCACCAGCACGGCGACCACACGGGCGGCAATGAGGCGATGATGGCCGCGGGCGCCGAGATTCTGATTCAGAAAAATGCCCGCGCCAATATGGTGACAGGCAAGCAGCCGGGCCTGCCGCAAATCACGTTCTCTAACGAGGCTCAGGTCTTCGTCGGCGGCAAGGAAGTGGAGGCGCGCTACCTGGGTCGCGGCCACACCAACGGCGACGCGGTGATCTATTTTCCCAGTGAGCGCGTGCTGCATACAGGCGACCTGTTCGTGACCGGCGGCGCGCCGTTTTGCGACACGTCCAACGGTGGCAGCATCAAGGAGTGGGACGCCACGATCGAACGCATGCTGCAGATCGATTTCGACACGGTGATTCCGGGACACGGTCCGGTGGCGAAGAAGGCGGATCTGGTCAAGTGGATGACCACCATCGCGACGATTCGCAATCGCGTGAAGACTGCATGCGCGGGCGGTGCGGCCGATGCCGCAACGCGCTTGAATCTCACCGACCTCGGCATGCCGTCGATCGGTATGCTGGGCCGTGGAATGGCCGGCATGTGCCAGGAACTGAAGTAACACCGTAGGGCCGCACTTCCCGTGGCGCCCAACATACTTGTGCACGACGGACACGAATGGGTGAAGGGCGAACAGCCTGGATACCGGCTGCTGCGGGGCTCCAAATCATTGCCGAGTCGTTCGACAGGGTTATCAACGGGAGTGGTTGGCTTGCCGGAAAAGCGTGGTTTCCAACAACCTCTCCGCTCGTAACTTGTTGATTAACAGACGACGGCATTCTTCAAGGAGAAGGCGCACCGGCGGGCCATCGGAGCGACTCGGGCAGGATGGCGTTTACCGCGATACGACGTGTTCTTCGGCGTGGGATCTTGGGCCGGCAAGGAGCGGCAGAAGTGCAGAACCGCTTTCAAGATGGGCAAGAGCTTGATTGCGGGCGGTATCCATGTGCTTCGAGGCACAGGCGTACTGACGCAATTGCAGGCGCGGCACAGCCAGAAGGGTGGTCGAAAACTTGACGCCGTAGTATTGGCGTGGTTCCGCGCACCGCCGAAATCCAAACAGCTTCTCGTAAGTGTGCGAGTGTTCCACACGCGGACAGGCGACCAGCCACTCCACCTCGTAAAAATCGGCGAGTGCGGCCATATAGGAAATCACTCGCAGGAGGCTGTCGCGCCGGGCCTGCTGCGGTAAACAGAGCCGGCTCGCCTCCACAAAGCTTCCGCGCGCAATCTGCTGGAAGGCGGGCACGTCGCCGAAGACGCTATGCGAAGGAGCAATCTCCCAGCCGGCTTCAGGCCGCACCACGCTGATGCGCACCGTCCCAACCGGTTCGTCGTTGGCGGCCCGCGCTAAGAAACTGAAATGATTGGGCATCGAATCGTAACGGTCCTGAAAGCGCTCATCATCCCGTGCGTCGATGGCTTCATCCCGGCGATAACAGAGGTAGCGCAGGCGGTAAACACGATCGCGGTCCTCAGGCGTCTCCGCCAAAGAACAGGTGAATGTCGAGTCAGTAGTCATTGCGGTTGATTCCTCTCGTAGGGTTTGCCGATTTGGCTGCCCTCAACCTGTTAAGCGCCGTGAGGGCCGGAAAACTCCAATGGGAGACAAAAGAAAATGAAAATTCCGCAAAAAAGGCCTCGGGAACCGCTCGGCCTGCCCAGAGGCTTGAGGTGCCGGCGACATCACGAATGCCGGAACGTTCCAGAATCTTCTCTGGTATCGTTATACAATGTTCGCCGTCATCTCTGGGACCATGTCATTCGGACGGTCATGACCCCGTCCCGTTGGCAACGAATCGAGACTCTATTCCACGAAGCGCTGGGGCGCATCGATGAGGAGCGCACCGCTTTTCTGGAAGGCGCCTGCGAAGGCGATGACGAATTGCGACGGGAGGTGGAATCCCTGCTGACCGCGCGTTCCTCCCCGCTCGACCGAACCCCGTTTGAAGACTTTCCTGTTCCGCCCCGCAGCGACCTGCCGTTGCGGGAGGGGATGGAGTTGGGGCCGTACCGAATCGATGGCCGAATTGGCGCCGGTGGAATGGGGGAAGTCTACCGGGCCACGGACAAACGGTTGGGCCGTGCCGTCGCCGTCAAGATCTCCAATGAGCCGTTGTTGGGGTGTGTGGAACGCGAGGCGCGCGCGATCTCGGCATTGAACCATCCGAATATTTGCACTCTTTACGACGTAGGCCCCAACTACTTAGTAATGGAACTGCTGGAGGGCGAACCGCTGAACGCGGTGGTCCGGCGTGGTCCGCTTCCAGCAGCGGAAATCCTGGATATTGCCCGGCAGGTGACCTCCGCGCTGGATTGCGCACACAGGCAAGGGATCATTCATCGCGACCTCAAACCCGCCAACCTCTTCCGTACCTCGAGCGGCCCGGTGAAGGTACTCGATTTCGGCATAGCGCGCTACCATCCGGAAGGTCTGCCGGCGGAAGCCGGCTTCTTCGTGGGCACGCCCGCTTACGCATCTCCTGAACAACTGCGGGGGGAAGCGATTGATGCCCGAAGTGACCTCTTTTCGCTGGGAGTCGTGCTCTACGAACTCACGACGGGTACCCGGCCCTGTTCCGCCGCCAGTCTCGGCAAAATCCTGTCCTCCGACCGTACCGTAACGTTTACACCACCTTCGCGAAAATCCAAGGGGGCCGATCCGCGGCTTGACGCCCTGATTTTGAGGCTGCTCGACAAGGAGCCGGAGCGGCGATTCCCAAGCGCGGCGGCGACCCACGAAGCGATCCTCGAACTGCAAGCGCCGCGGCGAATGCCGTATCGCTGGGCGGCGGTAGCGGCGCTCGTCGCGGTGTTAGCCGTGAGCGGCGGGCTCTGGCGGCGTAGCCGTCGCGCCGCCGCCGCTGAGCGAGAATTGCCGAAACTGCTCGAACTCGTGGACCACGAGGAGAACTTCGCCGCTGCCCAGCTTGCCACCCGGCTGGCCGCCATTATTCCGGCCAACCCCTTGCTCGCACAGGCCCGCGCTCGGTATTCACGACTTGTCACGATCAGGACCGACCCGCCGGGCGCGGATGTATATCGCAAACCATACGGCCAGCCCAAGGCATCGTGGACCCATCTGGGACGCACTCCCCTGGAAAAGCTGGCGATTCCGCGCGGATACGCTCGCTGGAAAATCGAACTCGCCGGATATCAAACCATGGAATTCGCGGCCAGCCCAGCGGATTATTTCAGGTCATCGGCCGGAGCGGCCTTGGAAGAAATGAATTTTTCCCTGGATCGGCCTGGCGACCTCCCCGAGGGCATGGTCCGCGTGAAAGGGGGCAAGACGAATCTGGCGATTCCCGGCCTCGAGGGGATTCCGGCTGTGGACATCCCCGATTACTTCATGGACCGCTACGAAGTGTCAAACGGTCAATTCAAGGCCTTCGTCGATGCGGGCGGATACACCCGGCCGGAGTTCTGGAAATATCGATTTGTCCGCAATGGAGAAACTCTGCCGTTCTCCGGCGCGATGCTGCTGCTGAGAGACCGCACGGGGCGCCCGGGCCCGGCGGGCTGGGAATTGAGCGAATTCCCGAAAGGACAAGGCGAGTATCCCGCTACCGGCGTGAGCTGGTATGAGGCAGCCGCGTATGCGGAGTTCGCGCATGCGTCGCTGCCCAATGCCTACCAGTGGAGCCGCGCGGCGGGGACCCATCAAAGCGAGTACATCATTCCGTTTGCCAATTTCAGTGGCGCGCTGCGTTCCAGGGGCAACTCTCAGGCGATTGCGCCATCCGGTATTTTCGACAGCGCGGGCAACGCCAAAGAGTGGTGTAGCAATGAGAGCGGAGCGGGTCACCTGATCCTGGGCGGCGGCTATAACGAGCCCGTCTACATGTTCAACGATTGGGATTCGAAGGCTCCGTTCGAGCGCGACACGTCTTTCGGTTTTCGGCTGGCGAAGGACGCCGGGACCGCGGCACAGCCCGAAACTGCCACGAGGCCGATCCCCACCGCCCACCGTGACTTTCGCACGGAAAAGCCGGTTTCCGACTCCACTTTCCAGATCTACCGGAGTCTCTATGCGTACGACAAAACCCCCCTGGAAGCGCGGATCGAGAGCACGGAGGATTTCTCGGGATACCGTTTGGAAACGGTCTCGTATCGCGCCGGCTATGGAACGGATCGGGTGACGGCCTTCGTCGCAACGCCCAAAACCGGAACGCCGCCGTATCAAACGGTGGTGGTGTTCCCTGGGGCCAATTGGCTGCATCAGACCACTAGCCGCATCGTGCGGTCGACCGAATTACCCCGCTGGGACTACCTGCTGAAGGCCGGACGGGCGATGGTCATCCCCATCTACAAAGGAACGCTTGAGCGCACCAGCGATCTGGCATCCGACCATCCAGCGCCTACGGGCCTCTATCGTGACCACGTACTCATGTGGTCGAAGGATCTCGGCCGGACCGTGGATTATGTGGAGACCCGCCCGGATCTGGACCGGAACCGTATCGCGTTCTACGGCTTCAGTTGGGGCGGCGCCATGGGGGCCATCCTTCCGGCGCTCGAACCCCGTCTGAAAGTGCTGGTGCTGGAGAGCGGCGGCTTATATAACGAGAAGCCCGACCCGGAAGTGGACCAGATCAACTTTGCGCCACATATCCAGCAGCCGGTTTTGATGATCGACGCGCACTACGATCACTTCTTTCCTCTGGAGACCTCTCAGATCCCCCTGTTTCACCTTTTTGGCGCTCCTGAAAAAGCCAAACGCCATGTTGTAGTGGAGTACTGGCATGCCATCCCGCGGCACGTTGCGGTCCGCGAGGCGCTTCCTTGGCTCGATCGCTACCTGGGGCCTGTCAAATAACATCAGGCGATCGCCGCTTTCCCTGTCCCACCGAAAGCTCGTTTTAGGGGGCCTCATCGCAGTTCAGGCGATCAGGGTGAGGACCAGCATGCGTGATCTCCAGGCGCGCGTTGATCCAGGAGCAAGGCTCCGACACGAAGCCGCCTGCCTGCGGCGCCGGTGTCGACTGAGCCCGGCGTAAGGACTATCATGGACCGAATGGACTCACCCCCATCCGCTGATATCACGGTAATCCTCAAAGCTTGGTCGGGCGGCGATGAGGAAGCGCTGGGAAGACTGGTGCCGCTGATTTACCAGGAGCTCAAGCGCCTGGCGCACCGCTATATGCGTCGCGAAACACCGGATAATACCTTGCGTACCACGGCCCTTGTCAATGAAGCCTACCTGCGCCTGATCAACGCCAAGGACGTTGGCTGGCAAGACCGGGCTCACTTCTTTGCAGTGGCCGCTCAGACGATGCGACGCATCCTGGTGGACGCTGCCCGTGCCCGCGTGCGCGAAAAGCGTGGTGGCGAGCAGCAGATCGTCAACTTGAACGAGTCCGTGGACGCCATCGTGGTGCGGGACAGCCACTTGATCGGTCTCGACGATGCGCTCACAGCGCTGGCCAGCATCGATCCACGAAAAGTGAAGGTGATCGAGATGCGATTTTTCGGAGGACTGAGCGTGGAAGAGACGGCGGCTGTACTAGGTATTTCCACCCAGTCCGTCCTGCGCGACTGGAAGCTCGGGCGCGCCTGGCTTACACGCGAACTTACCCGGTGAATCCTTGCAGCTTTGGACTGAGGCCGCGACGACTCCGCAATGAAGGCTGCCCTTGTAGCATTGTGTTGCCAGCTATGCTCACCACTGCTGCCGAGGGCTGTCTGACATTTGGTCACTCGGGTCTGGTTGAGGTATTTGAGCGTTTTCAAGAGCTCAGGCGCGCTGTTTTTCGCTCCCCGGCAGTGAAAACTGTAACTTCAACGGGGAAGCATGGCGGGGACGCGTCCGCCCGAGGAGGCTGGCCGGCCTGGCCAATTCCGCAACTGAATTTCTGGTCCCCCGTGTTGAACCTAGGGGTGGGGTGCGCCCTCGGGAGTTGGTAACGAGACAGTGTGGCTCAATTCCAACCTGACATAATCTGATTAACAGCCCGCGAAGTTCCGCTAATAACAAAGGACTTGCAGCCGCCCTCATAGCGAGAAGCGCAAGAGTTCGCAATTTGAGCCGGGGCACCATGGCGAGGTTTTCGAACTTCCGAGGCTGGCGATGCAGAGCCCGACTCGTGCAGGTCCTTGGTAGACTGAAGGTCGAGAGGTGCTCGATGGAACGCCAGCCAGTGGTCGTCAGCGATCCGGAAATCCTGGGCGGTACGCCGTGCTTCCGGGGGACGCGTGTTCCCGTCGACTCACTCATCGATTACCTTGAAGCCGGCGACACGCTGAACGAGTTCCTGGATAACTTCCCTTCTGTCAGCAGAGCGGATGCGATCGCAGCTCTTGAAGAGGCCAAAGGACTGCTCACCAGCTCTCGATGAAGGTGCTCATCGATGAGAACCCTTCCACGCAAGCTTACGGACCATCTGAAAGAGCATCAGTGCCGGACCGTCGCGGAATGCGGGTGGGCCGGCAAGATTTGAATTCACGCCGGATCGCCATTCTGATCGTGCGCGCACCTTCGAATCGAATTCAGGACATCCTCCCCGTTCTCCCGGAGTGCCTTACCGCTTTGCAGAGCATCGAGCCTGGACGGGTTGTTCGAGTCGGGAATCCTGGAACTCGCTGACAGCGCCTCTATGCGTCCGTCTTTCTCCGCACGATGACGATCTCGTCGGTACCGCTGTCAACAAACGCGGAGACGTCAATGGAGAAACTGGAGAGTCCGCGCGGTTGAGAGAGGCCAACGGTCTGAACCAGCATGGTTGAGAGCGCACACCGGTCGGAACCACTTCGAACTGGAGAAACCACCGGGAACGCAAATACTGCGGAATGTTTGGGATACGAGGACGGCTGCGAAGGGCGCCGACAAGAAGGCTGTGGCTCCCCAAAAACATTGGAATAAAACCCTCTCGCAGATTTCCAAGTTATTGAAAACAAATGGCGAACTGGTGGCGATACCACGCGACAGTTGAAACCCAAGTTGACAGGCGCCAGATGTCATCTTTCCGTACCTGAGGTACGGGAAAGTTGGATTTCGGTTGAAATGATGGTCCGCGAATGCTAACTTGGTCGTACCTGAAGTACGGGAAGATTAGCATGGCGCTACACCTCGTTGGCGAAACGATCGACAAGACGCGCAGCCACTACCGGGCCGAGACCGGGAAATTCGTTCAGCTCATGCGCGGCATCTATGTCGATGCCGACGACGACATCGAAGTCACCGTCCTCCGGCACGCCGTCCGTATCGCCAAATATCTGTACCCCCAAGCTTACCTGTCGGCCGCGAGCGCCGTCCGGCTCGGGCCAACCCCGGACGGACGTCTCTTTCTGAGCGCCAGGCGCAAGCAACGGACCCGCATCCGTGCACTGGAGATGATCCAGAACGAGGCCCCCGCGCATCCATCCGTCGGCGAGGGCGTCATCGACGACGGCATGGGCGAGTTCCGGATTGCCGTCTCATCAATCCGTCAGCGCTTCCTTGAGGCATTCCGTCTGCGCAGTGAGCACGCGGCATCGATCAACGACGACATGCGCGTCTCGATTGCTGCGCGCCTGATCGAGGAATATGGCTCGGCGCAGGGCGCGGCCGATGCGGTCTGGACACTGGCGCGCGAAAACGAGTGGTATCGCGAGGGGGAGGCGGCGGAGCGCTACCTTCTGCGGCGGCCGAGCACTGCGCCCGCAAAGAACGAGGCGTCGCTGGATCTGATTGTCGCCTGGCACGGCGTGCCTCTGGGGCACCTGATTCACGACGGGTTCGAGTGGCGCTGGAAGCCCGGCGAGGGCGACGGGCCGCCGCTCATTCGACAGACGACGCCCGGCAGACTGCCGCCGTTCATCGTCTCGCTGCTGCCTGAAGGCTGGCTGGAGCAGGTTCTCCAGGACAAGGACGAGCGCGCGCTGCTGCGGTCTGGGAAGCGCTACACGTCGAATATCACGATTGTTGAACAGGAGGCGGAGCTCAGGCAGCTACCGCAGGACGTCCTCCTGAGGCCGCTGGCCGCTTATACCAAAGGCGGCGTCTTTACCGGCGCCTACGAAGGACCCGGCCGGGGCGAAATCGAGAGGAACTTCGAGCGCACCCTCGCACAGATTTACGCGAGCGCGGATACGCCGCGCCTCTCGGGCGTGCAGATCAAGGCGCCCATGTGCCTTGATGAAAAGGGCGTTCTCTCGCCCGCGACCGGAAAGCCGTTCACCCATATCCTCAAACCCGCCGGGACCAGCGGCTATGATGCACTGCCGGTCGTGGAGTGGATGGCGATGGAACTCGGCCGGGCGGCCGGCTTCGAAGCGCCGTCGACCGCGCTTGTCGCCATGCCGGACAGGATGCCGCCGGCGCTCCTTGTCGAGCGCTTCGATATTCGCGAGAGCAATGCCGACGCGCGGTTCCTGGCGCTGGAGGACATGTGCTCCGTTCTGGATCTGCCGACCAGCGCGAAGTACGACGGCACCATGGAGCGCGTCGCACGCGCCGTCCGCCCGCTGTCCACGGCCCCCGAAGAGGATTTGCTCATCATCGTGAAGCGTGCGGTCTTCGCCTGGCTGATCGCCGACGGGGACATGCATCTCAAGAACATGGCGCTGCTCAAGATCGCCGAGCCGGGCGACAGGCAGTTTCGCACCGTGCGGCTGGCGCCGCTTTACGATGCCGTGACGACACGCGTCTTCCCGAAGCTGAAGCATGACCGCCTCGCGCTCAAGCTCAATGGCAAGGATGATAACCTCCGTCGCGCTGACTTCCAGGCGCTGGCGACGACGGCTGGTCTGCGGGCCGGCGATGCGGAAGGCGCTGTGGATGAGGTTGTGCAGCGGCTTCGCGGGGCGCTCGACGTAGTTGCAGTACCGAAGGCTATCCAGCTGAGCGATGAAACGCGGCAGATGACAGTGGAGGTGATTGACCTCTGCCGCCGGCGGATCGAAGGCATGGCATAGACAATGTGTCTTGATATTGTTTATTTTAGGCTTGGCTCCCCGGCATGGATTCGAACCACGAGTAGAACGGGCCTAACGGAGTCAGTAAGTTGCTGATTCTATAAACTCAACGATACGCACAATCTGCACGATATACAGGCGGTCGTACTGAGTTCGTACTGTCTGGTCTCCAGAACTTTCTCTCGTACGAGAGACAGTCTACACTGGAGCATTAGGTGATGATCAGTGTTGGTCCGACCGAAAGAAAGCGTGCTCACTCTCTGGAAGTTCCTCCTCTCGTTTCGGAAACAGAATTGGGAATTTCGGGACTACCCTGTCATTGTGCGGCCCCAGAATACCACCCGCGATCTGGACTACACATCTCCACGATTTAGGCCGTATAGATACGTCGCTCGCATACTGAAGTGGTCGTTGCCGGGCGGCGGCGACACACCAGAAGACGCGATCCAGGAACTATCCAGGAATTTCGAGGCGGCTGCCGCTGACAAACGTCGGAACCGGATTCGGTTGCCGCGACCGGGTACGAGCGTGCCGATCCAGTTCGCGCCACAAGAGCAGGTCAATACCCACGCCGACCTCGTTAATGATTTTGTCCGGCAGGTCCTGGGCCTCGACTGGGCGTGGGTCTCCGATGAATCGACACTCTGGGACTTTCACAGCGGTGAATCCAACGCGGCCCTCCAAGGCAAAATCAGAGACGTCTATGGAGTGGATGTCTCGGACATTGAATCTGGGAATCTGGCCCAGATCTTAGATCGTATTGCGACGAAGCGACCCTGAAGTTGCGTCAGGTCCACTTGGTTGTCACGGAGCCGGGTTGGTGCTTGGCCGGGAGGCCCGCTGCCCCTACGCACTCGCCTTCAGGCATGGAATCCAGATACGAATCAATGCCGGAGGGCGTCAGCGGCGAACCGATTGTTTGCTGCTACTTAAGGGCCAATTTGCAGATTCAGTGTGCCTTGGCCATGAGAATTCAGTACCGAGGTTCGTACTGTCAATCAAAATATGGTTTGTAAGTGATTGCTATAAACGTGTTGGCTCCCCGGCATGGATTCGAACCACGATTCACGGCTCCAAAGGCCGCTGTCCTACCATTAGACGACCGGGGAATGTAGCAGAGCCTTTAGTTTACCGTCTTCTTCTACTTGCCCGCAATTGCAGTCTGCTAAAATTGCCTCGGAAGCCATTCTTGGCCGGTGCTGGGCGCGGACTTCAAACCCGCTGTGCGGTACTCTGTGTCGCAGGTGGGTTCGACCCCCACTGGCTTCCGCCAACTCTAACTCCTCAATTGCGGCATATCAGACCAATTTATCTGATATCTAATTCGAGTATTGTCTTCCACTCTCCCTCCTGCCATTCTCCGGGTATGGAAGCCACTACTGCCTTCGTTATGGCAACCGCTGCGTCTCTGCCGTTCCTCGTGCGCGCGGGTCAATGGTTCAGAGCGACCCTCGAAAATCCGCCCTTCTCCGAATCCGATAACCACACGGCCGTCCCGGGTAGCGCCGCGAGTGTGCGCCGATTTATGCCGCTTCCCACGCCGCCTCGTCCCCATCCTCACATTCGTCATGCCTGACCCCAGCCTGTAACACAATTGTTCGGTTCGAAACATTTCCGCCCTTGGTGCAGCCCCCGATGGGCAGGAATATCCTGTACGCTGAAGTTAACAGCAGTTTGAACTCGCACCCACTCCTACGGGCCCTTTTCCTCATGCCGGGAGCGGACCGGACGGGCTTCCGGGACGTTCCGAACCTCATTCTACGCCACTGCGACTGTCGTTAGCAGGCCTCCGGCCGCCGACGAACCTTTATCAGGAGGGGAGTTTTCGACATGCCGAACGGCGTTAAATTGATTCCATCCCGCGAGATGGAAGATGCCCTCATGTATCTTCCTCGCCGCGCAGTCACCGATTATCGTAAAGGACAAATCATTTTCGAAGAGCATCATCCTTCCAGGGGCCTTCATCTCGTTGTGCAGGGAAGGGTCAAAGTCACCATTCCGCTGGACGACGGTTCGCAGACGGTCGTCGACATTTTCACCACCGACGATTTCTTCGGCCAGAACGCTCTGCTGGGCGACCCACATAATAATGAACGCGCCATGGCTCTGGACTCCGTCTCGCTGATGTCCTGGACTACCCAGGAAATCGAGGAACAGGTGGAGCGCCAACCCCGTCTCGGCATCGCTCTGCTCCAGATGCTGGTCAAACGCGGCTTGGATTATGAGGACCGGCTGCAAAGCTTCGCACTCGATAAGACTCCTGAACGCGTGGTCCGCTCGCTGCTGCGTTTCGCCGATCGTCTCGGCGTCCGCTCCGAGGACGGCTCCATCAAGATTCCGCCTCTGACGCATCAGGTCATCTCCGAGTATGTGGGCACGTCGCGAGAGATCGTCACCTTTCAAATGAATCACTTGCGGCAGAAAGGCTTCCTCCGCTACTCGCGCAAGGGCATTCAGGTTTACCCTGAGGCGCTGCGCGAACACCTGCGGGAAAGCACCCATCAGAAATCAGTTTGGGAAGCTGCTCCCGAGCAGCGCACCATGATCAACGGCGACCGGGCTTAACTTTAGGAAATAGCGGAGTACTTGCCAAATTCAGGTTTACAGGTTCCTCTGCTTCGGCTAAATTCGTACAGAAAGTAAAGGATTTGCCGTGGTAGAGGGAAAGTATCTCCGCTTCATTTCCGCGTTCGCATTGGCCGCCTGCGCCCTACTGGCGAGTGACGACGGCAAGACGCCCGTCGCTCCCGACCGCTCCTCTCTGCCTCCCGTCCTGCGCAACGACGATCCCGCCGACAGCCGCTTCGTCTTTCTGCCAGGAGCGCCGCAACCCAAAGCCATCGCCGAACCTGCGGCCGCCAAAGTTGAGCCCGGACCGGTCGAAATGGCCGAGCGCCACGAGCCGCCTCCGGTCGAACTGAGCGACCCGGGCAGGCCCATCCTTCACCGCGCTGTCCGTCCTGTATTACCCGAAGATTTCGAGCGCGATAGCGGCACCTTTTGTCAGAAGAAGATCGGCCAGTGGAAGGAACTCGATGCCTTCGCCATTCTGGGAACCCCGTCGAGCGACCGTCCAGCCTTCGATGACAATCAGCAGGCCAACGGGCGCATCTTCTCCTTCAGCGATCCCACGAACCACTACCGGCAGCTCGAACTGGACTTCGACGGCGAAACCGGCGCGCTCCGCACCGTCTTCGTGTACCCCTGGAAAATGACCTGGCTGGACTGCCGCCGCATCTGGGGCGCCAATGTCTCCGCGGCCGAAGCCCCCAAAGGCCGGAAGTTTTATTCCTACCTCAATAAACGCGTCGATGTGCTGGTGGATTCAACCGGCAAGGTCATCAGTATCGGGCTGTATTGATCGGGTCCGCTTTAACCGATAATTTTCAATAACAAGCGAAACGCATCTACCCTGTGCCACGTTTACAACATTGAGGTACACAAGCGCCGGTATCCGGCGTATAGTGTAGCTATACAGGAGTTTCGGGAAATGCACCGCACATCCGCATCCTTCGTGGCAATCCTGACCGCACTCAGTCTGCTGTCGCTGAGCGCATATGCCGGCGACGACAAAAAGAAGAATCCCAAGGACGATCCCGAAGCTATCGGTGATCGGAAAGTCGGCGACGGCGTCAACTTCTATTCCCTGGAAAAGGAAATCGGGCTCGGCAAGAGTCTGGCGCAGGAAGTCGAGCGTCAAGCCAAGGTAATCGACGATCCCATCATCGCCGAGTACGTCAATCGAGTGGGTCAGAACCTGGTTCGGAACTCCGATGCCAAGGTGCCTTTCACTATTAAGGTGCTGGATACGGACGAAGTGAATGCCTTCGCTCTTCCGGGCGGCTTCTTCTTCGTGAACTCCGGTCTTATTCTGAAAACCGAATCCGAAGCAGAACTGGCCGGCGTCATGGCGCATGAGATTGCTCACGTCGCCGCCCGCCACGGCACGCGGCAGGCCACCAAGGGAGACCTGATGCAGATCGGCACCATTCCGCTGATCTTCATGGGCGGCTGGGCAGGCTACGCCATCCGGCAGGGCGCCGGGTTGCTCATCCCGATGGGCTACCTGACCTTCACCCGCAGCTACGAACGGGAAGCCGATCATTACGGTTTGCAGTATATGTACAAGGCTGGCTACGATCCTACGGCGTTCGTCGATTTCTTTGAAAAAATCGAGACGCTGGAAAAGAAGAAACCGGGCAGCATCGCCAAGGTCTTCTCCACGCATCCGATGACTGACGATCGCATTAAGGCCGCGCAGGACGAGATCCAGAAGGATCTGGCGCCGAAGCCCGAATACGTTGTGAATACTTCCGAATTCAACGATGTTCGCGCACGCCTCGCCATGCTGCACGGTCATCGCAAAGTGGAGAATTCCGACCCGAACAAGCCGACGCTGCGCCGCGCACCCGGCACTGGGACCGGCCCGGTCGATCCGAACGAAGACGGGACCAAGCCCAAGACCGACGAACAGGATCGTCCCACGCTGAAGCGTCGCGACGGCGGCGGCAACTAGGCAATCGCAGACTATACTCCCGGGAGCTGAAGCCCCCCGACTCGGCGCTAATATGGACTCTGATGTCTCCCACCAAGCGCCTCGTCTCACTCGACGCCTTCCGCGGCGTAGTGATGGCTTTCATGATCCTGGTCAACACGCCGGGCGATGGCCGCCACACCTACTGGCCCCTCGAGCACGCTGAGTGGCACGGCTGGACTCCCACCGACGTCGTCTTCCCGTCCTTCGTCTGGATCGTCGGACTCGCCATGACGCTTTCGCTCGGCCGGCGGCTGGCAATGGGCGATTCGCGCGCGGCCCTCTTCCTACAGGCCGCCCGCCGCTCCGCCATCCTTTTTATCCTGGGCGTTCTGATCTACGTATACCCGGCCTTCGACCTCTCCACGCAGCGCATTCTCGGCGTGCTTCAGCGCATCGCCATCTGCTATCTCGCCGCCGCGGCCATCTATTTCACTACGCGCCTGCGCGGGCAAATTCTCTGGATCCTATCCCTCATGACCGCATACTGGCTGCTCATGGCCTTTGCGCCGGTCCCCGGTTTCGGTCACGGACGGCTCGACATCCCAGGCAACTTCGCCCACTACATCGACCGCATCGTTCTCGGCGCGCATAACTACCGCCAGACGAAAACCTGGGACCCGGAAGGCATCGTCAGTACGCTGCCGGCCATCGCCACTTGCCTTCTCGGCATTCTCGCCGGCCACATCGTGGGTCTGCAGCGCAGCCTTGCCGACAGATGTGTCCGCCTCTGCGCTTTCGGTGCCATACTGCTCGCCGCGGGACTCGTTTGCAACATCTGGCTCCCCATAAACAAGAAGCTCTGGACCGATTCCTTCACCCTGTTCATGGCCGGCCTGGATTGCGTGATCTTCGCCGGATTCCTGTGGATCGTGGACGGCCTTGGCTATCGCCGCCCCGTGAAGCCTTTCGTCATCATGGGGATGAACGCCATTGCCGTTTACCTCGCCAGCGAATTGGTGGATGAGGCACTCAGCGCCATTCACGTGCGCGACTGGCTGTTTACGCACATCTTCGCCGGCCTTGCTTCCCCTTACAACGCGTCGCTCCTCTATGCGGTTACATACGTGCTCGTTATGTTTGTGTTTTCCTGGGCACTGTATCGTCGCAATTGGTTCGTTCGCGTGTAACGCATGATCGATTCGCTGTTAAATCTACTCTTTCGCTGCCGTCATCGACGTCTGTCGCGACCCGTTGCGCCAGCGCCTAAAGCGGGACGTCCCAGCTCACCAAGTTACGTGGTTTGTTTGGATTGCGGCAAACAGTTCGAGTATGACCTCAGCAAAATGCGCATGGGAAAAGCCATTGCAGCCGTTAAGGATGACCGGCGCCTTTAAAACTGCCGCTTCGGTGCTGCCTGATCCGGTGTGACCCGTCCAACGGTGATTTCTGCTACGTAATAATTCTCTCCTCCCGCCGAACAGCCCGCCATTCGCCGCAGCATGGCGAGTTGGCCCACGTGATTGATCGCGTCGGCAACCGGCCCTTGAAACAGCCTTTCCGCGGATTCATGCAGCGGTTCCTCACTCGCCACCCGCGCATCGAAGGCCGACAGCGCCGCATAGAACCGCTCCACCTCCTGATCCCAGGGCAGGGGAGTCGCGTTGTGCCAGGTTTGCTGCCCATTCGCAATCGAAAGCGCCCAATCGAACAGATCGCCCATGTGCGCCAGAATCTGGACCGGAGTGCGGCCGTCC
>DASZMZ010000282.1:0-61617 GCA_035551455.1 Candidatus Sulfopaludibacter sp.
GAAGTCAAACCCGGCATGAAAGCCACCGCCTGGACCGTGTTCCAGGGCACCGAACCCGAACCCGTTCCCATCGAAATCGTCGGCCTCATGAAGAATGCCTGGGGACCCCGCCAGGACATCATCCTGGCCAAAATGGGCGGCAAAGCCATCCGCACCAACGTCGCTGGCGGCATGAGCGGCAGTCCCGTTTATTACAACGGCAAACTCCTCGGCGCAGTCGCCCTGCGGCTCAGCACCTTCTCCCCCGACGCCATCTGCGGCATCACCCCCATCGAACTCATGCTCGAGATCAACGATTTCGACCAGACCAAGCCGGAAACCTCCCGCACCCCGGATAAGGCCGTGGCGCGCAATGCCGGCCAGGTCGCCGTCCCCAGCGGCATGCTCGGCCAGCCCGTCGCCGGCGGCATGCCCATGATGGTGCCCATTGAGACCCCCCTCTCCTTCTCCGGCTTCGGCGAAAGCGCCCTCCAGGAATTCGGTCCCATGTTCCGCCAGTTGGGCATCGCCGTCGCCCAGGGCGGAGCCGGCACCACCACCCACACCAGCAAACCCGTCGCCGGCTGGGAGCACTCCCTCAATCCCGGGGAAACCGTCGCCGGCGTCCTCGTCGATGGCGATATGAGCGTCACCGGTCTCGGCACCGTCACCTACAACGACGGCAAGAAAGTCCTCGCCTTCGGCCACCCGTTCTTCAATCTCGGCCCGGTTAGCATGCCTATGACGAAGGGTGAAGTGCTCATGACCCTCGCCTCCACCTATCAGCCCAACAAGATGGCCAATGCCACCGAAGTCGTCGGCGCTCTCCACCAGGACCGTCACAGCGGCATCGAAGGCGTCCTCGGCGCTGAATCCGACATGATTCCCGTCACCGTCAAAGTCCGCTCGCTCGACGACAAGGAAGCCGTGGTCCGCGAAAAGTCCCTCCACTTCAACGTCTTCGTCCAGCAGAAGTGGACCCCGTACCTGATGATGCTCACCCTCTACAACTCCGTCTCCGAACTCAACGATTTCCGCGACGAAGCCACCTACCGCCTCAAAGGCAAGGTGGAAATGGGCAGCCACCAGAATCTCGATCTCTCCAACATGCAGACCAATGGCGATCTGCCCATGCCCGCTCCCATGGCCCTCGCCGGATGGTGGGGCGATAAGTTCAACCGCCTGTACCTGAACAACGTCAAGACCCCCGACGTGAAGAGCGTCAGCGTCACCGTGGACCTGCTCCCCGAACGCCGCGTCGCCACCGTCGAAAGCGCCTGGGTCGCCAATACCGATGTCCAGCCCGGCGAACAGGTTCCCGTCAAGGTCTTCCTCCGCCCCTATCGCGGCGACCTCATCGAACGCGATTTCACCGT
This sequence comes from Candidatus Sulfopaludibacter sp., assembly GCA_035551455.1. Lineage (GTDB taxonomy): Bacteria > Acidobacteriota > Terriglobia > Bryobacterales > Bryobacteraceae > Sulfopaludibacter. The sequence goes on from DASZMZ010000282.1 coordinate 1,356, forward strand.
CAAAATTCCCGAAGGACTCAGCCGCGGCGATCACCGCATCGTCCTCAGCGACGCCGATACCGCCAACCGCATGCAGAATATCGCCGGCGCTATGAACCGCTTTATCGACCTGCCGCAGACCGTCTCCCTCATCAATCAGGAGCGCACCAACACGCGGCTCTACGTTTCGCTGGTGAAATCCAGCCCCACGGCCTATTACGACGATAAGACCCTGCCCAGCCTGCCTTCCAGCGTGCTCAACGTGATGCAGTCCGGCCTCTCGGCCAATCGTTCCCTCATCACCTCGCAGGAGACGGCCACTGAGCAGATGGCCCTGCCGTTCGATTCCGTGGTCACCGGCAGCTATTCGCTCCGCATCCACGTCAAATAGGACGGAGCGTCCAATTTCGTTTGGGAGAATCATGAAAAAGTTCGCATTCGTCCTGGCGGCAGCCGGCATTCTGTTCGCCGGGCAGACCAGGACCTGGTCGCAAGGCGAGTATTCCGATTTCGAAAAGGGAATACTCAAGAACCTGTCCCTGCGCAGTGATGGCCTGCTCTCGCTCGCGCCTCTATCGCACCTGTTGTTCGACACCTCCACGGCCTATCTCTGGGCGCTGGCCCAGGATTCAAAGGGCAACCTCTACGCCGGAGGCGCCGGCGCCAAACTCTTCCGCATTCCCCCCGACGGCAAGGCCAAACTCCTCGCCGATCTCGACGCCCTCGAAATCCACGCCATTGCCGTCGATTCCAAAGATCGCGTCTACATCGCCACCTCTCCCGATGGCAAGGTCTACCGCATCACCGGCTCCGCCAAACCCGAGGTCTTCTACGACCCCAAAGCCAAATACATCTGGGCCATGACCTTCGACCCGAAGGGCGATCTCTTCATCGCCACCGGCGATCAGGGCGAAATTCACCGCGTCACCCCCGATGGCAAAGGCAAAGTCTTCTTCAAGTGCGATGAGACCCACGTCCGCAGCATGGCGCTCGACCCGGCCGGCAACCTGATCGTCGGTACCGACCCCGGCGGTCTCGTCCTCCGCGTCTCTCCCTCAGGCGAAGGCTTCGTGCTGTATCAAATGCCGAAGCGCGAAGTCACCGCCGTGGCAGTCGCGCCCGATGGAGCCATCTACGCCGCCGCCGTCGGCAATCGCCAGGCCGGCAGTCCGCTCCCGCAGCAGGCGGCCTCGCTTCCCGCGTCCACGTCCGTCACCATGACTGCGCCCGGCTCCGCTGGTCCGCCGTCCGGCCGTCCCTCCGCCCCTCCGCCCGCCTCTCTCGGCACCGGTGGCGTCGCCGGCGGCAGCGAACTCTACCGCATCGAACCCACCGGCAATCCAGTCCGCCTCTGGGGCAACGCGCAAGACGTGGTGTACGCCATCGCCTTCGATTCCACCGGCCGCGCCATCCTCGGCGCCGGCAATAAGGGCAATGTCTACCGCGTGGAATCTCCCACCAGCTATACCTTGCTACTGCACATGCCGGCGTCGCAGGTCACCGCCTTCCAGCAGGGCCGCGATGGCCGCCTCTATGCCGCCACCGGGAATGTCGGCGAAGTCTACCAGATCGGCCCCGGCGTCGAACACGAAGGCACCATCGAAAGCGATGTCTTCGATTCGTCCCTCTTTTCCACCTGGGGCCGCGTCAGTTTCGAAGCCCGTCTGAACGGTGGACAGATAGCCGTCGCCACGCGCACCGGCAATCTCGACCAGCCGCAAAAGAACTGGAGTCCCTGGTCCACCGCCGTCACGTCCACCAAAGGCGCGCGCGTTACCTCTCCCGCCTCCCGTTTCGTGCAGTGGAAGGCCACCCTCACCGGCGATGGCGGCCACTCGCCGGAACTGGAGTCCGTCGACGTTGCCTACCTTCCTAAAAACGTCGAGCCGCGCGTGGAGCAAATCGAAATCACCCCGCCCAACTACAAATTCCCCACCACCACTGCCACCCTGCTCGCTCTCGCCCAGCCTTCCCAATCGCTGACCTTGCCGCCCCTCGGCAAGCACGCTGCCCCCTCGTTTTCGCTTGATGTCTCCGGCGCCACCCCGTCCATGACTTTCGCCCGGGGCATGATCGGCGCCCGCTGGCTGGCCACCGACCCGAATGGCGATTCGCTCATCTACACCGTCGAAATCCGCGGCGTCAACGAGTCGCAGTGGAAGCCGCTCAAAGAGAAGGTCACCGACAAGTACATTTCCTGGGATTCCACCGCTTTCCCCGACGGCGAGTACCGCCTGCGCATCACCGCGTCCGATTCGCCCGGCAATCCCCCGGCCGAGGCGCTCTCCGCCAAAATGGAGAGCGATCCCTTCGTGATCGATAACACTCCTCCGCGCATCACCAATCTGGCCGCATCCCGCACCGGCGCCAAATTGACCGTCCGCTGGCATGCCGCCGACGCCCTCAATAACGTCACGCGCGCCGAGTATTCCCTCGATGGCGGCGATTGGACCATCGTCGCGCCCGTCGGTAAACTCTCCGATTCGCAAGAGTTGGATTACGAACTCACGCTCGACGCCGCCCCCGGTGAACACACCATCGCCGTCCGCTCCCAGGACGATTACGACAACGTCGCCACCGAAAAGACGGTGGTAAAGTAACTGCAAGGGAAAAGGCGTCATGCTCGAAACACCAGCCGAACCGCGGAATTGGGTTGCAGCCGTCCCCGTGGTGCTATTCCTGCTCTTCATTGGCGGCGTCCTGCTCTCGCCCGCTACCCCGCGCGCCGTCGTGCCGGACTCCCGAAAATCAGACGTCAAACCCGATGCGCTCTATCGACAGGATGGGCAGGCGCCCGCCCCGGCAGCCACGGCGTCCGCGGCACCCGAGCAATCCATCATCTATTTCGCGCCCATCTCCGGCACCCTGCCGGTGGTCGTATCCACCCCGTCTCCCGCTTTGACAGCGGAAGCGCGCGCCGCCAAAGTCCAGGGCACGGTCGCCGTCCGCATCAAGATCGATACCGCCGGCAACGTCGGCGATCCCCTCATTCTTCGCGGCCTCTCCCCCAAACTCGATGAACGCGCCCTCCAGGCCGTCATCAACTGGCACTTCCAGCCCGCCCGCCTGGAAGGCAAACCCGTCGCCTCCGCCGCCTGGGTCGAAGTCCCCTTCCGCTAGTAAGACAGACGATCGTAGTCCGTCGTCTGTCACTCTTCCTCCGTGTTCTTCCTCCGTGTCCTCAGTGCCTCCGTGATGAAATCCATTTCCCATTTCGCCAATATTTGTTACTTACAAAATAAAGGACTTCCGCATCCTGAATTTCAGACTCCCCCCACCCCCTCTGTCACCATGAAAACGACCCGAGGAAACTATGCCTACTCAACAACAACTCAAATCAGGACTCGATGCCGAATCTCAATTCGTCATCGGAGAATCGCGCGAAGCTTTCGCCAAACTCCAATCCGAATACGATACCCACTACACCGCCACCAACCCCGAGCAGCGCTTCTACCTCGACTCGGCCATCCGCCACGAATGGCTCCTCCGCCGCTTCCATCGCGTAGAAGCTGAACTCTGGATCCACGAAGCCAAACAAGCCGAACCCGGCACCGGCATCCAACTCGGCGAAGCCTTCGACAAAACCAGTCCCACCTTCATGAGACTCCACCGCCGTGTCGCCGCCTCCGAAAAGACCTACAAAGAGTCCATGGCCGCCTATCGCCGCCTCAAAAAAGAGGAGGACGAAAAAAAGGTCGAAAAACCCGCTCCGCAACCCGAACAAACAAAAGAGAAAACTCAACAATTGGCTTCGTTCCGCACATCCCCCTACCAGCCCCCGCAGCCCAACCCCGCCTCCAAGAAAGCCGCCGGCTGGACCGGAAACGAGCCCCCCGCATGGCGCCTCTAATCAAAATAAATGAGCGAAGCGAGCCAACAAAACCCCGGCCCCTGGCCCCTGGCCCCCGGCCCCCTTTTGCGCCCCCGCCTCCTGATATATTGAACATCACAAGTTGTGGCTCCAGCCCAACGGAGGAATTTCGCATGTACAAGAGACTATTCGCAGGCGGCGTGTTGGCGCTGCTCGCTACTTCCGTCGCCCTCGCGGGTGATACCGTCAACGCGACCCCGGCCCCCGTCAAAAAGGCCAATTACGAACTCGCCGCCCAATGGACCTCGTCCAAAGTCGGCAAAATGATCTTCGACCTGGCCGTGACGCCCCACTGGCTCGATTCCGGCGACCGCTTCTGGTACACCTTCGAAACCAACAAGGGCCGCAAATTCTGGATGGTCGACCCGGCCAAAAAGAATCGCTCCCTGGTCTTCGACCCCGTCAAACTCGCCGCCCAGTTGACCGGCGCCACAGGACTCCCCTACGATTCGCAGCACCTTCCCATCACCACCATTCGCTTCGTCAAAAGCGACTCCACCATTCAGTTCGACGTCGTCGTGCCACGCGACGCCATCATCCCCGGCGAAAAGAAACCCCCGGCCGGCACCGTCGCCACCGATGCGCAGCAGAATGGCGGCGACGATGATCCGCAGCAGCAGGGTGGACGCGGCGGTCGCGGAGCCGCTGCCAATCCCAACCAGAAGACCCTCTACTTCGAATATGAGCTGGCCACCTCCAAGCTCAATCTGCTGGACGCCCGTCCGCCGCGCAAAGCCGCCTGGGCCAGCATGTCCCCCGACGGCCAGTGGGTGGTCTTCGCCAAGAACCACAACCTCTACATGATGGACGCCGCCAATTATGCCAAGGCCCAGAAGAAGGCCGACGACACCTCCATCGTCGAAACCCAACTCACCACCGACGGTATCGAGGACAACGGCTACGGCGGAGGCCGCGGCATGGGCGGCGACCAGCAGCAGCAACAGCAGGACGGCCAGCAGAACGAAGGCGACGCCCAGAATCAAGACAACAAGAACGCCCGCGTCAGCGCCGGCAATGTCTCCTGGTCGCGCGATTCCAAGAAGTTCGCTCTCGTGCGCCGCGATTCCACCAAGGTCGAAAAACTCTGGGTCATCAGCTCACTCGCCAACCCCCGCCCCACGCTGGAGACCTACCGTTATGCCATGCCCGGCGACAAGGAAATTCCGCAGTCCCGCCTCGAGATCTTCGACGTCGCGTCCAAGGATCGCAAACTCATCCAAGCCGATTCCTTCAAGGACCAGACCCTCCAGATTGAAGTCGAGCGACCCTCCCTCCGCATGCGCGAAGAGCACGAAAAGACCGAGGCGCTCTGGGCCACTCCCGGCTCCGACAAACTCTACTTCACCCGCATGAGCCGCGACCTGCATCGCGTCGACGTCTGCTCTGTCGATACTGCCACCGGCGACGTCAAGCCGCTCATTCAGGAGCGCATGAACGTCTACATCGAGACCAAGCCGCTCCGCGTCATCAATAACGGCGCTGAACTGGTCTGGTGGAGTGAGCGCGATGGCTGGGGCCACTACTATCTGTACGATTCCAACGGCACGCTCAAGAGCCAAGTCACTAAGGGCGAGTTCGTTGCCGAAGACGTCTCCTACATCGACGAGAAGGCGCGCACCATGTACCTCACTGCGTCCGGTCGCGAGGATGGCGAGAACCCGTACTTCATGCACTTCTACCGCGCCAATCTCGATGGCAGCGGCGTCAAAATGCTCGACCCCGGCGACGCTTCGCACGCCGTCCTGATGTCGGACTCCGGCCACTTCTTCGTCGATAACGCCTCTCGCGTGAACACCGCCCCCTCCAGTGGCCTCTACGACGCGCAGGGCGCCGAAGTCATGCCGCTCGAAAAGGTGGATGTCACTCCCATGCTGGAAGCCGGCTACAAATTCCCCGAGCCCTTCAAAGTGAAGGCGGACGACGGAATCACGGACCTCTACGGCGTCATGTACAAGCCGTTCGATTTCGACCCCAACAAGAAATACCCCATCGTGGAATATGTCTATCCGGGTCCCCAGACCGAGAGCGTCACGCAGGTCTTTTCGCCGCGCAGCAACAATATCGCCCTCGCCAACCTCGGCTTTATCGTGATTGAAGTGGGCAATCGCGGCGGCAATCCGCACCGCTCCAAGTGGTATCACACGTTCGGGTACGGCAACCTGCGCGACTACGGCTTGGCCGATAAGAAGCATGCCGTCGAACAACTTGCCGCCCGCTACCCCTGGATCGATATCGATCGCGTCGGCATCACGGGCCACTCCGGCGGCGGCTTCATGTCCACTGCCGCGCTCCTGATCTACCCCGACTTCTACAAAGTCGCCGTCTCCGAATCCGGCAACCACGAAAATAATGTCTACAACAATACCTGGAGCGAGAAGCACCACGGACTGAAAGAAGTCGCCGCTAAAGATGGCAAGGTGACTTTCGAATACACCATCGACAAGAACTCAGAGATCGCCAAGAACCTGAAAGGCCATCTCATGTTGTCCACCGGCGATATCGATAACAACGTCCACCCCGCGAACACAATCCGACTCATGGATGCCTTGATCAAAGCCAACAAGCGCTTCGATTTCGTGATGCTCCCCGGACAGCGCCATGCTTATGGACCCATGGCCGAATATTTTTCCTGGGTTCGGGCCGACTATTTCTGCAAGTATTTGCTGGGAGATTTCGATCAGAGCGTGGATATGTGGGAGTTGAATAACGAACGCCAAGCCGCCGATAAAACACCGCCGGTCCGCCAGGGCCAGCAGCAGCAACAGCGCCGTCAGTAGGGTTGCAAAGAGGCGGATCAGGCCCCATAGGTCGCCTGCTCCGCCTCTCGCCTTATATTCGTCGACGGCTGAAGAACATGACCAGCCACAGCACCAGGAAGACGAAGAACAGGACTTTCGCAATTCCCACCGCCGCACCGGCTAGTCCGCCAAAACCTAGAACGGCGGCCACCAATGCGATCAGGAGAAAAACCAATGACCAATGCAGCATGTAATCCCTCCTTACGGGAACTACATGCTGCATGTGGTGTGCCACTCGCGGATCGGATTGTGTCTATTTCTACTTACCAGTTCTACTTACCAGGTTTCCAGTCCGGCAGACGCCCCGGAGTAGGCGGTGCCCCGGCCGCATCCAGTTGCTTTTCCAGCCCCTTGATGTCGGTATCGATCAGCTTGCGGAGTTTCGGTATCTGCACCGCCAGTTCATCGGATGCAATCTGATATTGCTCCTGCGCCGTCTTGGTAGGCCGTCCGGTGGTCCCCCGCGTGGGCGATGCAGCAGCCTGCGCGTGCTCCGCGATGGATGCCGGAGTGCCTTCATTGTGCGCCCGCCAGATGGCATCGCCGCGCAGCGCCAGGTTGATTTCCGCCAGGCTCTTCTCCAGCGTCAGACACTGCTCGTGAAGCTTCGCCGGTAGCGAGGGCATCGCATCCACGGCGCGCCGGATGGCGTCCAGACGCGTGCCGGCTTCGGTGGCGGCCTGCTGCGTCGCCGTCAGGGCCTGCTGCATTTTCTGCACCTTTTCCTGGAACGCCGCCAGCGCTGCGCGATCCTCTTTCGTGGAAACGCCTTCGGCCACCACTTCGAACGTCTGCGAGCCCGGCAAAGCGGTCATCACGCCGCCCACTCGCTTAGCCATCGTCACCGTGTACTTGCCGGGAACGGCCAATGCGCCGCCACCCCCGCCGCGTCCCGCGAAAGCCGGTGGAGGCTCTTCCTCACCGCCGCCTCCGCCGCCCCCGCCACGAGCGCCGCCGCCACCTGCGCCGCCAGCGCCTCCACGACCTCCGCCGCCGCCGGCGCCGCCGCGGCCACCGCCGCCGCCCGCCGAGGGATTCTGCTCACGGAGGTCCCACGTAATCCGATGCAGACCCGCCGATGCCGGAGCTTCCAGCCGCCGCACGATCTTGCCCGTCGAATCGGCGATGTTCACCAGCAACGTCGGCGTTTCCTCTTCCGCTTCGATGCGCAGCAGTTCCGGCGTCGGGTAGGGCGGAGTCTCTCCGCGAGCCATGGCCGCACGCTCCTTCTGTGCCCGCTCCTGCGCCTTGGTCCGGTAGCCTTCCTTCAGGTTGTAGGTGATGGTCGCGCCGAACGGAGGATTGGCCGCCGTGAAGAAGCCCGACCCCTGTCCGATATCGCCGCCGAATGCCGAGCTCGGAATGTACGAAAGAGCCGTCTGCACCGGGAACAGCGTGTTCTCCTTGTTGAGCGATTCCGCCGTCGCCTCGCGCAGCGGACTGTAATCGTCCAGCACATAGATGCCGCGCCCGAACGTGCCCAGCACCAGATCGTCGGTGGCCTTGTGGATAGTCAGGTCGCGCACCATGATCGTGGGCAGCCCGCCCGTGAATTTGATCCACTTCTCGCCGCCGATTTTGCTGAAATACAGACCGAATTCGGTCCCGGCGAACAGCAGTTTCGGATCCTTGTAGTCCTCCGCGATGGCGTACACTCCGCCGCGCTCGGGCAGGTTGCCGGAGATGCTGGTCCACGTCTTGCCCTTGTCCGTACTGCGAATCAGGTACGGCTTGAAATCGCCGTTCTGGTGATTCTCGTAGGCTACGTAAACCGTACCGGCATCATGCTGCGAGGCCGTGATGCGCTGCACGTAAGCATCGCCGGGCACCCCCGCAGGCTTTTCGATCTTGTGCCAGGTTTTGCCGCCGTCTTCGGTCACCTGCACCAGGCCATCGTCGGTGCCGACGTAAATCAGGCCTTCCTGCTTGGGCGATTCGGCAATCGACGAAATGTTGTCGTAGAGCGCCGTCGAAACGTTCTTCTGAATCGCGTCGATCGGCCAGATCTTGCCCATCATCGGCAGTTTGTTGCGGTCCAGGTTGCGCGTCAGATCGCCGCTCACCGCCTTCCAGCTATCGCCCCGATCGTCGCTGCGATACAGCTTCTGCGCGCCGAAGTACAGGCGGGTGTTGGAGTGCGGACTGATGATCACCGGTGCGTCCCAGTTCCAGCGCAGCGCCGGATCGTCCTTCGCCGCCTGCGGCTGAATGCTCACCCGCTCGCCGGTGCGCCGGTCAAAGCGCACCATCCCGCCGTTCTGCATGTTGGCATAGATGGTGTTCGGGTCCTTGGGATCCACGCGGCTGTAGAAGCCGTCGCCGCCCATCGTTACCAGGCAATCGGAATTCACCAGGCCGGTGCCGCTCTTGTTCTTGGCCGGGCAGCCGAAGCTGTTGTTGTCCTGCGTGCCGCCGTAGACGTAGTAGAAGGGAGAGTCTTCCGAGACCGCCACGTCGTACATCTGCGCGGTGGGCAGATTCGCCTTGAAGTTCCAGGTGTTGGCGCGGTCGAAGCTCTCATAGACGCCGCCGTCGCAGCCCACCAGGTAGTGATCGTTATTGCGCGGGTCGATCCAGATATCGTGATTGTCCACGTGCTTGGCCCGCGTCGGCAGCGCCGACATGGTGCGGCCGCCATCGTCGCTTACCATGATGTTCAGGCCCATGATGTAGACGCGCTCGGCGTTCGCCGGGTCCACCACCACCTTCGAGTAATACTGGCCCTGATCGTCGTAGCTGTTGCGCTTGTCCCACGTCACCCCGTTATCGGTGGACCGGTACAAGCCGCCGCGTCCCTGACTGCCTTCCACCTGCGCGTACACCATGGCGGGGTTCGAAGGTGCGTAGTTCAATCCAATGCGTCCCAGTTCGCCGAACGAGGGGAAGCCGCCGCCCACTTTGCTCCACGTCTTGCCCGCGTCGATGCTGCGCCACAGCGCGCTGCCGGGACCGCCGTGAATGATGCCGAAGTAGCTGCGCTGCCGCTGATGCGTGGCCGCCAGCAGGATGTCGGGATTCTTCGGATCCATCACCACGTCGGAGCAGCCCGTGTAATCGTCCACCTTGATCAGGCTCTGCGACCATGTCTTGCCGCCGTCGGTCGTCTTATAGAGACCGCGCTCTCCCCCGCCCTTCCACAGAGGACCGGGCGCCGCCACATAGACCACATTCGAATCCCGCGGATCCACCAGAATGCGGGCGATGTGCTCGGTCGTCTTCAGACCCACGTTGCGCCACGTCCGTCCGGCATCGTCGCTCTTGTAAACGCCATCGCCATAGGAGACGCTGCGCTGGTTGTTGTTTTCGCCGGTCCCCGCCCACACGATCGAAGGGTTCTTCGGATCGATGGTAATGGTGCCGATGGAATAGGATCCCTGGCTGTCAAACACCGGGATCCAGGTAGTCCCGTCGTTATGGGTGAGAAAGATGCCGCCCGAAGCCTCGGCAATCAGATAATGACTGGGGCTATCGGGAAATACGGCGAACTGCGACACGCGCCCGGAGATGAACGCCGGACCGATGTTGCGAACCCGTAAACTGGCGAAAGTACGCGCGTTGATCGGATCGTCCGACCCGCCGCGCCCACCTCGCCCGCCGCCCTGAGGCGGCTCGTCCTGCGCAAACGCAGCAAGAGAAAAACACAAAAGGAGGGGAATGGACCTCATGGACGGGAGTATAACTCACAATCGCGCTACCATAGGATTTCCCCAGGAACACCAGGTTGCCGAACTACCTTACGAAACTCTTCCCCATGGTATTGCTGGCAGGCAATGCCGGGGCCGCCATCTGCTACGCCGTGGCGGGAGACTACAGGCGATCCCTCTACTGGGCCGCATCCGCCCTCTGCATCGGTGCCATCACCTTTTGAGCGCGCTATCCTCATAAAAGGAGGATAACCGGGTGCTCCACGATCTGATCGAGAAAGTCAAACGCTTCCTGAAAAAGGAGCCGGAGCCGCCCGAGGACCCCTACGCCATGGTGGGAGCCCCGAAGAAACCTCGCCCGCCCCTGCGCAGCGCCGGCGCGCACGCTCCGCTGGATTGAACGCCGCCCTACGCTTTGAGAAGCAAAACCACACCATCCGACTCCAGGAAGTGCTGGATGCGCAGGGCTTCCCGCCTAAGAAGATTCTCGATCACTTTCGCCGGATACTCGCAGCGCTCGATCCGAATGATTTTCGGCGGCGGGCCGCATTGTTCGACCAGTTGAACAAAATCACGGTCCGCTGTAAGGACAGCCGCAAACTCAAGACGTGCTGCCCAACTGAAAATAAAGGGGTCGGAAGCGCCAATCAGATCGTGTTCGTAGACGCTTTCCAAACCGGGCAAGATGTCCGCGAGGCGCTTGGCCAATTTGGGTGAGAGGTTCTGGTCGAGGAGCAGACGCACCCGCTATTTGCGTCCGTACGCGGCATCGGCTACATCTGCCGCGAAGGCGTATACGGCCGCAAAATCCTCCTTCTCGAGGCCGGGGTGCTCCTCGAGGATTTCGTCCTCGGTCATGCCATGGGCAAGCCAGCCAAGCACATCATTCACGGTGATCCTCATCCCGCGAATGCACGGCTTTCCGTCCCGCTTATCGACTTCAATCGTGATGCGAGGGTGCGACGCCGTCATATCCATACCCATTATGGCGCAGCCCGTCGACTAGCGGTATCTCGACAACTCGATCCAATCAAAAAGCTCTGCCTCAGGTATCATGGTCCAATCATGGACAGACGAACCTGGTGTCAACTGATGAGTGTCCTCGCTGCGGCGAGCCCGGCGATTTCCCAGACCCAACCCCCTGTAACGCCACCCGCGGCAGGACGCGGCGGTCAAGGCGGACGCGGCAATCTGCCGATGCGCATCACCAAAGATCAGTTGAAAGGCGCACTGGTCCTCATCGGCATCGAGTTTCAGGATGGCGAAGTGGACATGATGCTCCCCACCGTCAATCGGGCCCTCAACAACTACGACGCCCTCCGCAAAGTCGATATCCCGTACGACACCGAGCCCGCCATCGCTTTCCATCCAGGACTGCCCAACCGTCAACCCATCAAAGGCCCGCAGCGCTTCTCGACTACCATCCCGGCCGCCGCGGTCAAAGCCCCGGCCAACCTGGAAGAGGTCGCCTACTGGCCCATCACCAAGCTCGCGCCGCTGCTCCGCTCGCGCTCCGTCTCGTCTACCGACCTGACGAAGATGTACATCGCGCGCATGAAGAAGTACTCGCCCAAGCTCCTCTGTCTGATCACTCTCACCGAGGACTTGGCGCTGGAGCAGGCCGCCAAAGCAGACCAGGAAATCAAGGCAGGCAAGTATCGCGGACCGCTGCACGGCATTCCGTTCGGCGTCAAGGATCTCTTCGACACAAAAGGCATTCTTACCACCTGGGGCGCCGAGCCGTACATGAAGCGCGTGGCCGCATACGACGCCACCTGCGTCGAGCGCCTCCGCAATGCCGGCGCGGTGCTAATGGCCAAACTCTCCATGGGCGCGCTGGCGCAGGGCGACCTCTGGTTTCAGGGCCGCACCAAAAACCCGTGGAGCTGGAACGCCGAGAAGAGCGACTACGACGCCGGGTCGAGCGGTTCTTCGGCCGGGTCGGCTTCGGCGACCTCGGCGGGATTGGTCGGCTTCGCCCTCGGCACCGAGACACTCGGCTCCATCGTCTCGCCGAGCGGGGTGTGCGGCACCGCGGGAATGCGTCCCACTTATGGCCGCGTCAGCCGCCACGGCGCCATGGCGCTGAGCTGGACCATGGACAAGATCGGACCCATCTGCCGCGGCGTCGAGGATCTCGCCATCGTCCTGAATGCGATCTACGGACCCGACGGCCACGACCGCAGCGTGGGCGCCGACCCGTTCCACTTCGAGCCGCGCAAGCCTCTCAGCGCCATGAAAATCGGCGTCTACCAGAAGGGCTTCGACGCCCAGCAGGGTGGCCGCGGCAATCCGCAGGCCGCCGAAGAACGCAAGAAAATCTACGCGCAGGCCCTCGCCGACCTGAAACGGGCTGGTGCGAATATGACGCCCGTGGATTATGACGAAGGCTTCACCGGCATGCGCTTCCTGCTGGAAGCCGAGGGCGGCGCGGCTTTCGACGATATCACCCGCGATGGCCAGGTCCGCACGCTGAAAGGCCAGGCTGCCAACGATTGGCCGAATACCTTCCGCAGTTCGCGCATGATCCCCGCCGTGGAGTACATCCGCGCGCAGAGGGCGCGCACCCTTATGGTGGAGAAGTTCGAGAAGTTCATGGCCGATTGGGACGCCATCGTGATTCCGCCCGGCGCCTTCCTGACCACCACGAACCTCACCGGCAATCCCGAGGTGGTGGCCAAGTGCGGCTTTCAGAAGTTGCAGAGCGGAGCGGAACAGCCGCTCACCATCGGCTTCCTCGGCAAGATCTACGACGAAGGGTCGCCGCTGCGGGTGGCTCTGGCGTATGAACAAGCCACCGAGTGGCACACCAAGCATCCAACGAATCTGGGGGTCTAGCGTGCGAATCGACCGTCGAACGTTTTTGGGCATGGCAGCCGCCGCGCCCTTTGTGTCCGCCTCCCACGCACAGCGTGGCAGGGGCGGACCGTCCTATCCCGTCCCCGACGCCGTCAAGAGTTTGAAGCCCATGCTGGATGGCGTCCAACCCATCACGGCGGACGAGCGGCGCGCGCGCATCGCCAAGGCGCAGTCGATCATGCGGGAACACAAGATGGGCGGCCTCGTGATGGAGGGCGGCACCAGCATGTACTACTTCACGGGATTGCGGGGCGGCGCTGCCGACCCACTGACGGCGGTCGTACTACCGGCCAAGGGCGACCCGGTCTGGGTGACAGCGGCCGCGTCCGCCATGCACCCGCCAGGCGACGTCCGCACCTACGAGCCCGACGGCAATCCGTACCTGCGCATCACACAGGCCCTGAAGGATCGCGGCGCTGCCGGGTCGATCGGGATGGAGGAGCGCGTGCGTTTCTCCGTGTTCGACGGCCTGCGCAAGGAGTCGCCGTCCCTCGAATTCGTCAGCGGCGACCCGGTCACCATCGGCTGCCGCGTCATCAAATCGCCGGCCGAGATCGCGCTCCTGCAGCGGGCCAACGATGTCACCATCGCCTGCTACAAAGCCGTGCTCTCCACGCTGCACGAAGGCATGGATCAGCGCGAACTCAGTTCCAACATCAGTGCCGCGTACGCCGCGCTGGGCGTGCGGGGCGACGCCATGGTCAGCTTCGGCGAGTACACCGCCTTCCCCCACGGCAGCATTCAGCCCCAAAAGCTCAAGGAAGGCGACTTGGTCCTGGTGGACGACGGCTGCAGCGTCGAAGGCTACCAGAGCGATATCACGCGTACGCTGATCTTCGGCAAACCCACGGCGCGACAGCGGCAGGTCTGGGACCTGGAACGTAAGGCGCAGGATGCCGCGCTCGCCGCCGCCAAGCCGGGCGCCACCTGCGAATCGGTGGATGCCGCCGCGCGCGGCGTGATTACCGCCGCCGGCTTTGGGCCCGGCTACAAGACTCCCGGTCTGCCGCACCGCACCGGCCACGGCATTGGACTGGACGGCCACGAGTGGACCTACCTGGTGAAAGGCAATACCACGAAGCTTCAGCCCGGCATGTGTTTCAGCGATGAGCCGACCATCGCCATCTACGGCGAGTTCGGCGTCCGGCTGGAAGACTGCATGTACGTCACCGAGTCCGGCGCGCGCATGTTCACCAAACAGAGCCCGGCCATCGATCAACCTTTCGGATAGAAACCATGCCCCAAACTACCGATTTTCAACAACGCATCGCCAAACTGCAGGACGCCATGAAGGAGTTCGGACTCCAGGCCATTGTGCTGGAGCCGGGTCCGGCCATGATGTACCTGACGGGCGTCCGGTGGGGCAAGAGCGAGCGCACCTTCGCCGTCGTCCTCCCGCAAAAGGGCGACCCGGTTTGGGTGCTGCCCGGCTTCGAAGAGGCGCGCGCCCGCGAGTTGATCCACGTAGGCAAGGACATCCGGATCTGGCAGGAAGACGAGAGCCCGTTCCAGCGGATCGCACAGGCGTTGAAGGATCGCGGCGTGACGGGCAAGGTCGGCATCGACGAAGCGGCCCGGTTCTTCGTCTTCGACAACATTCGCAAGCTGGCCCCCAAGCTGGATTACGTCTCCGCCGGTCAGGTACTGAAGGCCGCCGGAGCCAAGTAGGCCCCAAAGCCTATCCGGCGAAACACGCCTCCCCCAGCACCTCCCAGCGCGGAGTGATGCCCAGCCCCGGAGCCGATGACGCCGAGAGCCGGCCGTGGACCCTCTGTGGTGCGCCGGTGGCGTTGCTCACCGTCACATAACTGTTGAAATCCGTGGCGCTGAACAGATAGGCGGGCGGCGTACTGTGCGCCAAATGCGCGATCGCCGCGGTGATGATGTCACCGCCCCAAGTGTCTTCAATCGTCAACGGAATTCCAAGCGACACGGCCAAGTCGCGGATCTGCAATGCCTTGGTCAGTCCGCCGACTTTGGAGATCTTCAGATTGATGACATCCATGGCGCGGTCGGCGGCCGCATCGACTAACATCCCAATGCTATCCACCAGCTCATCCAGGATGAACGGACGATTCGTATGACTCCGGATCACGCGGCACTCGCGGTAAGTAGCGCAGGGCTGCTCGATGTAAACATCGATATCGCGGACCGCGTCGACCACGCGCAATGCCTGATGCTGCGTCCAGCCGGTGTTGGCGTCGGCGATCAACACGTCCCCTGGCTGCAGTTGACCGGCGGCCGCGCGGATGCGCTCGATATCGGTATCCGGGTCGCCGCCCACTTTCAGTTGAAACTTAGTGTAGCCCTCGGCGCGGTAGGCGGCCACATTCCGCGCCATCTGCTCTGGCGCCTCCTGCGAGATGGCCCGGTAAAGCGCGAAGGATTCGCCGAAGCGTCCGCCCATCAGAGTCACCGCGGGCATGCCGGCCACCTTGCCGAGAATATCCCAGCACGCCATATCGATGGCCGACTTCACATACGGGTGGCCGCGCAGGGCAGCATCCATGCGCCCGTTGATCACGCCGAGTTGGGTGGCATCCAGACCGATCAGGTGCGGAGCGATTTCGGCGATGCCGGCGCGCGCTCCGGCCGCATAGGCCGGCAGGTAGGCGGGACCGAGCGGACACACCTCGCCGTAGCCCGTGATGCCGCCGTCCGTCTCGATGGCGACCACGGTCGAATCGAAGACTTCCACCGAGTTGCCGCCGGACCACTTATAACTTCCTTCTTGGAGCGGCAACTCCACACGATAAGCGGTGATACGACGTATGATAGCCATAAGACAGTGTTACCACACAACAGAAGACTCATAGCCGCGCTCGCAGTGATGTTACTCAGTGCAGCGGCGCAGGCGGCCACACTCACCGGATCCGTCAAAGATCCCTCCGGAGCAGCCCTGTCGGCCGTGGCGGTGGAAGTCCGCAGCGTGCCGCCGGTCGGCGGGCCTAAGACCTTGCATACCGATTCCGCAGGTTCGTTCAAACTCGCCGGGCTGGCGGCGGGTAAGTATCGCGTCCGCGTGGCGCATACGTCCTTCGATCCCTTCGAGGAAGACGTGGTCCTGGAAGAAGGTAAGGATGCCACGCTCGAAATCAAACTGAAGGTGGCCGCAGTCCACGAAACGATCGAGGTGGCGGGCGCCAAGCGGCAGAATTCCGACCCCGTGTATCGGGCCATGCGCGATGCCGGACCCGGCGATAGCGTGCAGGTGGAAAACGTGGTGCTCCATCGCGACAACGGCACCATCACGCTCAAGAGCGGCACCCTTTTGTTCGTCCCGAAGGCGCAGGGCAGAGACGTTGCGGCGGCCTTTTCCGGCGACGGCGAATTCACCTTCGACCCGGCTACCCCCATCGAGAAAGATCACCTGAAACTGCTCACCGAGCAGGAGACCGTCAGGGAGACTTTCGATCGCGCCTATTTCTGTTTCAGCGATCGGACCGGCGAGGAGATTCGCGCCCAGGCCAAGACGCCGTCCACCGACGCCAGGGCGGCCGACGTGTTGCGCGAGTTCCGCAAGCGCCTGCGCAACCGCGTCGAGTCGCCGCATTCCTTCTCCGAGTACCTGGTGAATTCCGATTCCATGGACAACCTGGAAGCCGACCTTCTTGCCGACCTCTACAATCCGTCGCAGCCCGGCTTCTTCAATGCCTATCTCCACGGCCGCAAGCACAACGACCTCCGCTTTTTCGTACGGCCGCGCGGCGTGCTGCCGGATCTGTCACCCGAGGAAGTCGCCATCATCAATGTGGACGGTGAGGTGGACCAGGAAGGTGTCTGGTATCTCGCGCATCTCAAGACCGAGATTGCGGCAGGCAAGGCGGCGTCCGACCAGGACAATCGCGTGGTGCGCGCCGAGAGTTACAAGATCGAAACGGCCATCGGCAAGAACGATCACCTGAGCGCCACGGCGGAACTGAAACTGCGCGCCGTCAGCAATGGGGACCGCGTCATCAAGGTTGGACTGCTGCCCAATTTGCGCGTGACCCGCGTCAGCAGCGCGGGCGCCGAGGTGCGCTTCATCCAGCAGGATTGGCGCGAGGACGGCAGCTTTTACCTGATCATGCCGGAAGCCATGGCGCGCGACAGCGTTCGCGACGTGCTCATCGAATATCAGGGCGACCACGTGATCCGCAAAGCCGGCGGCGGCAACTTCAGCGTGGGCGCGCGCGAAAGCTGGTACCCGAGTCTGAATGCCTTTCACGACCATTCCAATTACAACCTCACCTTCAAGGTGCCGAAGCAGTACACGCTGGTGAGCGTGGGCAAACTGGCAAAGGAGTGGAAGGAGCAGGATTACGCCTGTTCGCAGTGGATCTCTGACGCGCCCATCGCGGTGGCTGGCTTCAATTACGGCCTCTTCAAGAAGAAGGAAATCACGGATTCGCAGCTTCAGTTCAACATCGAAGGCTATGCCACGAGCGAACTGCCCGATTATCTGCGCGGGGCCGAAGAGATTGGCGGCATGGCGCCCTCCCGCCTGATGGAGCAGACCATGGCCGAAGCGCAGAACGCGATGCGCATCTACACCGCCTGGTTCGGCAAAAGCGAATTCAGCCGCATCGCCATCACACAGCAGCCGGCCTTCAGTTTCGGACAATCGTGGCCTTCGCTGGTGTATCTGCCGCTGAGCGCCTTTCTGGACGGCACCCAGCGCTATCGCCTGATGGGCGGCATCAACAGCCGTCTGACCGATTTCGTGGATGAGGTTACTTCGCACGAGGTGTCCCACCAATGGTGGGGACACATGGTGGGTTGGTCCAGTTACCACGATCAGTGGCTGTCGGAAGGCTTCGCGGAGTTCTCGGCCGGCCTGTTTCTGCAGTTGACGGAAAAGAGTCCGGACAAGTATCTGAAGTATTGGGAACATGCGCGGCAGACTCTGACGGAGAAAAACAACTACGGACGGCGTGCCAACGATGCCGGCCCCGTCTGGATGGGTCTGCGCCTGGATTACTACAAGAATCCGAATGCGTATAACAGTGTGGTCTATCGCAAGGGCGGCTACATTCTGCACATGCTGCGCTATCTGATGTGGGACAACAAGGAGGCCGACAGGCCGTTCATCGCAATGATGAAAGACTTTGTCGCCACCAATATGAATGGCTCAGCCACCACCGAGGCATTCCAGCGCACTGTGGAGAAGCACATGCGTCCCGTCATGAATCTGGCCAGCGACGGGAAGATGGATTGGTTCTTCAATGAGTGGGTCTACGGCTCCGCGATACCCAAGTACAAGTTCGATTACACCCTGACCGAAGAGCCCGACGGCAAGTGGATGCTGCATGCCAATCTCACGCAAAGCGAGGTACCGGCCAACTTTGTGATGCAGGTACCCGTGTACCTGGATATTGACGGCACGCCGCGCCGGCTGGGTCAGATCCGTATCACCGGGAGCAGTTCGGTGACCGACCTCAAGGTGAAGCTGCCCAGCAAACCCAAGAAGGTCTGGATCAACGCCTTCCACGACGTGCTGGAGGGCTGATCGCGGTACCATGAGCAGTCTGCCGGGGGTGTTATGAAAAAGCCGCCGCTGCGGTTCGACCAGTTGTGGAACATGAACCTGGGGTTCTTCGGAATCCAGTTCGGCTGGGGCCTGCAGATGGCCAACATGAGCGCCATCTATGAGTACCTGGGCGCCAGTCCCGATCAGATCCCCATGCTCTGGCTGGCCGCGCCGCTGACGGGGATGCTGGTGCAGCCCATCATCGGCCATTTGAGCGACCATACGTGGGGCCGGTTGGGCCGTCGCCGTCCTTACTTCCTGGTGGGGGCGATTCTGAGTTCGGCGGCGCTGCTGGCGATGCCCAATGCTTCAGCGCTGTGGATGGCGGCGGGACTCCTGTGGATGCTGGACGCGTCCATAAACATCAGCATGGAGCCGTTCCGCGCCTTTGTGGCCGACCTGCTGCCCGAAGAGCAGCGGACCGAGGGCTTCGCCATGCAGAGCCTCTTCATCGGACTGGGCGCGGTGATCGCTTCGGCGCTGCCGTGGCTGCTCACGCACGCCGGCGTTTCTGGCGCGAGCGTGGCGGGCCACGCCATTCCGCCGTCGGTGAAACTGTCCTTCACGCTGGGTGCGGTGGTGTTCCTGGCGGCGGTGCTCTGGACCGTCTTCACCACCAAAGAATACCCGCCGGATCCCGGACAGAAACTGGAGCGGCGCGCCGCCCTGCCGGAGATCCTCTCGGCCATCCGCGAGATGCCGCGCGTCATGCGCCAACTGGCCTGGGTGCAAGTCTGCACCTGGCTCGGCCTGTTCTGCATGTGGCTGTATTTTCCCGTCGCTGTGGCGCGCCAGGTCTTTGGCGCCACCGACCCGCAATCGCCGCTCTATTCGGAAGGCGTCGCCTGGGGAGGACTCTGCTTCGGCATGTACTCGGCCGTCTGCTTCGTCTTCTCGGCCGCCCTGCAACCGATGGCGCGCGCCCTTTCCCGCCGCCGGACTCACGGCATCTGCCTGGTGGCCGGCGCGCTCGGGTTGCTATCGGTAGCGGTGATCCACAACAAGTACCTGCTGCTGATCTCCATGGTCGGCGTCGGCATCGCCTGGGCAAGCACGCTCTCGATGCCGTACGCGATGCTCGCCGGCAGCCTCCCGGAAAGGCGCATCGGCCTCTATATGGGCATCTTCAACTTCTTCATCGTGACCCCGGAAATCGTGGCGTCTATCGGCTTCGGCTGGGTGATGAGTCACCTCCTGAACAACAATCGCCTCAGCGCCGTAGTCTGCGGAGCCTTCTTCCTCCTGGCCGCCGCCCTGCTGTCACAAAGGGTGGACGAGCAGGCGACGTGAATGGTGGAATCGGTGACGCTCTACCGGCCCGTGGGTCCGAAAGAGCTCGAGCTGATCGAGCTGTCGGGCTGGAAGGAGTTTCCGCCTCGCCTGCCTGACCAGCCGATATTCTATCCGGTGATGAACGAGGAATACGCGACGCAAATTGCCCGCGACTGGAATGTGCCAGCGAGTGGCAGCGGGTTTGTCACTCGTTTCCAGCTTCGTACGGAATTCGCCAGTCGTTATCCCGCGCAAGTTGTCGGCAGTTCCATTCACAGGGAGCTTTGGGTTCCGGCTGAGGAACTTGCGGAATACAACCGCAACATAGTCGGTCTGATCGAGCTCGTCGCCGAGTTTCGCTGACGACGAGGTGGGGAGGCCCTACTCATTCCGCAGGGCGACGGCCGGGTCGATGCGTGAGGCGCGCCAGGCCGGGATGTAGCCGGCGGCGATGGCGGCAGCCAGCAGGATTGCGACGGCGCCGGCCACGGCCAGAGGGTCGTTGGCCTTCAGGCCGTAGAGGAAGGATTCCACCAGGTGGGTAGTGAAGCGCGCCGCGACGTACCCGACCAAAAGACCGGCCGCGGTGAGCGCCAGCACCTCACGCAGCACCATCCAGATGATCTTGGGCCGCTGGGCACCCAGCGCCATACGAATGCCGATCTCGCCCGTGCGCCTCGCCACCGTATACGCCATCGCGCCGTACAATCCCACGCAAGCGATCAGCAGCGCCAGCACGGCGAAACAGGCGCCGAGATTGGCGAATGTCCGCTCCTGCGAGATGGTCTGCTCGATGCGATTCGCCTGCGTCGTCATTTCGTTGATGGAGACCTCGGGACTGGCCTCGTGGACAATGCGCCGGACGGCGGCGGCCGCTGCCATGGGGTCACCCGCGGTGCGCAGTTCGAAAAACACGCCGCGCAGGCTTGTTGGATCGCGGGCATAAAGCACGTACGCGACCGGTTGGACGTCCTCTTGCAGCGAATTGTAGTGGGCCGCCTTGGCGATGCCGACGATCTGTAAAGTCCGGCCGTCCTTGGGATCGCCGAGCAGCATCTCATGCCCCAAGGGATTATCCGACCCGAAGAACGTGGTGGCGAATTTCTGGTTGACCACCGCCACGGCCGGTGAAGCCACGTCGCCTGGTTCGAAGCCGCGACCGAGCAGCACCGGAATCTGCATGGTCTCGAGGAAGGAGGGCTCGACACTAATAAGGTTCGTGCTGCGATTGGCCTGCAGCGGCGGACGTCCGGGAATACTGACGCCCTCATCATTGATGTATTGCGCCACCAGCGGGAAGGTGGACGCCGTGGCGCCGCGCACTCCCGGAATTTCGCGGAACTTATCCAGCAGCCCCGAATAGAAGCGCACCAGCGCCGCGTCGCGATACCCGGCCTGCCGGCCGTTCAAGTTCACCAGCAGAATGTTCTCGCGATTGAAACCCACGTCGATTGAGTGCAGGTTGGATAGCGTGCGCACGAACAATCCGGCGGCAACCACCAGCAGCAGCGATACGGCGATTTGGGTAACGATGAGCACGTGGCTCAGTCGCGGACGGAAGCGATGGCCGGTGGCGGCGGGGCCCTGTACGCGGCTCTCCTTCAGCGCCGGCGTGAAATCGACCTTGGTGGCCTGTATCGCCGGCGCCAGGCCGAAGAGCATTCCGGCGAGCACGGCCAAGCCGAAAGTGAATGCCAGCACGGGCCAATTCAACTCGGCGCGCAGCGTGAAGTGGGCGCGTCCATTAGCGATGAGCCAGGTGATCATGCGAATTCCCGCGAAGGCCACGAACAGCCCGAGCGCGCCGCCGATCACCGACAGCAGCACGCTCTCGGTGAGCATCTGCCGGACAATTCTCCAACGTCCCGCGCCTAAACTCAAGCGCACGGCAATCTCTCGGCGGCGCGCCGCGGCTCGCGCCAGCAGCAGGTTCGCGAGATTCGCGCAGGCGATGGCCAGGATCAGTCCCACCATGGTCATCAGCACGTAGAGCGGCTTGGAATACTGGCGGCGGAGCGAATCGATGCCGGCACCGCCCTCTTCGAGCGAGAGTTCGGGCAGCACCTCGGCCTCCTTTGGAGAGAGCGCGGTGCCTGCGGCAAGCGTGTGGAATTGCGCCCGCATGACGGCTTGTGCCTGCTGTAGGGTGACGCCGGGCTGGAGCCGGCCCATCATCTCAATCCAGTAAAAGTGATTGTCCAGGAAGCGCGCGCGCTGTTCTTTGGCCGGATTGAGCGCGAAGGCCGGCATCGCATGAATGGGCAGAAAGAAGTCGGGACTCGTTTGCGGATCGACTCCGAAGAAGCCCGGCCCGGAAACGCCGCTGACGGTGTACGGCAGATTGCTGATGGTGATGGAGGTTCCGGGAATGGAGGCGTCGCCGTTGAAGCGGCGCTGCCAGTAGGCGTACGACAGAGTCACGGTGGGTGGGGCGCCGGTGCGGTCGTCGTCCGCGTTCAACAGCCTGCCCGCGGCGGGAGGCACGCCCAGTCCGCTGAAATAGTTGCCGGAGGCGAATGCGCCCGGAATGGATTCGGCCTGGCCCTTTACAATCACATTGAAGTTCTGCGCGTAGGTGTAGGCAAATAACGTGGAAAACGCCTGTCGGCCGGCGCCGAGCGTCTCGTAGGCGAGGTATGGAAAGTTAGGGCTCAGGGTGCCGGTTTTGCCATACCGGCGCGCCGAGCCATTCAGGTTATTCACCACGCCGGGCCGTTTGGGAGCGCTCCACTGGAGAATGGCCAGTTGCTCCGGATGCGAAACCGGGAGGGAGCGCAGCAGAATCGCATCCATGAAGCTGTAGATGGCCGTATTCGCGCCAATGCCCAGCGCCAGCGAAAGCGCCGCGGTGGCCGTGAACAGCGGGTTTGCCGCCATGGCGCGCAGGGCATATCGGACGTCCTGCGCGAGTTGCTCCAGAAATGCAAAGGTCCACATAGATCTGCTTTCCTCTCTCAGTGATGTGGTGTTGCCGAACTGCCTGCGGGCTGTGGCGGTGGAGTGGCGTTCCTCGGCCAGCAAGGCCAGGTGATGCGCCATCTCCTCTTCCAGCTCGCGCTCATACTCGGCCCGGTGAAACAGCATTTTCAAGCGACGCAGCAGTTCCCGCATACGATTACGCCGGTTCTATCACGCGCCCGATGGCTTCCATGACGCGTTGAAATTCGCTCATCTCGCGGCTCATTTGCTTGCGGCCTTCGGGCGTGAGGCGGTAATAGCGGGCACGCCGGTTGTTGTCCGACTGCTTCCACTCCGCCGTCACCCAGCCTTTGATCAGCATGCGCTGCAGGGCAGGATAGAGCGACCCCTCTTCCACCTGCAGCACCTCTTCGGAGATCTGTTGAATGAAGTGTGCGATGCCGTACCCGTGCATCGGGCCCATGCGTGCCAGGGACCGCAGGATGAGCATGTAGAGCGTACCTGGTGGAATCTCGGATCTTGTTCCCATAGTGTACCGATACCATAGTTAGACTAGGGAACGGGCGGGCGGTTAGGGAACGATTTTGAGATAACCGGCGCGAGGCCTTCTGGAGTTAGATGCCGAAGAGAGGGTGATACTTATCGGGGAGCCGGACGCGCTGCATTTCGCGCGATACGAAGACGTGGCGGGTGGACCCGGTAGCCAGAACCCGGCCGTCCTGCAACCGCATTTCGTATTGGAAGAGCACGATGCGGGTATTGGCGTCTTCAATCCAGGTCTTGACGATCACTTCATCGTCAAAGCGGGCAGGCGAGCGGTACCGGCAATTGGCTTCGGCGACGGCCAGATAGATTCCGTCCTCCTGCTCCATATCGCGATAATTGAAGCCGCAGGCCTTGCACAGATCCACCCGGCCCACCTCCATCCAAACAATGTAATTGGCGTAATAAACCACGCCCATCTGATCGGTTTCGGCGTAGCGGACGCGCAGTCGGGTTTCCGTAACGGGTCTCATGGAAGGAAAAAGCATTGTAACCCGCCGCAACGTAAGACCGTTCGGAAGCGTCTGTTAGACTGAAAGTTACACCCCCAAAATGCGCGCGCGAATCTTGTTTTTTGGCCTTTTGAAGGACGTGGTGGGCCGGCCGGCGGAGGAAGCTGAATTCGCCGAGGGCGCCGACCTTCAGGCGGTTTTCGATACGTACGCCAGCCGTTTTCCCCGGTTGCGAGAGATGTCCCGGAGCATCGTAATGGCCCGAAATCAGGAATTTGGCGACCGGGCTACGCCCATCCAGGAAGGCGACGAAATCGCGTTCCTCCCGCCCGTTTCAGGAGGCGCTGGACCGGAACTGCCGGAGATGTCGATTGGGGGCAATTTCTATGCGCTCACCCGCCACGCGATCGATACGCACTCCGTAATCGCCCGCCTGATGAACGGAGCCGAGGGCGCCGTAGTGACCTTCGAGGGCACCGTCCGGAACAATACCAAGGGACGGCCTACCCTGTACCTGGATTACGAGTGTTACGAATCCATGGCATTGAAGATGATGGCGCGAATCGGTGAGGAGATCGCTGCCGGACACGAAATCGGCCGCATCGCCATGGTGCATCGTTTGGGCCGCATGCTGGTGGGCGAAACCAGTGTGGCGGTGATCGTTACATCGCCCCATCGCCGCGCTGCCTTCGATGCCGCGCTGGACGGCATCAACCGCCTCAAGAAGCTGGTGCCCATCTGGAAGAAGGAACACTTTGTGGATGGGGAGGTCTGGGTAGAAGGGGAGTGGGACGAACATGTTTCGGCTGCAAAGTAGACCGGCGGCCGCGGCGCTCCTCTGCCTGTTGTCCGCAGGGGGCGCTATCCTGCTGGCGCAGCAGGGCGTGATCCGGGTGGACGTGAATCTGGTTCACCTCATTGCCACTGTCAAAAACAAGTCGGGCCAGTTGGTGGGGGCTCTGGGCAAAGACGATTTCGAGCTCTACGATAATGGCGTCCTGCAGGAAGTCAAAGTCTTCGAACGGCAGACCGAACAGCCGCTGTCGGTAGCCTTGCTGATCGACGTCAGCGGTTCCACGGCTAAGGATCTGAAATTCGAAATCGATTCCGCATCGCGGTTTCTGAGGGCGCTGCTCGCCGAAGGCAATCCCGAGGACCGGGTGGCCCTCTTCAAGTTCGATTACGAAATCGTGCGCGTCTCGCCGTTCACTCACGATTTCAACCAGCTCGACACGCGACTGAAGCGAATCTCAGGATCGGCCGGCACGGCCCTGTACGACGCCATCTATCTGAGCGCCTCGGAACTGGAAGCCCGCCAGGGGCGCAAGGTGATGGTGATCATCAGCGACGGCGGGAATACCACCAGCCATTACGATACGCACCAGGCTCTGGAAGCCGCGCAACTGGCGGACGCCGTGATTTACCCGGTGGTGGTCATGCCGATCACGAATAATGCGGGGCGTAACATCGGCGGCGAAAACGCGCTGACTTTCATGGCGGAACGGACCGGCGGCCGCACCTTCCTGCCCTCTCTCGGCAAGCAGCTGGATAAGGCCTTCGACGACATCATCACCGAATTGCGCACCGAGTATTACCTGGGTTTCTACCCTCACGATGTGCCTCTCACCAAGGACCACTTCCACACCCTGAAATTGCAGGTGAAAGACCACGAATTGCAGGTATCTTCGCGCAACGGCTATTATGGGGAAGCTGAGGATCATTCCGCCAAGCCCGGGGATTCACCCGTCGCCGGAGTGCCCGGCCAGTTACGAAAGAAGCGGTAACGAAATTGAGCATACAGCCTGCTGGAAAAGCCGGTCGCGCGCCGGAACAGACCTTCGAAGAGGCCAAGTACCTGAAGCGGCTGATCGAAAACGCGACGCCGGTTCGCGTGAGAATGGAAGATGGCGAAGAAGTGAAGGGCACGATCGAATATTACGATCAGTCGTTTATCCGTCTGACTCGCGAAGACGCGCCGAATCTGTTCATCTTCAAGCAAGATATTAAGTACATCTACGAAGAGGCTTAGCGCCTTTCCGCCGGGTCCGCCGCACATCTCATGCAATATCTGGAAACAGCTGTAGAAATCGCGCGTGAAGCCGGCGCGCTGGTGGTGAACTATCTGGAACGGCGGGTGCCGTTTGAGACCAAGGGCGAGTTTGACCTGATCACCGCCGCCGATCGCGCCTCCGAAAAACTCATCGTGGAGCGGCTCCGCTCGTATTTTCCGGGCCATTCCATCATGGCTGAGGAGGGCGGCGGCGTCGACAAGACGTCCGAGTACCAGTGGTTCGTGGATCCAGTAGATGGCACCACGAATTTCGCCCACAGCTTCCCGTTTTTCAACGTAACGCTGGGCCTGGCGCGCGGCGGGGAGATGGTGGCCGGGGTGGTCTTTGACCCTGTACGGCAGGAGATGTTCACCGCCGAGCGCGGCGCGGGCGCCTATCTGAACAATCGCCGGATCCACGTCTCGGCGGCTGCCCACATTGCCGACAGCCTGGCGTCCACCGGATTTCCCAGCCGGAAGCGCCACCACAATATCAACATCCACTTCTATTACCAGCTAGCCATGGCCTCTCACGGCGTGCGGCGGACCGGGTCGGCCGCGCTGGACCTGGCGTATGTCGCCGCGGGACGCCTGGATTTTTTCTGGGAATTCGGCCTCAAACCGTGGGACATGGCGGCCGGAACTCTGCTGGTGCAGGAAGCCGGCGGGCGGGTCAGCGATATGCGCGGCGAGCCGCACAGCGTGGTGGGTTCGGACACGCTGCTGGTCGATAACGGACTGCTGCACGACGAAATCGTGCGCTCCTTCGGCGAGATTTTCAGCGGCCATCTGAGGGTTCCCCTGCCCTCGATTTTGTAGTACGACCTCGCCCCGGCAGGCTATGATAGGCAAAGGTGCTCGAACGTGCGTTTCCCCTCCGATTTGAAATCGACGCCGGCGCGCTACGGCGCGGCATTGGCCTGTGTCACGGCGGTAACGCTTTTCCGAGTCGCCTTAAATCCCCTGTTGGGGGCGCGAAATCCATTTTTCGCCAGCATCATTGGAGTGCTGATCGCGGCGCGGTACTGGGGAACCGGTCCCAGCATTCTGGTGGCAGTGTTCGGCGGAGCGGCAATCCAATTTCTGGTTTTTGGCCGCGGCCAGCCTTTCCCGGGTCACTGGGACTCTTCGGCATTCATCTTTTATTCCGTGGTCGCCATCGTCGCCATGTGGCTGATGGAGATGCAGCGGCGGGACCATCAAAAGGCGGAAGCCAGCGCTCGTCTGGCGTCGGAACGGCTGCTCGCCTTGCAGCAGGCCATCAGCGAACGCGAGAAGGAACAGGCGGCCTCGGCCAAATTGCAGGCCATCGTCGAATCTTCCGAAGACGCCATCATTTCCAAGAGTCTGGACGGCATCATCCAGAGTTGGAACAAGGCCGCCGAGCGGACGTTCGGGTATACCCGCGAAGAAATGCTGGGCAATACCATGCTCGCCTTGCTGCCTCCCGACCGGATCTCTGAAGAGTCCGACATCGTAGAGCGCATCCGGAAGAGCGGCAAAGTGAAGCATTTCGAAACCGTCCGGCTGCGGAAAGACGGGCGCCCGGCTGCGTTCTCGCTCACCATTTCACCCATTCACGATGAATTCGGCCGGGTGGTGGGACTGTCGCAGATCGCTCGCGATATTACCGAACAGAAGCAGATGGAAGAGCAGTTGCGCCAGACTCAGAAACTGGAAAGCCTGGGCGTGCTGGCGGGAGGCCTGGCGCACGATTTCAATAACCTGCTCACTGGTATTGTGGGCAATGCCAGCCTCGCGCTGGAAGATCTGGGACGGCCCGAGGACCTGCAGAGCCACCTGGATGAGATTATGAACTCCAGCGAGCGCGCCGCCCTGCTGGTCCGCCAGATGCTGGCCTATGCCGGGAAAGGCCGGTACATCATCGAGCCGACGGACATCTCGCAACAGATTTCGGAAATCATCGCGCTCATTCGCACCTCGATACCGCGTTCCGTGGAGATGGTGCTGCAACTCGACCGGAATGGCGCGCGCGTGGATGCCGACCGGTCGCAGCTTCAGCAACTGATCATGAACCTTGCGATCAATGCGGCCGAAGCCATTGGAGAACGGCCCGGCACCGTGACCATCACTACGAGCCAGCGCGAAACCGACCAGGAAACGCAGGTCATTCTCACCGTCCAGGACACCGGATGCGGCATGAGCGCGGAAACCAAGGCGCAGATGTTCGACCCGTTTTTCACCACCAAGTTCACCGGGCGCGGCCTGGGATTGGCGGCCGTCATGGGCATCATCCGCACCCACCGGGGCAGCATTTCGGTGGACTCGACGCCGGGCATGGGGACCACGGTGACCGTCGTGCTGCCTGGTTCCAGCGCGGCTCCCACCGCTTCGGTGTGCGACGAGCAGGTGGAATTGCGCGGGGACGGCCTTGTCCTGGTGGTCGACGACGAGGATGTGGTGCGCAATTTGGCTCGTTTCACCCTCGAAAAGTGCGGCTACACGACCGAATTGGCCGCTAACGGCAAAGAGGGGCTGGTTGCATTCACCGCCAGGCCGCGCGAATTCGCGGCCGTGCTGCTGGATTTGACCATGCCCATCATGGGCGGCGAGGAGATGTTGGAACATCTCCGCAAAATACGCGAGGACATTCCGGTGGTGCTCTCCAGCGGCTACAGCGAACTGGAGGCCCTCCGGCGCTTCCGCAGTCGCGGGCTGGCGGCCTTTCTGCAAAAACCCTACACTGCAACCGCACTGGCGCGCAAGCTGAAGCAGGCCCTGCGCAGCGAGAACGTCCCGCGGTAGGTGGGGCGTTGGTGCGCTTTCGAAATGATCATCACAGCCACACTGGACGACCTGGATACCATCGTGCGCCACCGCGCCTCCATGTTCCGCGATATGGGACATCGCGATGAGGCCGCCATCCACGCCATGACGGACGCCTTTGAGCCGTGGCTGCGCCGCAAGATGGCAGCCGGCGAATACCTGGCATGGCTGGTGGTGGAAGACGGCCAAACCGTCGCAGGACTGGGTCTGTGGCTCATGGACTGGCCGCCGCACATGATCGGGCCCGGTTCGCCTCGCGGCAATATCCTGAATGTCTACACCGAGCCGGCTTACCGCCGCCGCGGACTGGCGCGCGGTCTGATGCAGCAGGCTCTGGACTGGTGCCGCGATCACCGGATCCACTCGGTGATCCTCCACGCCAGCCCGCAAGGCCGCCCGCTGTACGAGGGCCTGAGTTTCTACCAGACTAACGAGATGCGTGTCGAGCTAACACCTGGCTTGCCCCGGTAGCAGTAGCTCGCAAGCAGGGTGCTTGCGCCTAAGAAAACAGGGTGCTCCAGGAGGAGTCCAGATGCTGCCAGCGTTGGGTGGTGCAACTGCTGGTGGGGATTTCGGGGACGTAGAGGAGGCCGTGGCCGTGCGCGCAGATGAGCTCCGTGCCGTACCAATCCAGGAAAACGTGCGAGGGGCCGCCGATGCGCGTGGGACTGGTGAGCAGGCGCAGACAGACGGGGCAGCGATTGCGCTGATCGGCCAGCGCCCAGCGCACGGCCAGGATGAGGGCGACCAGCAGAACCAGGACTCCAGGCTCAAAGATGGCGGCGAAGTCGAGCGTGGCGCAACAGACGGCGATTTGCACGAGAATGAGTTTGACGGCAAAGAAGGCCCAACGGCGCAACGAGCGGCGGGGCGGGTAGTCTCCGAGACTGAGCGGCGTGGTCATGGCGACAATGAGGAAGGCCAGAGCGCTGTGCAGGCCGGCGACGAAAAAGAAATTGGGCGGCGCCAGGGAAGAGAAATCGAAGCGTTCGCCGTCCACGCCGGTGCGCCAGTGCTCGAGAGCGGCGGGAGCGGCGAGGCGCGCCAGGATGAAGCCTTTACCGCCGGGGAGCGGAGTGGTGTCGTTGAGCAGCATCCAGGCATCCACGCGGCCGGGAAGGTCGACGTCGACCACGGCGGCGACGGGAGCAGTGACACCGGCGACATCGATCAGGCGGCCGAGGATGTGCGGGTCGGCGGCGAATTTCGCTTTCCAGAGAGAGCGGCTGAGTACGAGGCCGGGCGCGGCGGCGAGGGGAAATTCGAGCGTGTCGAAGAGATTGGCGGTGGCGAAAGCCACGGTGCCCAGAGGCTCGCGGCGGGTCTGGTAGAAGGCCAGCGCGGCGAAGTGGCGGTCGGCATGGGCGGCGAGGCGGCGATACTGGTCCGGCTGCACGGCGTAGACCACTGCCAGGCGGCGCGCGTTGGGCAAAGACGACGGCAGCAGCCGGAACGCAAAGAAGATGCCTGCCAAGGCCAGCAGCGTGAGAGCAGCCAGACAGCGCCACGGCGATTCGATGCTGAGCACGGTGATTCGAAAATCGCCGGTGTTGCGGCGGATCCAGAAGGCGTCGCGAAACGCGCCGAGGCAGAACGAAGTGAGGTGACCGCCCACGTAGCAGAGTTCGGCCTGCCACTCTTCCAACCACTCGGCGCGCTCCGCCGCGGGCACCAGCCAGGACGCCGCGCGGAGCATCGCCAGGTGGAGTGTCATGCTTTCTCGGTCTCCTCAGTGGGGATGAGTTTGGCGAGTAACGGGTAGCGCTTGTGCGAGGCTTCGAGCGTGGCCTTGCCCGAGCGCGTGATCTTATAATATTTGCGCGGCGGACGCAGTTCGCTGCTGGCGGCGGATTCGGCCTCCCATTGCGAGCGGATCAGCCCGTCGCGCTCCAGACGGCGCAGGGCCGGATATACGGTGCCGCTAGGCAGGCCGGTCATTTCCATCACGCTATAGCCGTAGACATACCCGGCGTGAATGGCCTGCAGAATGATGGCGGCGGTGTGTGAAAGTTTTGCCTCTAACGCCACGAGCGAATTATACCTATGTAGCATGCTACTTGACAAGGGTATAAGTAGCTTGCTACATAGGTAGGCATGCTGGAACTGCGCAATGTGAGCAAGCGCTTCACTGGAGTGAAGGCGGTGGATAACGTCAGTTTTTCGGCGCGCGCCGGAGAAATCACGGGCTATCTGGGGCCGAACGGCTCCGGGAAATCCACCACCATGAAGATGATCACCGGGCTGCTGGAAAGCAGCAACGGGAACATCCTGTTCCGGGGCGAGCCCATCGACAGAGACCTCATCGCATACAAGCAGCGCATGGGCTATGTACCGGAAGAGCCGCATCTGTACAGCCATCTGAGCGGCCTGGAGTACCTGCTGATGGTGGGGCAGTTGCGCAACCTGCCGGCGAAAGCGACGGCCGACTGCATCGACGGACTGCTGCGCCTGCTGTCGCTGCATGGCGACCGGCACGCGCCCATCTCGGCGTATTCCAAAGGCATGCGGCAGAAGGTGCTGCTCTCCGCGGCATTGCTGCACAATCCGGATCTGCTGTTGCTGGACGAACCGTTTTCCGGGCTCGATGTGGGCACGGGGTTGGTTTTGCGCAGCCTGATTCAGGAACTGGCGGCGCGCGGAAAAGTGGTGCTGTTCAGCTCGCACGAACTAGAGACGGTGGAGCGCGTCTGTTCGCATGTGGTGATTCTGCATCGCGGCAAGATCGTGGCGGACGATTCGATTGAGCACCTGCGCAGTCTGATGGAGGCGCCGACCCTGGAAGCCATCTTCCAGCAACTGGCCGTGGAGCAGGACACGGCGGCTATTTCGCGGGAGATTGCGGATTTGATTCGGGCTTGAGAGGAGACGCGAGGCGATGAAACAAGCTCAATTCCGGGTGCTCTACCGGCAATTCCTGTTTCGCATGGTGGATCTGGAAGTGTTGTCCGCCAGTGCTTTGGGCGATACCAACAAACTGCTGGGCCAGTTTGCGGCGCTGCTCGTGTTCCTCAGCATCTGGATGTCGCTGGGGGCATTTGGCTTCGCCAGTTCGCGGATGGCGCCGCAAGCCGCTCTGCTGTTCACGCTGGTGGCGGAGCATTTCCTGGTGGCCACCACCATGCTGGTGATCGGCCTCTTCGCGGTGCTGAGTTGGGACTCCACGTTTCCGAACCGGCGCGACGTGATGGTGCTATCGCCGCTGCCGGTGCGGGGCAGGACCATGTTTCTGGCGAAGGTGGCGGCCGTGGCAACTTCGTTAGGCCTGACGATCGCGCTGCTGCACGGCGCCATGGGCCTGGTCTGGCCGATGGCGTTTGAGGCGCAGGCCGTGGGGCAGGAGGCTCCCGCGATGACGTTCGAAGCGACGACGTCTCCCGTGCAGGCGGCGGAGCTGCAATCCGTTCTGAATCGCGATCTGCCGGCGGCGGTGGCGGATGGTCCGGGACTGACGATCGGCGTGGTGACGCACGGCGATCGAAGAATCTTCAGCTACGGAAAGGCGCAGCCGGATGCGCGGCTCGAGGCGGGGTCCCTGACCAAGACGTTCACCGCGCTGATTCTGGCGCGCATGGCGGACCAGGGACATCTGCGGCTGAGCGAGCCGGTGCGCCTACTGCTGCCTGCCGGAACGGCGCGACGGCCGATTGGCAAAGAAATTCGTCTGGTCGATTTGGCGACGCACCACGCGGGATTGCCGGGCAACGGCAGCGCGGCGGACTTGACGAGGTATCTGACGCGATATGGCGTGGCAGCGCCGCCCGAGCCCGCGTACCACTTCAGCAATTTGGGTTTCCTGCTGCTCTCGCAAGCGCTGGAGGAGCGCGCCGGCGCGACGTACGTCGATCTTCTGCAGACGGACGTGGCCGGTCCTTTGGGTCTGCGGGACACCACGGCGGAATCGGGAGCCATTCGTTCGACGGCGGCCGATCTGCTCACGTACCTGGACTGCAATCTGCATCCGGAGAAGGCCGGAGCGCTTGCCGGCGCGATCCGCGAGACGCAAAAGCTACGAGCCGAGGGGGCAGGCGACAGCCGGGTGGGTCTGGCATGGCTGCATCGCGGCGATTCGGATACGTACTTTCAGAACAGCAGCACGCGGGAGTTCAGCAGTTTCGCATTTTTCAATCCCACGAAAGACTTTGCGGCGTTGATTTTTCTGAATCAGAGCCCCGAGCTTCCGGCTTCGATGATTCTGCTGGACGATCATATCCGGCAGCGTCTGGCCGGGCAGCCGGCGGTCTCGCTGAAGATGACTTACATTCCGGCGAGCAAGGGATTTACCGGCCTGCTGCGCTGGTACGGAGCTTATTGGTTTACGATGCTGGCCTCCGCGCTGTTCATTTACTGCGGGGTACTGACGGTGCAGGGAGCGGCGGCGCAATTGCTGCCGAGGCGGCTGTTTCTGCGGGTTTCCGGCCTGTTGCAGATGGCGGCGTTCTGTTTGTTTCTGTTCGTGTATTTTCTGCAGCCGCTCTTCGGGTCGATGGAATCGCTGGATTCGCCGGAGACGCGGGCGCAACTGCTCTGGTTGCCTTCGTACTGGTTTCTGGGATTGTTTCATCAGTTGAACGGCTCGATGTACGCGCCGCTGGCTCCGCTGGCGCATCGGGCCTGGGTGGGGCTGGCCGTGGTGGTGTGCGGCACGGCGGTGGCATACACCCTCTCTTACGTGCGCACGCTGCGGCAGATTGTGGAAGAGCCGGACATCACACCGGGACTGCGTACGGTGAACTGGCTGCCGCCGTTCGGCAACCGGGTGCAGACGGCGATCGGCCAATTCGCGGTGCGGTCGCTCATGCGCAGCCGGCAGCATCGAGTAATCCTGGCGTTCTACCTGGGGATTGGTTTCGCGCTGATGACGTTCCTGCTGAAGGCACCGACGATGCGCACGGACGCGGACGCGCCGTTGCTGGCGGCGAGTGTGGTGATGCTGGCCATGGCAATGATCGGGACGCGGGTGGTGTTCGCGTTTCCCCTGGATCTGCGCGCCAACTGGATTTTCCAGGTGGTGGGATTGGATGCAGGGGCGGCATGCCTGACAGCGACACGACGGGCGCTGCTGCTGCTTTCGGCGGCGCCGGTGTGGATTGTGACGGCAGTGGTGTGTTTCCGCGCCTGGCCGTGGCAGCAGGCAGCGGGCCACCTGATTCTGTTGGCGCTGCTGGCGATGATACTGTGCGATTTCTGCTTTCTCCAGTTCCGCAAGATTCCTTTTGCCTGTTCCTATCTGCCGGGGAAGTCGCAGGTGCACATGGTGTTCCTGTGCGCGGTGGGTCTGCTGTATGGAGTGATGGCGTGTGTGCAATTCGAGCGGCTGATGCTGCAGGAGGCGCGCAGCACCGTGGCGCTCCTCGCGCCGTTCGCGCTGGTGGCGGTGGGTGTCCGGGTGGTGTCTTTACTGATGCGGTCGGAGGATCGCTTGCGCTTTGAAGAGGCGCCGACTCCGGCTGTCCAGGAACTGGGCCTCCAGCGGTGATGAAACCCGTCCTCTCGAAAATGGAACGGCCCTAATCGCCGGTCGCGGGCTCCGGAGCCGGCTTCGGTGCGAAGCGCCAACCCATATCGGCGAGACGCGACTTCACCTTGTCCCAATTGGTGCGGATGAGCGAAAGCGCCAGCATCAGCAGGATTACGGTGATGGCGGCGATGATAGTCTGCAGGATATTCAGGCGGTCTTTCAGAAAGAAGAACCAGCGTCCGTAGACCAGTTCGATGTGGACCCAATAGACCAGCAGCGACGTGGTGCCGAACTGACGGACCATGCTCCAAGTGCGCTCTTTGGCTCCGTAGCGGGTCCAGAGGTACGCGCCCGAAAGCAGAATTAAGGTCACGCCGAGTTTGGTCAGGATCTGGGCCGGATGATTCAGCCAGAATTCGGCCTTCGGGTAAAGCTGGAAGGGCGAATTCGCGCAATACTGGCAGACCAGAATCAGGAAGCCGCCCAAGAGCGCGCCCCACTGCATCATGCGCTCGGTGAATTCGGCCGGGACGGCGCGAATCACGCTGCCGGCGCTCAGGCCGAATGCCAGGTAGGCTCCCCAGGGAAAGAGTCCGAAGAAGCGGTAGTCCGGCACCAGATACGCGCGCAGCATCCAGGGAACGCGCGACAGATCCAACATCGACACAAACGGTGCGCAGACGGCGATCGTGATACCCAGCAGGGCGCAATACCGAATGCGATCGCGCGTGGTGAAGACCGCCATGATGGAAAAGAGGGCGATACAGAAGCCCATGCAGTTCAGTACGTCCACCTTGAACAGATCGGGCCAGGCACCGGCAGGAAAAGCAAAGGTGAAGGCCTGAAGCCGGAAGGCAAAGGCGAGAAAAAAAAGATACCCGGAGCGGCGGAACGCCTCAACCACACGGCCCATCGGGCCCATGCCTTTGCGTTCCGTGCTGTCCATCAGGAATGCCAGTGTGACGCCGGTGAGGAAAAGGAAAATGGCCGGGGGCATGCCGCCCACAAATTGAGACAGCGTATAGGGGCCGCTCTGGCGCAGATCCTGGCGGGTGAAGGAATCGAAGACGTGTCCCTGAAGCATAATCAGGGCGGCGATTCCGCGGACCCAATCGAGGTACTCGAGCCTGTATGCACTCGCCCTGGTCTTCATGCTTACCCCAAACTGCGTTTACTACAAGAAGCCTACTTGAGAACGGTGGGCTTCTCCCTTTTCGCATTTCTCGGTGCGTTCAGCTTCACATCCGATTCCGAGATACTGCCCAATTTCATGTTCGTGTAAGTGGCCAATGTATAATCCCCACCCTTTTCGTAGATTTTGACCTGGGTGGCCACACCGGTATTCGGACCCTCCAAGGGAATCCACAATTCGAATTTGGGGATCTGTGCGGCCAGACCCTTGTCCTTCGCAATGAGCACGAGACGGGCCGTCTTGTGGTTATCCACCGTATCGGGACCGCCGTAGGTGATGTCGTAAGCGTTCCTGAGATCCTGGCTGGTACTGCCCCATCCCAGCATCATGACTTGCTCGATCATGGGTTTGCTGGATTTCGAAAGTTCGTAGGGCAGAATCGTATTGGTCTTGGGGTAATAGATCTCCACTTTGGTGGCGTCGGCGGAAATGGTCTGCTGATCGGGCGGGTCAAAGCTGATCCGCATCTGAAGCTCGTGCGGCTTGGCGCGGCGGACCACTGCTTTGCCGGTTTGAACATCTGGTTCCGGGACGACGGGCGTGACTTTGACTCTCTTCAGATCGGCCGAAAAGCCGCGAAATCCCGGTGCGGCAGCGTCGATTTTGGCATAGACGGCGGCGAGATCGTCGGCGGCGGGCGCGGCGGATGACAGCGCGGCGAGCAGAGCGACGGCTCCCAAGAGGACGAGCGAGTGTGGTAAGTACCGCATGCTGTAACTCCTACTCCAAACGGGCCGTTAAGGCCGCGCGAACGCCATGTAGCCTTGCAGTTCGCCTTCCGAATTCAGGATTGGTTCAATTCGCGTGACGGTGAAATGGCCGCGGCCGGGCAGCGTGCGGATCTGTCTGGTCAGCGACGGCACACGTTGATTCTCGGGGGTTTGTTCCAAGACTTCGATGGGCACAAAAAAGCCGTCTGCCGGGAGCGGAATGATGCTGCTGGCGCTCGGAATACGGGGCTGATCGCGGAACAGATCGCGCGGGGTCAGGAAGATGAAAGCGAGAATGAGGGCCACCACCACGTCGTACTGCCAACTGGCCCGCGGGAACTCCCAAAATATGAGGCGCTTCAGCATTTCCAACTGTATTTTAGCAGGCGTTACCAGCCTCTCGGCAGGACCAGGCGAAGCCCGTTGACTTCGTCCTCAACCACGAAGCCGTTGAGATCCACCAGCGCGTCTTGAAGAGAGAAGTCCGGGAGCGTCGGGGAAGCGGGCGAAGCCGCGGACGCCGGAGCCTGAAGGAGGCGGCGCGTCTGTTCGTCAAACAGATCGCCGGAGGGATTGGCGGAGCGGCCCGGCAATTGGAGGCGCACTTCGATGACGTGGGAGCCATGGGGCGGCACTTCGAAAGGCAGGCGGACATTGGGAAAGCCAACCGAAGGCCGGTCTTTCGGCTGGAGCGCGCGCACTTCCGTAAGGGATGACTGAAACCGCGCCACGCGAGGCGTGAGGTTGTGGATGGTGTACCGAAAGACCAGTCCACCGGCTTCGTACCGCATGGACTGAAACTCGACCTGGAAGCTGTTTTCGTTCAGAGGATAGGCGAGGTACTCCTGCCAGACCAGAATCGCCGGGCCGGCCAGCACCACGGCAAAACCCAGGATTAGTCCAGCGACAATCCAGATGGTCCGGACAGCACGTACCGGAGGCATGTTTCCCCTGCGATCAGCCCTTTACGAGTTTGCGGCCGCGATCGAAAAGTTCGGCGGCGTCTTCCACCAACTTACGGCCGCGTTCGAACATTTCCTTACTGGCATCCACCACATCCATGCTGGACTCGGCGATGGCATCTTTGCTCTGCTGGGCTTTATCGGAGATGTATTGGCGGGTATCCTTGCCGCTTTTCGGGGCGTATAGAATTGCCGCCGTAGCGCCGATGATGGCTCCGGTCAGGAACCATACAAGGCGGCTGCCGCCGTCATCATCGTCCTCTGTGCGAACAATCTCATCTGCAACGTTTTCGGACATCAGGCGCCTCCGCGGGAGTGGCGTAAGAAACGGCTCCTTCCACATTCTGCGATATCCTGAAGGCATGGCGCAAGATCCCGATCGCGATGAGAACGCGGGCCAAGAGATGGTCACGCTGTTCAGTTCTTCGAACGTGGATGCAGAGCTGGAGGCCAACAACATCCATGCAATTCTGGAATCCAATGGAATCCCCTCGCTGTTGGTGGGAGCGAGCATGATTCCGTCCCTGGAATTCCAGGTACAGGTGCCGCGCGAACAACTGGAAGCGGCCGAGAAGGCGGTCGCCGAGGCGCGGGCGGCGGGCCCGGACGCAGCGGCGGAAGCGGAAGCCGCCACGGAGTAGTCGATTCCGGGCGTGATATCCTGCAGAGCAAAGGCTGTCCCGTATGAGATTCCCGAAGGCGCTGCAGGCAGCAGGCTGCTGCCTGGTGCTGATCAGCGCGCTGTACGCCTTCCAAAAGCCATTCCGCGTCTATGAAAGCTTTGAGCGGCAGGACGATATCCCCTTGCCGCCCGACTATCTGGAAAAAACGGAGTGGGTCTTCGCCCGCCTGATGTACCCGAGCCATCCCGACGCCATTTTGGGCGGCGGCATGTTCGGACGGAATCGCGGCTTCTTCGGAGGCTATCGCCGGAATGCCGATTGGCGGCAGGGCGGCACCAGTTGGACACAGGACTATCCCCGCGCCGATCGCCACTTTGCGGCGGCCGTGCGGCGGCTCACCCGCGTGCACGTGCGCAGCGTGGAACAGCCCGTGAATCCCGACGATCTGGACGATTTTTACAACTGGCCCTGGCTGAATGCCGGCGAGATGGGCGACTGGCAATTGACCGACGCGCAGGTAAAAACGGTGCGCGAGTATCTGCAGCGCGGCGGCTTCCTGATGCTGGACGATTTTTGGGGCCCGGAAGAATACGCGCGCTTCGACGAGACGATGCACAAAATATTTCCCGAGCATCCGGTGGTGGAAATGCCGAACGGCGACGCGATTTTCCACGTGGTGTACGATCTTGACGATCGATATCAGGTGCCGGGACAGTGGGGGCTGAGTCCGTACAATCCGCAGTATCAGCGGCGCGCGGCAGGCACCGTGGC
Organism: Candidatus Sulfopaludibacter sp.; assembly: GCA_035551455.1. Taxonomy (GTDB): domain Bacteria; phylum Acidobacteriota; class Terriglobia; order Bryobacterales; family Bryobacteraceae; genus Sulfopaludibacter. The sequence continues at coordinate 39,755 of DASZMZ010000282.1, forward strand.
TCATTGGTATGGGGTCTATGACGAGAAGGGCCGCGTGATGGTGGCGATCTCGTTCAACTCAGACCTGGGCGATTCCTGGGAGTGGGCGGACGACCCCCGCTATCCCGAAAAATACTCGGCCCTCGGCATCCGCATCGGCGTGAACTACGTGGTTTACGCGATGACGCACTAGCTCGACGGCCCCTACGGATGAGAGGAACCTAATTGCCGGTCGGGGTCTTCTCCATGTGGTCGACTACGATCAACTCGACCGGCCCCTTTTTGGCATTGAGTTTCAAGCCAAGCTGCGATTGCAGGGCCGCGAAGATATCGGGCAGGGCCTCGGTATCGGAAGCTATATTTTGCGGCGGCGCAACCGGAACCGCGCCCGCCGGCAATCCGGACGGCAAACCAGGACCCGGTCCGTTCATTCCATCGGTGGAAAAAGAGAGTGTGAAATCGTATTTGCCGGTGAGGCCCGTCTCGTCCGTCACCGGACGGCTCAACTGATTGGTGAGGCGGTCTGTCAGGTCCTTCATCGTCGAGTCCCGACCCAGCAACCGCGCCTTAGTGGGCATAAAAATCCCCATCACGGTTCCCCGCCCTCGCGGCGCCGGCGGCAGAATCGGAAAACCGTCACCGCCCATTTTGGGCTGAGACGGCAGGTCCGGCAGCGCGTCGGGGTCGGCATTCGCCGGGACTACCGGCGATTCCTTCAGTTTCGAGCCGCCTTTCGCCACTTCGAGCGAGTACATGGGCAACTCCTTCGTTTCCCGATGGGCCGCCATCTTGAAACGATCCGCCAGCAGATTCTGCAGCATCGTCCGGAACTGTTCCTTGGTAGTCTCCGGCGGCATGGTCGCATTGATGTCGAAGCGTTCACTGTCCAGCCAGACCGGTCCGGTGATCTGGAAGTTCTTGACGTCGTAGGCATTCATGAGCAGTTGTTTGAGGCTCATGTTGGGATAGCGAATGCGTCCCGGATCCTTGGAACCGGGGCCGCCACTGGGCGGAGTGAACAGGATGCGGCCTCGCCCGTCGGGCACCAGCGGAGCAGCCGGTTTCACCGACGCAACATCGAACCGCTGACCCCATGCTGCCGCGCAGACCAGCACCACCAGGCTGTTTCCCAAGACTCTCGACGCCATGGCCGCCCCCTCTACTAATGATTTAGTACTTTTAGAGGGCGTTCGTCAACAGGAATCAGGCAACGGCCTTACTTGTCAGGAATGGCGCGTACTTCATGTCGGTGCCTTTGATGTGGTCCACCAGCCAATTCTTGAGAAAATGCAGCACCTGCACTGTCATGGCTGCCTGCCCAGCCTGATACTTAGCATTAAACTCCTGCACCTGGCGAGTCAGCGCATCGTGCTGCGCCTTGTGTGCCGCGAAGTCCGGATAGTTATTCGCCCGCATGAGCCGTTCTTCGTGAGCGAAGTGGGAGGCTGTGTATTGCACCAGACGCTGCAGGAGTGGACCCAACGCGGCTCTACCCTGACCCGTGCTCATGGCCTCGTACAATTTGTTCGCAATCTGAAACAGCGTCTGATGTTGCGCATCGATGCTGCCGATTCCGGTAATGTAATTGCTATTCCATTCGAACATGCCCGTGATATCGGCAGGGCGCCACATTTTCGATAGGGGGTAAGATCAGGATATGCGCATCCTTCTGTTTAGCGGCAAAGGAGGCGTCGGAAAAACCAGCCTGGCAGCCGCCACCGGGCTGCAACTGTCTCGCCTGGGATACCGCACACTCGTGATGAGCGTCGACCCGGCCCATAGCCTGGCCGATTCCTTCGACCTGGAGACCGACCTGTTCCACGGCCGCACCGGCGATCCCTTCCCTCTCGACGAGCGCCTGGCCATCCACGAAGTGAACATTCAAAAGGAGATCAAGCGGCACTGGCGGGAAATCTCCTCCTACGTCATTTCCGTGCTCAGGACCACCGGCATCAACGACGTGGAAGCCGAGGAACTTGCCATCCTGCCCGGCATGGAAGAACTCAGCGCCATGATGTACGTGAACCAGTTCCGCCGCGAGGCGCGCTACGACGTCATCGTGCTGGACTGCGCCCCCACCGCGGAATCCATGCGCTTCGTCAGCATGCCGACCACGCTGGAGTGGTACATGAAGCATATTTTTCCCTTTCAGCGCGGCATCCTCAAGGCGGTCCGCCCAATCGCCAATCGCGTGTCACCCGTGGAACTGCCCACCGATAGTTACTTCGCCAATATTCAGGACCTGTTCGGCAAATTGGACGGCATCGGCGAACTGCTGGAAGATCCGCGCGTCACCAGCGTGCGGCTGGTCACCAACCCCGAACGCATGGTGCTGCGCGAAACGCAGCGCGCCTTCGTCTACTTTTCGCTGCACGGCCTCACCGTGGACGGGGTGATCGTCAACCGCGTGTTGCCCAGTCAGGTGACCGACGCTTACTTTCAGGAGTGGCGCGCCTCGCAGTCCAAGATCCTGGAAGAGATCGACGCCTACTTCGCGCCGGTCGCCGTCAAGCGCGTGCCGCTCTTCACGCATGAAGTGCTCGGCCGCGAGCGTCTGGAAGACTTGTCGCGCACGCTCTACGAGGAGCACGAAGACCCCGCGGCAGTCACGCGCACCGAGGCTCCCTACGTCTTCACCAAACAGGACGGCCATTACGAAGTCAGGCTGCAGTTGCCGTTCGCGGCCAAAGGCGAAGTGGGACTCTTTAAAAAGGGCGACGAACTGGTGGTGGAGGTCGGGACTCTGCGGCGCCACATCGGCTTGCCCACCTCAATGGCCGCCTTGTCGCCGAGTAAGGCGAGGTTGGAGAATCGCGTTCTCACAGTGGAAATGAAGGAGAGTTGAAGATGCCGGACGATACCGAAAACACACCGCACCAACATGGACCGGGCTGCTTCTTCTGCACTACGGCGCTGCCGCTGATGGAGAAATTGTGGTCGGACTCCACCAAGGATCACTTCCGCAATTCGAGGATCGAGTTCCTCAAGGGCGTGCGCAGCCTGATCGATGAACACCTCGAACACCTCACCCGCGACGACGCCCCCAAAGGCACACACGTACCGGTGGAATAACCCGGGGCTACTTCTTGGCCGAAACGACCGTGTTCGGCAGGAGTTCCTTCAACAGTTCCGGCGCATTGTACAGCCGCTGGAGTGCCGCCACTACGCCCGGACCAGCGGCATGGACCGCGCGCGCCGACTCGTCGGAATACAGATACGTCAGTTGAATGCTCTCCAGATTGCCATCGAACGTGACGCCCACCAGTTCTCCCTTCGTGTTGACGAGCGGACTGCCCGCCGGCCCCGCAGTGATATCGCAAGTGCTCACGAAATTGAACGGCGTCACCAGGTCGAGCTTCGGCTTGCCATCCAGCCAGCGCGGCGGCAAATTGTAAATCTCCTGATTGTTCGCCGCCAAATGAAATAAACCGCCAAACGTGGTGGTGAACGGCACCGGAGACTCGGTGCGATCCTTGTAGCCCTTCACCTCTCCGAACGTCACCCGCGGAGTACCAGTGGCATCGGGATAATCGGCCGCGCCGAAGACCTTATACCGGTACTGCGCGATGCGCTCGGCCGCCGAAGCCTCCAGCGCTTCGATAGTGTCGGCATGTTTGCGGATCAGCTTGCGAGCCGGCTCGTCCAGCAGGCGCGCCAATTTGATCATACCGTCGGTGGATTGCGCCACCGCCGCATGATCCGCCGCCAAGCGCTTACGCTCCGCTACATCCTTCAACTTCGTCGAGCGGACAAACTCGTCGGCCGCCTGCTGCGTCGACTTCCCGCCCAGGATCGCCTTCAGCGGCGATTCCTTATCGCCCAGCGCCTTCAGCTCTTCCAGATACCGCCACAGCAGGTTCGCCTCCACGGCATCGTCGATGGGCAGCGGAGCGTACAGCGAAAGCTCCAGCGCCGGGAGCGCACTATCGCGATACTCCGGCAATCGCTGATCGTTCGGCTTGCCGCGCTCTTCGCTGAGTCTCACAATCTGTCGCGCCAGGCGAAACAGATTGGAACCGGAGGCCGCCGGCCGCTCCAGCACCTGATACGACCGCTCGAACGGCGTCCATGTCTTGTACGCCGCCGCCACTTCGTCCCAGACCTTGCCGCCCTCCAGGCCCAATTTCGGGTCGTGCTCCACGCTCTGGCGCAGCTTCTTTTCGAAATTCGCTTTGCGTGCCATCAAGAAAGTGTCGTTCAAGCCGATGAGTTTGCCCGCCGTCTGCTTATAGTCGTTGCCGAGCGTGGTGAGGGGCAATTCGGCCAGTTTCAGATTCTCCGCGCTCTTGGTGGAAAAATCGCGCAGATCACGAATGCGCGTGCGCAACCGCGCCAGCTGAATACTCAACTGGTAGTCGCGATAGAAATTCAATTGGGCCGCGGTGGAAAGCCGCGATGTAGCCGAGGGACTGCCGGTGGCGAACACCAGATCGCCCTCCTTCACGCCCTCTTCATTCCATTTCAGAAAATGCGGCGTGTCGGCCGGCTTGCCGTTTTCATATGCCCGCAGGAATGCGACATCCATGCCATACCGCTGGAACGTGAGATTGCTGGGATTGCCGCCGAAAAACGTCACGGCCCGCTCGGGAGTAAACACCAGTCGCAGGTCCGAATACTTCTTGTACTGGTAAAGGTCGTAGCGTTCGCCGCTGAACAACCGCACCACACTACAGGTGTTGCCGGTCTTGTCGGCGCAGGCTTTTTCAATGCGCGCCACCGCGGCATTGCGCTTCTGCAGGGCCTCCGCCGCGGCTTTATCATTGACCGCCTGCTTGACGGACCGCACCACTTCCGGGGCGGCGTCCTTCACCTGCGCGGTCACGTCTTCAATGGTCAACAGAACGCGAGCTTCCAGGTCGGGACAGCGCGCTTCCGACGCGGCCGCCGCCGCGTAAAATCCGTCCTTCAGATAGTCGTGTTGACCGCCGCCGGCTTTGGCGACGCAGTCGGCCACCACGCGATGCGCCGTCACCACCAAACCGTGCGGCGAAACGAAGGCGGCCGAGCCCGCGCCCAATTGCATGCTGGCCAGACGCAGGTTGTCCAAAAACTGATCCGTCACCTCAAACTCGCGCTTCTCTTTGACGATGTTTTTGGGGAATTGATTGAAAAGCCAGATGCCTTCGTCCGCCAGTGCGGGCAAGGCCAAGGCGCATACCAAAACAAACCGGCGGAGTCTCATTGGCGATTCCTGGAACTTACAGTGTACGGGGTATTTCGCAGTAGTTCCAGCAGCGGCCAGACAGGTGAAAGTTCCATTATTTTCCGCCGCGCGAAAACCGTCTTGACAACGCTAATGAATTAGTACTACAACTTGTAGCATGTTGCGCCGATTCGCTCTCGCCCTTTTCTTCTGCACCGTCGCTCTCCTCGGGCAGGACACCCCTCCTCAGGAAGCGGCCCCCGATCCGAAATCTCTCCTGGACGCCGGTAATCTCCTTTACCTGAAGGGCGATTACGCCGCCGCCGGCCAAACGTATCAACAGGCCTGGGACGCTTTGCAGCAGACCCCGCCCGAGAATCCCATGCGCTACGACGCTCTCAAGCGCATGGTCAGCGTGCGCGCCGCCGCCGGTCAGTTCAAGGAGGCCAACGACTTCCTGCAAACGGCCATCAACTGGCGCGAGCAGATTCTGGGACCGGCCGACCCCATCATCACCGACGACTTGCTGCAATCCGTCGGCCTCTTCCGCGGTATGAAGGATTACGGACAGGCTCTGGTGGTGCTCAATCGCGTGCTCAGTATGCACGTGCGCGCCGGGTCGTTCGAAAGCATCCTAGTGGCCGACGACTACAGCCGCATGGCGCAGATTTACCTGGAGCAGCAGAAGGCCGAAGACGCGATCAGTCCGCTGAACACCTCGATCGCCATCCGCACGCGCCTCGGTGGACCGCTCGACCCCGGCATGGTCTACGACCTCGACCGCCTCGGCGCCGTCCAGACCACCTTGCGCGCCTATGACCAGGCCGAGAACGCTTATCGCCATGCCCTGGTGATTCGCGAGAGCCTCTTCGGTAAAATTCATGCCGACCTGATTGCCGATGTCGACGGACTGGCCTACGCGCTATTCGGCGAGAAGAAGTTCGACGATGCCGAGCCGGTCTACCTTCGCCTGCTCGGTCTGTGGGCCGCCTCGGTGGGCGAAGATCATCCCATGGTCGCCGTGGCGCTCGATAAAGTGGCCGTCTTCTACATTGAGCAGAAGAAGTTCGATAAGGCCAAGGAAATGGCCGACCAGGCCAATGCCATCCGCGCCAAATTCCTGGCGGAGGGCCTCAGCGAACAGGCCACGGAGCAGTTCGCCGAGGGCAATAAGGAAGAAACCGTGGCGCTCTACAAACGCGCGGTCCAGGCGCTGGAGCCGCCGAATCCGCTGTATGACAAGCTCCACAAGGAGTTGTCGGACATGCTGGATGCGGTGAACCTGCTGACTCCCAAATCCCTCACTAAGAAGGCGCCGGCCACGACCGCCAAGAAGAAACAGTAGAGGGCGTTGAAAATCGTGTTTCTACTGGCCCCGGCGCGAGTCCTGCTCCACTTTCTTGAAGCCCGCGGGAACGGTGAACTGGCTGTCCTCCACGGGCGCCGTGGAGAATGCGCTCATCTCGGTGGTCATTTCGAGCAGCGATCCCGGCGTGGAATTCGGATTGGAATTGGCCGCCTGATCGTCCTTCTCCTTCTTCTTCGCGAGCCGGCCTGCGAGCAGTCCGCCCAGCGACGGACGACCCTCAGACTGCTGCTGTTGCTGCGGCTTGGCCTGTTGCTGCTGCCCCTGCGGCTGGTTCGGATCGCCTTCCGCAGCCATCACGACGTTCTGCATGACCGGCATGCCGTCCAGCTTTCCGATTTCTTTGTAGACTTCGGCCATGCCCTCGGCCACGTCCGGACGCTGCATGAACATATTCCCGTTGGGCGTCCAGTTGAGCTTCTCCGCCATGCGCTTGTGGAATTCCCGCACCTCAGCGTAGCCGGGCACCGCGGGAGTGATCCACATATCGGTGGTAATCACCATGCTGCCCTTCTGCCCGCTCTTTTCGTCGGTACCCTCCATTTGCATCTTCAGGATCATTTCCTTGGCATCGTAGCCATTCACCTGTTTGGTGTTGCCGGGATTGCTGGCTGACACCTTGAATTTCATCTGGGTGGTATCGCCATCCTTCTTGGAATTCTGCATCTTGGCCTGCGCCTGCTCCAGCATTTGCTTCATCTGCGCAAACGTCATCACCGAATACGTCTTCTTCTGAAGATCGACGCTGGTGATGGTTTCCGCGTTCAAATCGATAATGCTGGCATGGCTCGCCGACCGGGACACCATGCGGTCACCCTTCACCGACACGTTGGCCTGTATGGGCTCGCGCGCCTGCTTGGAAAACACGCCTGCGACTTTCAACATGGCCGCCATGGCGCCGCCGGTGATGGTGCTTTTTTCCTGATAGCTAAAATCCGCCAGGGCCGATGATGCCGCCAGCGTCATGATTCCAGTGATCGTTACGACGTTCCGGATCATTATGTTCCTCCTGAGTGCCTATCGTAAGACAGGCGGCCCACGATCACAATGGCTAACCCTGGAGGAACGTACTGTATCTCAGGCGAAAGCGCCTGCCCTACCCGCTAAGCCTTTACGAACGTGGTCATCCCGCGGCGGGTGCGTTCGCGCAACTGGCAATTGCGCAGCGTATCCGCCAGGGCTTCGAGGCCCGGCACGCCGTAGATGTAGAAGTTCTCCATCTCGACATCGCTGGAGAATAAATGCAGTTCCAACTGTCCCACCAGGCGCATACCCAGAGGCTTGCGGACTTCGAAGTGATCCACGCGGAACAGTTCCAGACTCTCCTGGACTTTGGAGAGCACGCCCCGCTCCAACTTGATCCGCTGCGAAGTGATCTGATAGTGCTTGCCCCGGCTCTTCATCCAATACGACAGGCAGATGCAGCCCGCTACCAAAAGGAATCCCAGGACCACGTATCCCACCGGGGCGCCGGCCACTACGGCGATCACAGCCGCCGCAATCGCTACGAGAAATGGCACCACCTGGCCAATGCTATAGATCACAGCCGGGTGGCCGACAAAAAGATCGCGCTCTGTTTCGGCTTCTTTCGCCGCGGCGAAGGCGCTCAGGTCGGTATTGCAAAACCGGCATTTGAGGGCGACCGCTTTGATGGTCTCACCGCAGACCGGGCAGGGTTTGGTATCCGCATCCATACTCATCACCTCTGGCTCAATCTTATACCTCGGACTTCTTCCGAATCTTGATGTCCAGCCGTTTGATTTTCTGATTCAGCGTGGAGAGCGGGACGTGCAGGCTTTCCGCAGCTTCCGTCTGGCTCCAGCCGCACTGCTCCAATCGCTCCATAATCACCTTGCGCTCGTAATCGTTAACGATTTCGAAGAGCGATGCGTCCAGCGGCAGCGGCGCCCCATCCCCGCGATTCAGCCGGACCCCGTTGGCCTGCAGCAGCGCATCCGGCAGGACTTCCATGGATACGGTCTGGTCGGCGGCCAACACTACCGCCCGCTCCACAACGTTCTCCAGTTCGCGGACATTGCCCGGCCAGTTGTGCTCCATCAGCACCTGCATCGCCTCAGGCTGGAAGCGCAGCAGACTCTTCCCATCGCTATCCAAATATTTGTTATTTTCGCGGCAGTAGAACGTGAAGAACTGCTCCACCAGCAGGGGAATGTCTTCTTTCCGCTCGCGCAGCGCCGGGAGAGCGATGTTGATCACATTCAGCCGGTAGTAAAGGTCCTCGCGGAATTTGTTTTCCTTCACCAGTTGGTGCAGGTCCGCGTTGGTGGCCGCCAGAATTCGGACATCCACTTTCACCGGATCGGTCGACCCCAGCGGCGTGAATTCCTTCTCCTGAATCACGCGCAGCAGTTTGATCTGCGTCTCCGGCCCGATCGTGCCGATCTCGTCAAAGAAAATCGTGCCGCGGTCGGCAATCTCGAAGTAGCCTTTCTTGGTCTGAATGGCGCTGGTGAAGGCGCCCTTTACGTGGCCGAAGAGCGTGGATTCCAGCAGGTCCGGCGGCAACGACCCGGAATTCACCGCCACAAACATCTGGTCGGCGCGGGGCGAATTCGCGTGAATCGCCTTGGCCACCAGTTCCTTTCCGGTGCCCGTCTCCCCCGTGATCAGAATCGTGGACCGGCTGGGCGAAACCTGCGCCACCAGGTCCAGCATCCGCACCATGCGTTCGCTCTTACCGATGATGTTGGGGAAGCTGTAGCGCTGCTTCAGCGCGCGCTTGAGATGCGTGTTCTCGTATTCCAGCCGCCGGCGCGCGATCATCCGATCGATCTCGATGATCAGCTTGTCATTGTCCCAGGGCTTGGAAAAATAATCGTTGGCCCCCAGTTTCAGGGCATGCACCGCCGCATCTACCGAGCCGTATGCCGTGATCATGAAGATGGGAGTCTCGCGGTCGCGCACCCGCACCTCTTCGATCACTTCCATGCCGCTCTTATCCGGCATCATCAGGTCCAGCAGGACCAGATCGTAGCCGTGAGCCTCCATCTTCTGCAGGCCTTCGGTGCCGTTCTGCGCCAGTTCCACGGTATAGCCTTCCGTGGTGAGCAGCATTTCCAGGCCTTCCCGGATATCGGCCTCGTCGTCGATCACCAGAATGCGGCCGCGTGTATCGGCGAGAGTCGCTCGAGAACCAGTCATGTTAGGCATTTACAGGCTGCCTCGCAGTACGCGAGGAGTCTGCCGTCTTGGAAATCGGAAGGTCGATATGAAAGCGCGCACCGCCGCCCGCCCGATTGGAAACTTCGATGGAACCGCCATGTTCTTGAATAATACCGTACGTCACAGAAAGGCCCAGGCCCGTGCCCTTGCGCGCCCCTTTGGTGGTAAAGAACGGATCGTAGATGCGCTGCAGGTGTTCCGGCGCAATGCCCGTGCCGCTGTCGCTCACTTCCACCCGCACCGACGGCCCCGCCTGCCACGTGCGGATTTCCAGCATTCCGCCTCCGGTCATGGCGTCGCGCGCATTCAGGAAAAGATTCAGGAAGACCTGCTGCAACTTGCCCGCATTGCCGTGCACGGGAGGAACGTCCACGCCCAATTCGGTCTTCACGCCGATGCTGGCTTTCTGCAGTTGATGATCCAGCAACGACACCGTCTCCTGAATCACCTTATTGAGACTGACGTCGCCAAACGTAGTGGAAGACGTGCGCGAAAAGTTGAGCAGCGAATTGACGATCTCGCTGGCGCGGAACGTCTGCTTGGCAATCTTGTCCAGGATGATGGACTTTTGCGAATCCTCGGCCACCTGCTTGGCCAGCATCTGCGCATAAGTGGAGATCACCGCCAGGGGGGTGTTCACTTCGTGCGCCACGCCGGCTGCCAGCAGTCCGATACTGCTGAGTTTGTCGGCTTGCACCAGCCGCTGCTCCAGTTCGGCGCGGTCCGTGACATCGTCGAAAATGATCAGGCGGCCAATCTGCTGCTGCTCTTTGGAAACCAGGGGGGCGATGGCGACGTTCAGAGTGGCTTCCCGGAATCGCGCCGGCGACAAGCCGTTGCTATGGCCGTTCGTATGACCGTTCCCGTTGGCGTGCGCCGCGGCCAGCCCAGCCGGCTTTAAGACGTACTTGTAGATGTGATGAATCCCGGTCTCGCCGCGGACTTTGTCGAACTGTTCGCTCAGATCGCCCGGGAAGAGTTCCCGTAGCGTGCGTCCCAGCGCCTTGTCGCGAGGCACGCCGCTCAGTTGCTCAATCTGCGTATTCCAACTCTCCACCCGGTCGTCCAGGTCGGCCGCCAGAATACCGACGTTGATGGATTCCACGATATTCTCGCTGAATTCCTTCAGCCGCTCGTATTCTTCGACCTTGCGCTGCAGGGAGCGATACAGAGTGGCATTTTCGATAGCGATTCCCACGTAACCTGCCAGCGTGACCAGCAGTTCCACATCCACGCTCGAAAGATAGTCGCCGAACGTCGTGCGGCTCACGCCCACGTAAGCGATGGTGCGTCCGCGGACCTCGCAGGGCAGATAGTAGTTCAAGTCGAGATCGGCAATCGTGCGGCGCACCGAAGTGGGCCAGGATCGCGACACCGCGTCCAACTGATGGCGCGTCCGTTCAAAGAACAGATAGCCTTCCGGCAGTTCCCATTTGAGAAAACTCAGGTCCAGGTCTTCGTAACTCACGCTGGCTAGACGAGGATTGGCGCCCATGGCCTTTTTCAGCCGGAAAGCCGGCTCTGGAGTGGCTGCCGAATCGTCCGCCAGGAAGAAAACCAGGTGCTTGATGTTGAGGGTCTGGAGCAGGCGTTCGCCCACCGAACTCAACATTGTGTCCAGGTCGGTCTCGGCGCTCAGCTCCCGGGCAAACTCGATCAGCGTCCGCCGGTAATCGTAGCTGTCCCGGTAGAAGTATTTGTCGAGCCGATCCTGAATCCAGGCGCGAATGGGCTGGAACAGGAAGCTGGCAATCAGCATCACGCTGACCAGTTCCAGATTTCCGAGATCTTTGAAGTAGAGGTGTACCGCGCTGCCCAGCGAAAGCACAATGCCGTAAAACGCGGCCAGCACACAGACCGTGGCCAGCGTGTAGGCGTAGCCCCGGCGGAAGATGATGTCCACGTCCATGAGGCGATAGCGCACAATCGCATACGCCAGGGTGAGCGGCACCAGCACCACCGAGAGCACCGACAGCTTCATGTAGTTGTTGGGCAGGTAGCCCAACGCGTACGGCAGCACGTACAGCACAAAGAAGGGAACGATGCCGAAGAACGTCCCGTTGCGCAGCCACTTCAACTGCTGGCGGACGATCGGATCTTCGGCGCGGCGATGGCCAATCGCCAGGGCCAGCGCACCCACCGCGTACGGCAACGTGGCCAGCGGCACCCAGATGCGGTCCAGCATCCAGCGCAACTCAATCAGCGGCACGCCGATCTTCAGAATGCCGCGCGCGAAAGCCACAAAAACCAGGAACAGGATGGCCCCAGGGAGGTAGAGCAGCGCGAGGCGCGCGCGGGTGCGGAACCAGTTGAACGGTTCGGGGAAGGTCAGGCAGAAATGCAGGAAGAGAGCCGGCGCCAGCAAACCCGCCGCCACGTTGCCGTAGTAGACGATGCTGTCCAGCGTATTGAGCAGCCCCGTATAGTGGAAACAGAAAAAGACGAATGAGGCCAGGCAAAGAATATAGAAATGCAGCGCCTTTTGCGCACTGCCGCGGCGGAAATAAACGAACAGCCCAATGAAGAGGTAGCCCGCCCCCACGACGTATTCGTAAACCACCGCCCGGTCCAGCGGTACCTCGCTCACCACCAGGTTGCGGATGTCGAATTCAAGGCCCCCGCGCACCACGTGGTAAACGGCTTTTTCCCAGGAGGGCAGGTTGGCCAGAATCTTGGCCACATCCAACTGACTCTTTACCGGGACGCCGTGCGCCGGATGGGTGTCGGCCGGTTCCTGGCCTTCGGGTGTATTCTCCGGCTTCTGTGGGCGGGAGATGCTTTTGAGAATATCGCCCTTGCGGACACCGGCGCGGTATCCCGCGCTATCCGCGGGAACCTCCAGCGCTTCCACGCCTGCGGCCCGGTCCACCCACACCACTCCATCGTCGTGAAGGTGAAAGCTATGCTTGTCCTGGAAATTGATGACGGCAACGACACCTGCGGCTAGCGTCAGGATCGTTAAGATCGCGGTGGACAGTTGGAACTTGAGTTCCTGGAACATGGATGCCGCCGTTACCGTTTAGCGAGACAATACTCCTCAGCCCGCTGAGCACGTTGACTGCCGTTAGAAATACGGAAAGCTAAATAAATAATATCCTAAAGAATCTATTGCTTACAAGCAGCGCCTGGAAGCGGCTCCGCATTTTGGGAGAAAGCCACTATGCGGAAGTGTATCGCCGGCACAACAACTGTTGCAAAATGCAAGCCACTGGAAGCCGAACTCCACCCGGCCGGAAGCTGAAGCCTGCCTACTCGGACGGTGCGTCTTAGTACCGGTACTGTATTGACTTTAAGACGCAAAGTAAAATAGACTCGTAAAGTGCCGGTCCGGGCAGCCATGCGGTAAGCAGCATCACCAATCTAGTACCCGTAAAGGTTCAGACCGAACCGCTGAAAATCGAGAATGCAGTACAATAAACGAGATGCCGCCGAAGGGTGGCGAGCCCGCAAGCACATCCCGGCCATGCATCGAAGGAAAACCATGAGAACGGCAATTTTGGCTGCCTCTTTGGCATTTGCGGCAGTGGTTTGGGCACAGCCGCAACAGGAACAGAAACCCGCCCAGCAAGCGCCTCCGCCCGGACCTGCCTCCATGTCTCCGATGATTCCGACCGGCGCACCCGCCACGGAGGCGCACGGATCCAAGCAGCCCGTGCCGGCGCCGATCAACGCCCGTACTTACATTATTGGTGCGGAAGACGTTGTGGCGGTCCATGTGTTTGAAAACGCGAACTTCTCCGTGCCCTCGGAAGTAGTGCGGCCGGATGGGAAAATCACCATGCCTCTGCTCGGCGAGATTACGGCGTCGAATAAGACTCCGGAAGAATTGGCCGATGAGATACAGAAGGTGCTGGTGGAGCGTTATATGAAGGAACCGCCTCACGTTCAGGTAATTGTATTGGATGTGCGCAGTAAGAATTATTATCTGCAAGGGGAAGTCAATAAACCGGGCAAGTATCCGCTGGTTGTTCCGACGACGATTATGCAGGCCTTGGTGAATGCGGGGGGATTTCGCGATTTCGCCAATAAGAAAGATATCCGGATCCAACGTGTGGGTCAGGACAAATTTCTGAAATTCAATTACGCGGAAGTAAGTAAGGGGAAGCACCTGGAGCAAAACATCCTGCTTCAGCCCGATGATCAGATTTACGTGCATTAAGCCTGATGCAAAAAGCCTGAGGGGTTAGGCGTCAGAGTGTTTTCCAGCAGGAAGGGATTTTTATTATGGCCGCAGCAAATAACTTTGTGAGTGTTTCCCGGCGTCCTCCGGACGTTGAGGATTACATTGACATGGTCCGCCGCTACCGCTCCTGGATCGTGGGTCCCACATTCGCGGGTCTGGTGATCTCGGTAGTAGTGGCATTTCTCTGGCCTGATACATTCCGGTCGCAGGCAGTGATGCGAATCACCCCGCCGAAGGTCTCCGAAAAACTGGTCCCGAGCGAGATTACGCAGCACATGAACGAGCGCCTGAACCAGATGCAGCAGGAAATTCTCAGCCGCTCACAACTGGCCAGCATGATTCAGCAGCCGGCCCTGAATCTTTATCCGAAAGAGCGGCTGCAAAAACCGATCGAAGATATCGTGCAGGACATGCGGACCAAGTACATCCAGATCCGCATGCTCGGCGTGCCTGGCGTTGAGGGCAGCAAAGGCGCCTCGGCCTTTTCTATCTCATTCGACTATCCCGACAAGTATCGCGCCAAGCTGGTGGTGGACCAGTTGGTGGCCAAGTTCATGGAGCAAAACGGTAACGTGATCAAGCTGAATACCCGCCTGACCACTCAGTTCATCGACGATGAGTTGAAGACTGCGTCGGACCGGATGAATAAGCTCAGCAGTGAGATCACCAAGTTTCGCATGCTGAATCCCGGCAAACTGCCCGAACAGGCGTCGGCCAATGCCACGATGATCAGCAGCCTGCAGCAGGCCATCGCCACGGAAAACGAAGGTCTCAATCGGGCGACGAATCAGAAGCTGATGGAAGAGAACCAACTGGCCGGGCTGCAGAACGATCTGGCTTTCCAATCGCAGCACCTGGAAGATACCGTTATGACGGGCGGGTCGCCGGGCCAGCAACAGCTCAGCGTCAAGAATCAGCGCCTGATTGAACTGGATCGGGATTTGTCCAGCCTGCAGAATTCACTTTCAGAAGCGCGCAAGATGTACCGCGACGATTATCCACCCATTAAGAACCTGATCGCGCGAATCGACAACCTGCAGAAGCAGCGGGAAGAAGTGGAAAAGAACGATCAGGCGGCGCGCGCCGCCGCTCCGACCGCCACCGGCCCTACGGCGCCCACCGCGGTCAAGATAGTCAATCCGCAAGTACAGCAGCGGATGGAAGAGTTGAAGAACCAGATCAGCTCCGCCAAAACCTCGCTCGCCATCACTACCAACGAAATTCAGACCCGGCAGAATCACATTACCGAGATCAATCGCCGCGTGCAGGAATACCAGGTTCGCATCGAGGCCGCGCCCTTGGTGGAGCAACAGTACACGCAGATGCTCGGGGACTACGAACTGGCCAAACAGCAGTACAACGATTTTTCCAAGCGAAAAGGCCAGTCTGAAACGCAGGAGAATATCAACGAACACCAGGCTGGGGAAAGCCTCGAAGTTCTGGATCCGGCTTCGCTGCCGGAACAATCGTTTGAACCCATTCGTTCGGTTTGGGTGGGTGCAGGCACCGCGATCGGTATGATGCTGGGTATCATGCTGGCCGGAGCCAAAGAGATGAAGGATTCGTCGCTCAAGAATTTGAAAGACGTTCGGGCCTATACCAACCTGCCGATCCTAAGCAGCATTCCGCTGCTGGAAAACGCTCTGCTGGTGCGCCGCAAGCGCCGCCTGTTCTGGCTGGCATGGTCCAGCGCCTTCATCGTTGGTTCCATCGCCATGAGCGGGGCTATGTATTATCACTTTTTCGGTAAAAGTTAGAAGGGGTTTAGGGGAACTGGTGACGAAATGAGTCGAGTACACGATGCGTTACGCCGGGCGGAAAGAGGCGCGCCTCTGGATGAACAGCCGCTCGCCACGGATGCAGCCGGAGCAGCGGAAGTAGAAGTCGAACCCGCCGGTGAAACGGCTGCCGCGCGCCGTCCAGAGTTCCTGCCCGTGAGTTCCGGCATGCCAGCGGCGCCTTCAGTCCGCTTGAACATTCATGCGGCAGCACTGGCGGAGGTGGCTCTGGTGCCCTTCCAGCCGGCGCCGGAATCGCATCTGCTGGATCTCAACAATTCGCACGAAACACCGGCTGAAGAATTCCGCACACTACGCACCCGGCTCAACCACCTGCAGACCTTGCAGCCGCTGCACACGGTGATCGTGACCAGCCCTTCGCCGGCCGAAGGCAAAACGTTCACTGCGGTCAACCTGGCGTTGGCTGAGGCGCACCTGGCCGAGAGTTCCGTGCTGCTGGGTGATTTCGACTTGCGCCGCCCCATTGTTCACAATCTCTTCCAGGTGGATCGCGCGCCCGGCCTTTCGGACTACCTGACCGGCCAATGCACCTTCGCGCAGGCTCTGCGCCGCGTGGAGGGCATGAATCTTTACCTGCTGCCCGCCGGGTCGCCCGTAAAGAACCCGCTGGAACTGTTGAACATGCGCACCGCCAAGGTGCTCTTCGAAGAACTGCCGCGCAGCTTCAACTGGGCCATCTTCGATACGCCGCCGCTGTTGTTCTCGGCGGACGCCAATCTGCTTTCCACGATGGCCGACGGTACGGTCCTGGTGGTGAAGATCGGCTCCACTACATTCGATAACGTGACTCGCGCCATGCAGTCGCTGTGCGAGAACAATGTTCTTGGCATTGTGGCCAACGGCGCCCGCGCTTCGGAATTGTACAGCAAGTACACTTACTACTACTCGCGTTCCGAATAGGACGCTTCAGCCCTTTCCCAGTCCGGCGCTGTACCCAATTTCACGGGTATCGCGCCGGAAACTCGCCTCTTTGGTACCGCGGTTGCACTTCTTCCGTCCGAACGTCGTCGCCCTTCGACCAATTTGGAAAAGGAGCTGCAAACCGTATGAAACTCGGAGTTATTCAGAAAGGGGCGGCCAGCATCGCTTTTGGGTTGGCATCCTGGGCCGCCATGGGCATCGTGCAGGCCCAACCGTTATTCGATCGCGTCAACGTCAATCTTCCTTATACCGTGACGATTGGCGATCATACCTTACAACCCGGCGATTACGTCTTTCAGCAAATGGACAGCATCTCGGGCAATAGCCGGGTAGTTTTGATCTACTCCGACAACGGCATGAAATTCCAGACCTCGGCCATGTCGATACCCGCACTGGACCCGAACACCGCCCCCGACACCAAGCTCGTGCTGCACCACCTCGGCAACAATTATTACCTGGACAAGATCTGGATCCAGGGCAAGGATTACGGGTACGAATTCCCGCTACCGGACAACGTAAAATCGCGCGAAAAGGAAATGTCGGAACCGGTCAGCGTAGCCGCTCGGTATTCGCCCAGTTCATCTTCCGCCACTACCTCGGCGAACAGCTCGACCACGAATACCACCAGCAATACGACCACTGACACGACGACCGCGAACGCGACTCCTCCGCCTCCGGTTGAGAATCCTCCGCAGCAGGTAACGCCTCCTCCGGACAATACGATGGCGCAGAACACGCCGCCGTCCCAGAGCAGCGCCGACCGGTCCGCCGACCGCTCCTACGACCAGTCCATTCCCGCGCCTGCGAGCAACAACAACAATGACACGACCAGCATGCCCCATACTTCGGCCGGCTGGTTGATGATGCTACTCAGTGGCGGAGCCTTGAGCGGTGCCGGAATGCGCTTGCGCCGCAAACGGTAAGGAAGCCACGCCATGACGACTCAGGGCGCCAAACGGCTCGTATCCATTCCGCTGCTCGCAGGTGGAGCAGTGCTGCTGGTGCTGGGCGCCCGTGAATTGATTGAACCACTCATCGGACAGGCAGCCGCGGCCCGCACCTTCAACCGTGCGGCCGCGGCGCCTCCGTCCGTGCAGCCTCAGCCTCTCCGGCGCGGCGACGAGGTCGGAAAGCTGGTCTTCCCTCGTCTGGGCGCCGCCTTCTACGTGGTGGAGGGCGACCAGGATGATGAACTGCGCCGGGGTCCCGGCCACCTGCGCGGTTCCGCCATGCCCGGCGAGTCTGGGAATTGCATCATCGCCGGCCACCGCGACACGCATTTCCGCGTCTTGCAAGATATCCGGCAAGGCGACGACCTGCTGGTAGAGACGAAGTCCGGCCAGTACCTGTATCGAGTACAACGCACGCGTGTAGTCTCGGCGGACAATACCGGGCCGCTGCAGCCCACTACTCGCGCCGAACTCAACCTCATCACCTGCTTCCCTTTCTCCTATGTGGGCTCGGCGCCGAAGCGTTTCGTCGTGGAAGCTCTCCTCGCCGCCAAGGTCTCCGCATCCGCAAAGCCCGTCGTAGAATAAGTGAATGTCCGACAATTCTGAGGATTTCTACCGGATTCAGAAGCTGCCCCCGTACGTCTTCGCCGTCATCAATGAGATGCGCGCCAAAGCGCGGGCAGCACAAATCGACGTCATCGATCTGGGCATGGGAAATCCCGACGGCGCCACGCCGCGTGTGATCGTCAACAAGATGATCGAAGCCACGCGCAACGCGCGCAACCACCGCTATTCGCAGTCGCGCGGCATCCCCCGCCTGCGCGAAGAAATCGCTCGCCGCTACAAGACCAACTACGGAGTCGATCTCGACCCGGAGAAGGAAGCGATTGTCACGATCGGCGCGAAGGATGCGCTCGCCCACCTGCTGTTCGCCACTGTTGGCCCCGGCGACGCCGTCGTGTCTCCCAACCCTGCCTACCCGATCCACCAATACGGCGTCCTGATGGCGGAAGGCCATGCTTGTATGCTGCCGATGCCGGACGCCGCCACGTTCCTCAACCGGCTGGAGGATCTCTACCGCACCTCCTCACGCAAGCCCAAACTGCTGCTCATCTCCTTCCCGCATAACCCCACCACCACCTGCGTGGATCTCGATTTTTTCCGCGAGATCGTGCGCCTGGCCGCGGCCCACGGCACCATGATCATTCACGACTTCGCGTACGCCGATCTGGGCTTCGACGGCTACAAGCCGCCCAGTATTCTGCAGGTGGAAGGCGCTAAGGATATCGCCGTGGAGATCTTCTCCATGTCCAAGAGCTACAACATGGCCGGATGGCGCGTGGGTTTCTGCCTGGGCAATCAGAAGATGATCGCGGCACTGGCGCGCATCAAGAGCTATCTGGATTACGGAGTCTTCCAGCCCATTCAGATTGCGTCGATCATTGGACTGCGCGAATGCGAAGAGGAGACCAAGAAGATTTGCGCCCTCTATCAGCGGCGCCGCGACGTGCTGGTGAACGGCTTGAAGCGGGCCGGATGGCCGGTGGAGAAGCCGCGCGGCTCCATGTTCCTGTGGGCGCCCGTCCCGGAGCGGTATCGCGCCGCTGGGTCGCTGGAGTTCTGCAAGCAGCTACTGGAGAAGGCCCAAGTGGCCGTGTCCCCGGGTATCGGCTTCGGTCCCCTGGGAGAAGGCCACGTCCGCTTCGCCTTCGTGGAAAACGATCAGCGGATTCGACAGGCCACTCGCGCCATCGGTCAGTTCTTAAAGAGCTAGCCGCTTACTGCACCTGGTAAGGGACGGTGACGTCCACCGTCTTGGGCGGGTAGCATGCCTTGTTGCTACATGCCTGATACCGCAACTTCCCGGCGGCGATGCCCGGACCGGCCGGAGCGTTCGCCGCCACCTTGAAGTTCGCCGTCACATCGAAGTTTCCCGTGAATACCGAGAGCGGCTTATCTTCGAAGTCGTACTTCTCCTGGGTGGCTTTGGGGTAAACCACGGTGCCGCCTTCCAGCGCGCCCAGGGAAGCCTTGTCCCACGTCAACTTCAGCGGAATCAGATACTCTTGAGTCGGCTTGTCGCTATTCACGTGGAAGCCCGAATCCACCGCCAGGGGAATCTTCACCTGCACCGCGGCGTTGCGCTTGCAAACCACCTTCGGCACTTCGCCGACCGAGAGATGTCCGTTACTTTGCGCCAGCAGGAACGGCAGGCACAGGCTGCCGGTTATCAGCCACTTTGGAAGTTGTCTGGAGAAGTTGTTCAACGCCATCGACGATATCCTTCTTGTTCGCCAGCCCCACGTGGACCGCGGCGATCTTTCCTTCCCGATCGATCAGGAATGTAGTTGGCAGCGCATCCACGCCGCCGTAGGCCTGCGCGGTGGAATCGTTGCCCATCACCACGCGATAATTCACGCCCACTTCCGTCAGGAATGGCTTCACCACTTCCCAGCCCTCGTCATCCATCGAAACGCCCAGAACTTCAAAGCCCTTGTCCTTCTGGTTGCGCTGCAAATCCGTGAACCAGGGAATCTCAATGCGGCAGGGGCCGCACCACGTCGCCCAGAAGTCCAACACCACCACCTTGCCCTTATAGTCGGAAAGGTGGACCAGCTTGCCATCGGCATCTTTCAAGGCGAAATCGGGAGCCACGTGGCGCTCGTTTTCGGGCTTCAGTTCGGTCGCCGCATTGACAGGCGACAGAGAGCAGCCGAGGCAACCCAGAAGTAGCGCAGCGGCAGACGCGGCAATAAAACGTGAGGGACTCACAGAATGTTCCTGTACCAATTATATCGACAATTGCCTGGTTTCAATTGTTTCAACAAACCAGCGGCGCCGCGCCCGGCACGGATTTCCGGCAAGCGTGAACTCCGCGTGCCGCGCCACCCCCGAATACAGCCAGGCCGCCGTATCGCAAAAACTCTCGCAGCAGTAGAGCCGCCACAACGTGCTGCGCGCCGCGACATCCCGCGCCCGCAGTTCCAGTTTCCGCCATTCCGCCGACCAGCCGAGCTCGCCCAGCACGCCGCCGCGCCACTCCTCGCGAACCCGCGCCTCCCAACTCCAGCGCGCCGGATTTCCCAGCCGCAGCCACACGAAGTGGAACAGCTCATGCACCAGAATCCGCGGAAACTCGGCCTGTGTACAGTCGAACGCGATCCGCCGTTCGCGCAAGAACGATCCGGCATGCACCAACCCCCGCCCATCGCGGAGTCCTACCGCCTGGCGCAGGCGTATGGGCGCGCCCGTCATTGGCGGCAGACTCCCTAGAACAGTCCGCAGAAGCCGTGTTTTTCCAGCATTCTTCAGGTCGTCACGAATTTGTAATCGAGCCATTGTAGAGTAGCGGAATG
Organism: Candidatus Sulfopaludibacter sp.; assembly: GCA_035551455.1. Lineage (GTDB taxonomy): Bacteria > Acidobacteriota > Terriglobia > Bryobacterales > Bryobacteraceae > Sulfopaludibacter. Next base: position 60,638 of record DASZMZ010000282.1, read on the forward strand.
GACCAGTTTACCCTTGAATGGCTGCCTGCCACCAACGATCAGGTGCGCACGCTGAAAGTGTCCGGCCCTTTTACTCTTTCTTCGGTTTTCGATTTTCAAACCATCACCCGGGAAAGCACCGCCCCCATAGTCCTGATCGACCTCTCCGGCGTTCCCTACATGGATTCGGCCTCGCTCGGTTCCGTGCTGGGCTTCCACGTCTCTTGTCAGAGGGAATCCCGCAAGTATGCGCTGATCGGACCTTCCGACCGCCTCAAGACGCTGTTCCGCATCTCCGGGGTCCAGGAGTTGCTGAGCATCTACCCCACGGCAGAAGCCGCGGAGGAAGGCCTAAAAAAGTCGGCTTCGGCGTAGCTTACAGCTTAAAGAGCTCCCGCAAACGCCGCGTCTGCACCCGGCTGACCGGCACTTCGGTGTGTTTCTTATCGTCCATCCGCAACTGGTAACTGGACTTGAACCACGGCACCACTTCCTTGATGTGGTTGATGTTGACCACATAGGAGCGATGCGCCCGCCAGAAGATTTGCGGATCTAGCAGCTCGAGCAACTCCTCGAGCGTGCGGCACTTCGACTGGCCTTCAATGGTGGGCGTCGAGACGGAAATGATGCCTTCATCGATCGCCGCAAAACACAGCTCTTTCTGATCCACCAGCAGCATTCGCGTTCCGGCCTGGACGACAATTCGGCTGCTGCTGCGGCCATTGTTCGGCGCGCCGCCACCTTGCTGTTCGATCAATCGGATCAGGGAGTCGACTTGTTCGCGGGAAAGCCCTGACGTGCGGGGGGTGGACGGGGGTGTGTCGTGGCCGTTTTGCGCCGGATTCTGCAGTCGTGCCCGCACCCGTGCCAGGGCCTGCTCCAGGCGCGCCCGGTCAAACGGCTTCAGCAGATAGTCGACCGCATTCACCTCGAAGGCGCGGACGGCATACTTGTCGAATGCGGTGGCAAAGATGATCTGCGGCAGCGTCTCAGGGCCCGTC
>DASZMZ010000283.1:0-14855 GCA_035551455.1 Candidatus Sulfopaludibacter sp.
GCCCAGTTGTGTCCGGGACCGCCCGGCATGTTGGCCGGATAGCGCAGGGTCACGGTAGGGACCACCCACGAGACGTCGCCGATATCGTCGGAGCCGCCGCCGGTGGGCTGGTTGGCTCCGGCGCCCTCCTCCCCATCGGCCGCGACGACGCGAGGCACGCGCATTTCAGGAATCTTGGTGGGCATCCCGACCACGCGCTGTTTGAGTTCCTTCTGCAGCGCTTTGGCCAGCGTCTGATCTGCCTCCGACCATTGCGGCAAACCGACCTTCTTGATGTTTTCATTCATGGCTTCGGCGATCGGCCGGCTGAAGTGGCCGGGCCAGGCGCTACCCAGCAGGCGCGAGGTAACGCTGGTGTCGGTCATCAGCGTAGCCGCCTTGGCCATGTTGTCGCCGATGCGCCACATGTCCATGATGTGGTCGTAATCAGCTTCGCGGAAGTAATACCAGACGCTGGCATCGGGCGGGACGACATTGGGCTGATCGCCGCCATTGGTGATCACGTAGTGAGAGCGCTGCGCCAGGCGCAGATGTTCTCGGCGAAAGTTCCAGCCCACGTCCATCAGTTCGACGGCGTCCAGGGCGCTTCTGCCGCGCCACGGGGCTCCGGCTGCGTGGGCGCTTTCCCCTTTGAACTGATATTCGACCGAGACCAGTCCGTTCTGATTGAGCGAGGGTCCCCAGGAAACTCCGAAATTGTTAGCTACGTGGCAGAAGAGCACCACGTCGACATCCTTGAACATGCCTTCGTGCACGTACCATGCTTTAGTGCCGACCTCTTCTTCAGCCACGCCGGGCCACAAGCGGATGGTGCCCTGCAGATGCTCGCGCTCCATCACCTTCTTTACGGCCAGCGCGGCGACGATGTTGAGCGGCACGCCCGAGTTGTGGCCTTCGCCGTGTCCCGGGGCACCTTCGATCAGCGGGTCGTGATAGGCCACCCCGGGCTTTTGCGAGGCCTGCGGAATATCGTCGATATCGGAACCCAGCGAAATGACCGGCTTGCCCGAGCCCCACGATGCCACCCACGCGGTGGGAATGCCGCCGAACCCGCGGTCGATCTTGAAACCTTCTTTTTCCAGAATGCCGGTGAGGTACTTGGAGGTCTCCACTTCCTGGAAGCCCAGTTCACCGAAACTGAAGACGCTATCGACCATGACCTGCGCTTGTTTTTTCATGGCGTCGATCTGTCCGGTGAGGTCGGCCTTCATGGAGGCTTCCTTTTCGGGAGAGACTTTGGTTTGGCCAAAAGCACAGGCCGCAATCAGGAGCAATGAGACGGCAAGGTTCCGCATATAGGAAACAAGTTTAAAACGAAAGGGAGGTAAGATGCAGAGTTGGTATGAAGCCGCCTCAAATCCCCTTGGAAAAAATCGTTGCGCTGGAGCCGCCGTGTCTGCGCATGACGGTGCCCGAAGCCTATCGCGATTCGAACGGACACATGAATGTCCGCTGGTACGTAGCCATTTTTGACGATGCCAGCGATGTGCTGCACGACGATCTCGGACTGACGGTAGACTATCACCGCGGGCATGGCAGCGGCACGTTCGATCTGGAACACCACATCCAGTACTTGAGCGAAGTGATGCCCGGCGAGCAGGTGGCGGTATACGTGCGCTACGTGGGCCAATCGGCCAAGCGGCTGCACTATGTGATGTTCCTGGTGAACGAATCGCGCGGGAAACTGGCGGCAACGCTGGAATGCCTGAATGCCTTTGCCGATTTGCGGGTGCGGCGTACCGCGCCGTGGCCGGCGGAAGCGGCGGCGAAGATTGCAGCCAGAGTGGAGGGGTCACAGCGGCTGGACTGGGCGGCCCCGCTCTCCGGAAGTATACAAGGTTAACAGTCCGGACCTGATATTATCGCTATTCATGCGATTTCTCGGCCCAATACTGGTTCTCATGGTACCCGTCCTATCAGTTGCGCAGGACCGCTCGCAAGCACGCTCGATGACGATCACGGATCGCGGGATCGTAGCCACCAGCCAGACTCTGGCGTCGCAAGCCGGCGCGCAGGTGTTGGCGCGCGGCGGCTCAGCCATGGACGCGGCGATCGCAGCCAACGCGGTGCTCGGCGTGGTGGAACCGGAAAGCTGCGGCATGGGCGGCGACCTGTTCGCCATCTATTGGGACGCGAAAACCGGAAAACTGACCGCGATCAATTCGAGCGGCTGGGCGCCTACCGGGCTCACCATCGACTTCCTGAAGGGAATCGGCGAAAAGGGAATGCCGCAAGAGGGCATCCACTCCGTGACTGTCCCAGGCTGCGTGGAGGGATGGTCGAAGCTGCACAAGAAATTCGGCAAATTGCCTTGGAGCGATTTATTCCAGCCGGCGATTTACTACGCCGAGCACGGCTTTCCGGTGACGGAGATGATCGGCGCGGCATGGAAGACCGAAGAAGCGAAACTCTCCAAGGAGCGCAACGCCGCCAAGATTCTGCTGCGCGACGGCAAGGCGCCCAATATCGGAGACGTGTTCAAGAATCCCCAGATGGCGTCGGCGCTGAAACTGGTGGCGGGACAGGGCGCTCCGGCATTTTATCGCGGGGCGATTGCGCAAGCGATCCTGAAGACCAGCCAGCGACTCGGCGGCCAGATGACCGCGGCCGACCTCTCCGAATTCGAGGCCGAATGGGTGACTCCGCTGTCCACCGAGTATCACGGCTGGAAGGTGTATGAGTTGCCGCCCAGCGGTCAGGGCATTGCCGCGCTGCAGATGTTGAACATCCTTTCGCTGTTCCCGCTGGCCAGCTATCCGGCGCGCGGCGTTCAGGAATTGCACACGCAGATCGAAGCGCAGAAACTGGCATACGCGGACCTGCACCACTTCGTGGCAGACATGCGCTTTGCCAAAGTGCCCGTGGAGGGCATGCTCTCGATGGAGTATGCCAGGGAGCGGGCCAAGCTGATCGATCCCGACAAGGCTCGCTGCGAGGACACACCGGGCAATCCGACAACCATGGCAGGGGACACCATCTACCTTTCCGTGGTGGACCGCGACGGAAATATCGTGTCGCTGATCCAGAGCGTGTACCAGCATTTCGGGTCGGGTGTGGTGGTGGACGATTACGGCTTCGCGCTGCAGAATCGGGGCGGCCTGTTCGAGGTGGATCCGCACCATCCCAATGCGCTGATGCCGCGCAAACGGCCATTCCATACGATTATTCCGGCCTTCATGGAAAAGGGCGATATCCACATGGGGTTCGGCATTATGGGCGGGCTGAACCAGGCACAGGCGCATGCGCAGTTCGTTTCGAACATCGTAGACCACGGGATGAATATTCAGACCGCGCTGGAAGTCCCGCGCTTTACGCGGAAAGTCTTCGGCGGCTGCGAGACCATGATCGAGAATCGGATCCCGGCGGCGGTGCGGGATGGGCTGACAGCCAAGGGCCATCAGCTGAAGGTCACGGGCGACTTCTCGAGCGACATGGGCGGCGGCCAGGTGGTGGTCCACAATACGGCGACCCAGGTGAACTGGGGAGCCTCTTCGCCGCGCAAGGATGGCGCCGCAATCCCCGAGCCTCACCCTTATTGGGGAAAGTAAAGGGGGGCCGTAGCGTAGGAGTACGCAATCGAGCCGCGGCTGGCGGTAGAAGCCGAATATGCGGCAACGCTCCTTTACAGTCGCGGCTCCGATTGGACGGCTTACCCCCAAATCTTGCAGTGCAGGCACTTCCAGCCGGAGCCGTTGGGGCGGGTGGGATGCTGGATCTTAGCCGGCGGATTGAAGTCGTGATACAAGCCGCACTCCTTATCGAATGCCTCCCTGGGGGTGGCGTAATATTCGAATTTGAAGCGTTTGTACTTGCCCACGTGCTCCAGCAGCCGTTCATTCACGTTGGTGTCCGAACGTCCAACGTAGCTGATATGAAAGCCGCCCGAATCGTGGCCCTGGTCAAGAGCATACGTTCCTGGCGAGGTCTGGGAGACTTCCTGATTGATCTGTTCAACGGTTACTGCAAATGGTCCGCGTAGCCCGGTTTCTGCCATCCTGATCTGGATCCTCTCTGTTTAATACCAACGATTTAATACCAACGATGGTACCGCGAGTGGAGAGAGCGAGTTTCCCGCTGCATTTCGGCCATGGCCTGGCGAGCTTCCCGGCGCGCGTCGTCACCGGCCCGGCGAATTTCGCGTTGGGCTTGCATGACTTCGCGCTGCGCTTCCTGACGAGCCTGCCGGATTTCCCGCGCCGCCTGAGAGCGTTCCCGAACCATCTGGGCCCGTTCGCGGGCCATTTCGGCGCGCCAGTGAGCGCCGCTATTTTGGTCCCACCAACTGGTAGCGGCAAAAACAGGGGCGAGTGCCAGCAATGCGATCAGGGCAAGTTTCATTAGTCCATTTCCTCTCATTGCTATTACTCCGCAAACGCCTTTTGGTTACGCAGATTTTCCCGCATTTCTCAGGTAGACCTTCCACCAGCCTTCACGGCCGGGAGCGTCGAACTTCTCCTTCCATTCCTTACGAAAATCCTCGGCGTCGTGTTCCGCCTGATTCTTGAGATATTCTTTGACCTTGGTGCGTGTAGGGGATTTCGGCAGCGTTTTGGAGAGCAGTTCCCACGAAGCCACGCAATCGTTGATGTCGCCCAGCAGCCTTTGCACGTTGCGCAGCGTGGCGATGCGGGTTTCCAGGCCGGAGCCGTAGCAGGGCCGAAAGAGCTCCAGGGTGTACCGAAAATGTTTGGTGGCCAGGCGGATCCGGTGCAAGTCTCGAGGATGCGTGGTGCCCGCGAGCAGGCCGCGCACCTGCGCGAAATATTCCCCGGCGAGCACCGGCAGGATCCGGCGGGCATTGACCACGGCGCCGCTTCGATCGTTTAATTTCACTGGATACATCCTGGCCATGGTCACACCTCCAACCGCTCTCGCCATCGCCGCGGGACGGATTGCGACCGCCACAGCCGGGCTTCGGTCAGGAGCGCCTGCCCCGCCTCGCGACGCCGCGCACGCAACTCGCGAAACACCACCGCGCGGCTGGAAACTCCGGCCTTTTCCAGACACTCCATGGCGATGTCGCAATCGCGGACGGTGCCAGCCAGGTGGAGCAGGCCCCGCAGTTCCTCGCGAATTTCTTTCCAGACGTTGCGCGGATAAAACCCGGCGAAGACCCGGATACAGCGACTCAGGCGCCGGATGGAGACGCGCAAATCGTGGATGGCGTCGGCATGGTCCGACTCCGCGATGCGATTCACCTGGCTGGAGAAGCGGCGCAACAGCAGACCCGTCTGGCGCAGCGCGTACTGACGCATGCTTTCTCTCTGCATCAGTTCCGCGCCTTGGTGACCGCTACGGGCCGGTTATAAATCTGGCGGAAGGCGTCGCCGGCGCGCTCCGCGGCCCACTGCTCCAGATCGATATTGCCGCTGGAGTGGACCTGTAGCACCACCTCGCCGGTGCCGTTCAGCCGGCAGTCCACGGATTGAATGCGCTGCTCGTGGCTGCGGTCCAGATTGTCGGCCAGCCGGATGAGGGGAATCAGCAGCGTAAGGATTCGCTTCTCTTCGGGCGAGAGCGCCTGATAGGCGCTATGCAGCGGACTGGGCAAAGCCTTGCGATGGTAACGGCAGAGCGCGGCAATCAGAATGCGCTCGCGCTCCGTGAAGCCGGGCATATCCGAATTGGTGACCACGTAAAAAGAGTGCTTATGGTGGCCGACGCTGCTGATATAGTGGCCCACGTCCAGCAGGTAGGCCGAGGCTTCCAGGAGTTTGCCGCAGGCCGGCGGCAGTTGGTGCAGAGGATGTACAGCGGTGAAGATCTGTGAAGCGATGTTGGCCACGCGGCGTGCACGTTCCAGCGAAACGCCATAGCGGCGGCCCATATCTTCCACCTCGCGGCGCTGGTCACGGCTGAGGCGCGACAGCTCGGCCCCCACATTGCGGGCCGCCAGGTCGGCAATGATGCCGTCGCGGACCCCGGCGCGGGAGTAGTAGACGGCGGGCAAGTGAAATTCTTCGAGGAAATCCAGCAGCACGGCGATTCCAGGCACGATGATCTCTGCACGCCGGGGGCCTATGCCCGTGATTTTGCGCCGCCCGGCCAGGTTCAAATCCGCCAATTTGTGATACAGCTTGCGAATTTGGGCGGTGGAGACCCGCTGCCGGTCGATGTCTTCCCGCTTGGAGCGGGGCACGCGCGAAACGGCGCTGGCCACCGCGGACGCCGTAGCCGACGTGGCGATGGCGCGGTCCCACCCGGTGTGGCCCAGCCTGCGCACGGCGCTCCAGAGCTTCTCCTGAATGTACTCGTGCATCTGATGCAACTGCCGGGCGGTGGGCGGCTCGTCCTTGAGGAAACTTTCACGCAGACGGACCGCGCCCAGAGGCTTCGAATAGGCCTCGCGCAGATGGCCGTCTTCGGCGGCGATAATCTCCGCGCTGCCGCCCCCGATATCGATGACGATGACGCGCTTGCCCGGCTGCGGCCAGACGCCTTCCACGCCCAAATGGATGAGCCGCGCCTCCTCGCGGCCCGAGATGATTTCGACCGGGGCGCCGATGGCTTCAGAGGCGCGCGCCAGAAAATCACGCTGATTGCGCGTGTCGCGAATCGCGCTGGTGGCCACGGCGCGCACGCCTACCACGTCGAGCCGCCGGTACAGTTCGGACATGCGAGCCAGCACCGCGCAGGTGCTCTTCAGCGCGTCTTCGCTCACCCCGCCCGTGCGAAAAACGCTCTCACCGAGTCGCGTGACCTCGCGGTCCGACGCCAGAATCCGGGTAGGCTGTCCCGGAAGCACCTCGGCCGCTTCCATCCGAACCGAGTTGCTGCCAATGTCAATTGCCGCGTATCGCGCCACTTTAAACAGCTTACAGCGCCGGGCTTGAGTGGGGCAGGCGCGTCGTGAGCGATTTTAAGGCTTATGCCAGTCGTCGTCTGAACGAGATGAGGTTGGATGAACCGCAGCATGTCTCGGCGGCGATGCAGTACGTAGTCGCCGAGCAAGGTGATGTCATGAGCGTGTATGCGGCAACGCTTCCTTACCAGTCGCGGCTCGGATTGGTCCACGCGGTACCCGCATGCTTACTTCACTAACCCTTCCCCTTGCGCTTCGTCAAAAGCAAGCGTACGATCTTTTGTAGAAGTAGAAGGGGAAGGCTGATGCTCCACGATCTGATCTTTCGAATCCGGGCGATTTTCCTCCGTTCTCGACTCGACGCCGACATGGACGAAGAACTCCGCTTCCACCTGGAGCATCAAACGCAGCAGTCGCGCGCGGCCGGCATCTCACCCGAAGAAGCGGCCCTGCGGGCCCGCCTGGCATTCGGCGGCATGACGCAGGTGCAGGAGCAATGCCGCGACGCGCGCGGAATCTCGCTGCTCGACTCGCTCTGGCGCGACCTGCGATACGGCGCGCGCATGCTCCGTAAGAACCCGGGATTCGCCGCCGTCGCGGTCTTGACCCTCGGGCTGGCCATCGGCGCCGACACGGCGACGTTCAGTCTGGTGAACGCCGTGCTGCTGCGTCCGCTGCCCTATCCGGAGCCGCAGAGAATCGTCATGGTTTGGGGCACGGGACCGAACGCCGTGCGCAACGAGGCCTTCTCCGAAACCACTTTCCTGGACTACCAGCAGCAGAACCACTGCTTCGCCTCCATGGCGGCGCTGCATGCCGGAGGCAGCACCCTGACCGGGACACCGGAGCCCGAGCGCATCGCGAGCGCGGCCGTTTCGCCCGAGTTCTTCGACGTGCTCGGCATTCACGCTCTGTTGGGACGCACGTTCGCGCCGGAGGATGGCCAGCCAGGCAAGAACAATGTCGTCATACTGACCCATGGCGCCTGGCAGCGCCGCTACGGCTCCGACCCGTTGATTGTGGGCCGCCAGATTTACATGAACCTGCAGCCCTACACGGTGATCGGCGTGCTCCCGGCCAGCTTCGATTTTACAGTTCCCGGCCACGTGACGGCCAAGGAACTCTATCTTCCGGCGGTCTTGAAACGCGACGAGCAGCAGCGGGGCAATGGATACCTGAAGGTTTTCGCGCGACTCAAGCCGGGAGTTTCGATGGCGCAGGCGCAGGCCGATCTGGACGTGGTGGGTCGCCGTCTGGCCGAACGGTATCCGCAAGTGCTGCACGGGCAGACGGTGAAGCTGGTGACGCTTCAGGAGCAAAATACGGGCGACGTCCGCAAGCTGCTCTGGATCCTGCTGGCGGCGGTGTCGCTGGTGCTGCTGATCGCCTGCGCCAACGTGGCCAATCTCCAACTGGCGCGGGCTTCGGCGCGGCAAAAGGAAATCGCCATCCGGTCGGCGATGGGGGCGGGGCGGCGGCGCGTGATGGGCCAGATGCTCACCGAAAGTCTGCTACTGGCGCTTCTGGGCGGCGCGTTCGGGACGGCGCTGGCATGGGGCGGATTGCGCCTGCTGGCCTCGCTGGCGCCCTCGGCATTGCACGCCGCTCACGCGCAGACGGTGGACGGCGCAGTGCTGATCTATTCGATGGCGGTGTCGCTGGCCGCCGGCATTCTGTTCGGTCTGGCCCCGGCGCTCGAGAGCTCGGCCGCGGGACTCTCCGATGCTCTCAAACAGGGCGGCCGCGGTTCGGCGGAGAGCCGCGGCGGCGGACGCCTGCGGAGTCTGTTGATGGTCTCGGAAGTGGCGTTATCGCTGGTCCTGCTGACCGGCGCCGGACTCCTGATCCGCAGTTTCGCCGAACTGCTGAATGTGAAGCCGGGCTTCGACGCCAGGCATGTCCTCACGCTGCCGGTTACCTTGCCGCGATATTCCTACGGCAAGGATCCGCAGCGGATTGAACTGTACCGGCGGGCGCTCAACAGCATGGCGGCGCTGCCCGGCGTCCACTCGGCGGGCGCCATCGACGACCTGCCGCTGACCAGCGATCGCGATTCCTCCGGTCTCAGCGTGGAAGGGCGGCCTGCGTTGACGGCGAGCGCGCTTCCCGTAGTGGAGCAGCGCTCCGTGACGCCCGGATATTTTCAGTCGATGGCGATCCCCCTGGTGGCCGGCCGCGACCTCTCCGACGCCGACACGGCCGACTCTGCGCCGGTGGTGCTGCTCAATCAGGAGGCTGCGCGGCGCATTTTCCCGAATCAGAATCCGCTGGGCCAGCGGGTGACGTTCGGCGTCCCCTCCCCGCAATCCACGTGGATGACCGTAGCCGGAATCGTGGGCGACGTCCGCGATCTCACGCTGGACGCGCGTCCGGGCATGGAGGTGTATCAGCCCTACCAGCAGTACACGCTGCCTTATATGACGCTGGTGATGCGCACGGCGGGCGACCCGGACGGAATGGCCGCGGCGGCGCGCCGCGAACTGCACGAGTTGGACAGGAATCTGCCGCTTGCCCAGGCGCTGTCGATGGAAACGGTGCTGGCGGTCTCGATCGGCCAGCGACGCTTCAATATGCTGCTGCTCACGCTATTCGCGGCCATGGCGCTGGTGCTGGCCGGAGTCGGGATCTACGGCGTCGTGTCCTATTCGGTGGCGCAGCGCACCAGCGAAATCGGCTTACGCATGGCCTTGGGCGCCGCCCGCGCGGACGTGCTGAAACTCGTGGTGGGCCGCAGCCTGGCTCTGACCGCCGGCGGCCTAGCGGCGGGACTAGCGGCGGCATCGTTGCTCACCGGCTTCCTCTCCTCCATGCTCTACGGCGTGCGTCCCCTGGATCCGGTGACCTTCGGCGGAGTGGCGCTGGTGTTGGCGGCAGTGGCCGCTCTGGCCAGCTACATCCCCGCGCGCCGCGCCATGAAGGTGGACCCGATGACCGCCCTGCGAGATTCGTAACCGGCCTTTCGGTACCATACCTCTAGATGCAGATTTACGTATTGCGGCATGGCATCGCCGAGGATGCTGGACCGGGACGGCCAGACTCCGACAGGGCGCTGACCGACGAGGGCAAAGAGAAGCTCCGCCGAGTCCTGAAACGGGCCCGCGCCGGCGGAGCCTCGCCGAGCCTGATCCTCTCCAGTCCTTACAAACGCGCCATCGAGACGGCCGAAATTGCGGCCGACGTTCTGGGCTGCAAGGAAGAAATCCAACGCACCCGCGCTCTGCTGCCCGAAGCGTCGCCTTTCCAGACGTGGGAGGAGATCCGGGCGTACAAAGGCCAGTCTGCGATTCTGCTGGCCAGCCATGAGCCGCTCACCGGTTCGCTGGTTTCTTTCCTGCTCAACAGTCCGGCGCTTGAAGTGGAGATGAAGAAAGCCGCGCTGGTCAGGATCGATTTCGAGCGGGTCACCCCTCAACCGCACGGCATCCTGAAGTGGATGCTGGTGCCGTCCCTGGCCGAATAAATGCAGATCGGCAAAGCCACCAAACAATACGAGACATGGCTGGCCCGCCACCTGAAGATCATCGACCAGGATCTTCAACTCAAGCACCAAGAAATGCGGACTGCGCCCTTCCCGTTTCTGCGCGCCACCTTTTACCGCTGGGCGCAGACCTGGCAAGACCTCTGTCCGGAGTCCGCGAAGGCGCCCGAAGTATTGGCCGTTGGCGACCTGCACGTGGAGAACTTCGGGACGTGGCGCGATGTCGAGGGTCGCCTCATCTGGGGCATCAACGATTTCGACGAAGCCTGGGACCTGCCGTACACCAACGACCTGATCCGCCTCTCCACCAGCGCCCTGCTGGCTCCCATGAATTGCGACGTCCGCGCCGCGATCGACGCCGTTCTGAACGGATACACGGAGTGTCTGACCGCCGGCGGCCGCCCGTTCGCCCTGGCCGAGCATCATGCCAGCCTGCGGACCATGGCGGTGGCCCGTCTGCACGAGCCCGAACGGTATTGGGAGAAACTGCATAGCCTGCCCGAAATAGCCGAACCGATACCGGCCGGCGCGACCCGTGCCCTGGCGCGCCTGATGCCTGAGCCGGGACTGGAATGGCGCGTCTCCCACCGGGTGGCCGGACTCGGCAGTCTGGGACGGCAGCGGTATGTTGCGCTGGCCCAGTGGCGCGGCGGAGCGGTGGCGCGCGAGGCCAAAGCGCTGGCCCCCTCCGCCTGCATCTGGGCGGCGGAGCAGAAGACCGGCCCCATCCGATATCAGGAGATCATCGATCGCGCGGTGCGCTGTCCCGACCCGTTCGTGCGCCTGCAAACCCGCTGGATTGTACGGCGATTGGCGCCCGACTGTTCGCGCATCGAACTGGCCGCGCTGCCCAAGGATCGCGACGAAATGCGGTTGCTGCAGGCGATGGGCTGGGAGACGGCGAACATCCACCTGGGCAGCGTGAAGCCGCGTCTGCTCCTGAACGATTTGCAGAAGCGGCCGCGCGGCTGGCTGCTCAACGCGGCGCGGAAAATGGAAAAGGCCGTGCTGGCCGATTTCCAGGCCTACTCCACGCGGTAGTTGGGCGCTTCCTTGGTGATGATCACGTCGTGTACGTGGCTCTCGCGCAAGCCGGCCGGCGAGATGCGCAGGAAGCGGGCCTTCTGGTGGAGCTCGTCAATATTAGCCGCGCCCACGTACCCCATACCGCTGCGCAAACCGCCCACCAACTGATAGACCAGTTCGGAAAGCGGACCCTTGGCGGCCACGCGGCCTTCAATGCCTTCGGGCACCAGTTTGGAGTTCGGATCCTGCGCGTAACGGTCGCTGCTGCCCTGCGCCATCGCGCCCATGGAGCCCATGCCCCGATAGGTTTTGAAAGTGCGGCCCTGGTAGAGGATGGTCTCTCCGGGACTCTCATCGGTGCCCGCCAGCAGGCTGCCGATCATCACGGTGTCAGCGCCGGCGGCAATCGCTTTGGTGACATCGCCCGAAAACTTGATGCCGCCATCGGCAATCAGCGGAACGCCGGCCTCGCGCGTGGCGCGGGAGCATTCCGAAATCGCGGTGATCTGCGGAACGCCTGCGCCGCTCACCACCCGCGTGGTGCAGATGGAGCCGGGACCGATACCAACCTTAATGCCGTCCACGCCGAGCGAGATCAATTCCTTCGCCCCCTCATAGGTGGCGACATTGCCGGTGATCAATTGGATATCCGGCAACTTGCTCTTGATGATCTTTACGGCGGCCATCACGCGGCCACTATGGCCGTGGGCCGTATCGATGGCCACCACGTCCACTTTGCGCGACCACAATTCCTGTGCGCGTTCCAGAAAATCGCCGGTGGCGCCAATGGCCGCGCCCACTCGCAGGCGGCCCTGGCTGTCCTTGGCGGAATTCGGATATTTCAGTTTTTTCTGAATGTCCTTAACGGTGATCAGGCCTTTGAGCTTGAACTTGTCGTCCACCACCAGAAGCTTTTCCACGCGATGCTTGTGAAGGATGGCTTCGGCCTGTTCGAGCGTAGTGCCCACCGGCACGGTGACCAGGTTTTCCTTGGTCATCACTTCGCTGATGGGCAGATCGAAGCGAGTCTCGAAACGAAGGTCGCGGTTGGTCAGGATGCCGACCAGCTTTCCTTCTTTCGTGACCGGGACGCCGGAGATGCGGTAGCGCTGCATCAGGGCTTGAGCCGCGGCGATGGTCTGCTCCGGTTCAATGGTGATGGGGTCCACGATCATGCCGCTTTCACTGCGTTTCACGCGGTCCACTTCTTCGGCCTGGCGGGCAATGGACATGTTCCGGTGAATGATGCCGATGCCCCCCTGCTGAGCCAGCGCAATGGCAAGGTGCGATTCCGTCACGGTATCCATCGCGGCGGAAACTATGGGGATGTTCAGGCCAATCTGCCGGGTGAGGCAGGTGCGTGTATCCACTTCAGCGGGCAGTACTTCGCTACGGGCCGGTTCGAGCAAAACATCATCGAAAGTCAGGCCCTCGGTGAGTACGTCTTGAATCATAGAGATTCTTCCCATTGTTGCACACGCGCCTACTTAAAGGGATAGTACGCGATGCCCTAGTCCTGTTACCGAAACGCCTTACCTGGCGAAATTTCCGCTGGCATAATCGATCTACATGTCGCGACGCGCTTTAGCTTTTTTACTGTGGACCGGGACGCTTCTGGCGGCGGACCCCACTGTTCCGATGAAGTGCGACCGCGCCAATGCCGGCCTGTTCTGGCCGGAAGCCGCCAATCACGATGCGGCTGTCCTGAATCAAGCCGCCCGCTGCGGCAGCCTCCGCTATTGCGGCCGCACCACGTTCGGCTGGAAGTGGCAGTCCCTGACCGTAAGCGTCCAATCCCTGGCCCGCACCGCAACCGGACGCAAGACCCCGCCGCAGACTACTTGCCCTGAACCCGCCCCCGACAACACATCCTCCCGGTAACGCCGCCGGCCTTACCGGGAATGGAGGGTGCGGACCCAAAGGCTGAAGATGACCATGGTGCCGAGCATGATGAGGCTTTCCCAGACGTAGAGATGGGCGAAATCGAACCAGCTGGTATTGTATTGGCCGAGATAGAACAGGCTGATGATGCGGATGAGATTCAGGACGTGAATGGCCAGGGTGCCGGCGAGGAGACCCTTGCCCTTTTTAATCCACGGGGCGGGAAAGGCGAGGATGGCGGCCCAGAGCATGAGGGTGACATTGGAAGCATTGCAGGTGTCTTTCACCTCGATGGAGTAGCCGTTGACCGGGTTTAAAAGGAGATTCAGGTGGGCCGAGGCGCTGCCGCCGAAGAGTCGCACCACGAAAGCGCAGACGGTGACCAGAGAGGCGGTGGCCCGCTCAAAGGCGGGCTGCGTGAAGGGCGCCAGGAGAATCGCGAAGCCAGCCAGAAGACACAGCAGGAAGTAGCCGGCGAAACGGATCATGGTGGCCCGCTGGGCGTTCTTTTTGGCGGTTGGGGTCAAGCAATCATTATGACATCCCGGCAGGTGGGAACTTTTCGGGGGCCTTTCCCGTAATCCTTGTGCGGAGAGAAATTATGTATTGCACACAATGCGGAGTCCAATTGGACGATCAGGCGCGGTTCTGCTCCCAATGCGGCAGGCGGACGGCGCTGGCGAGCGCACCGACCGAAGCGCGAACGCTGATGCTGGATAAGACCAACAAGAAGATCGCGGGAGTGTGCGCCGGTTTCGCACGATATCTGGATTTGGATGTGACGCTGATCCGGGTGCTCTGGCTGGCGGCTTTCCTGACGTTGGGCGTGGGCCTCTTGGCCTACATCGCCGCGTGGATCATCATGCCGAGCGACCACGGCCTGGCGCTGCGCCCCGTGGACGCGCGCCGGACCGTGCAAGTGTAATCCTACTGGCGGACCTCGGCTTCGATGGCTTCCAGTTCCTTGCCGGCTTCGGACCATTTCCCCTGGGCGGTCAGTTCGCGGTAGCGGCGCAGGTGGTCGCGCACGCGCTGCAAGCGGGCATCGGCGCCGGCATTGACGGGCGCGGGCGCAGCGGGGGCGCCGGGTTTGGCCGGCTGGCTGGGAGCGGTGGCCTGCTGAATGAGTTGCTGCGCGCCGCTGGAGAGATTGGCCAGAGCCTCATCGTAGGTGTCGGTATAGATGAGACGATTGCCGACTGCCAGCACGATCTTCTTCAATTGAGGCATGCTGGCTTCGTTGGACTGGATGTAGATGGGATCCACGTAAAGGAACGTATTGCCCACGGGGAGCACCAGGATCTGGCCGCGGAGCACGTGCGAGCCCTGCTGATTCCACAAGGTGAGGTCCTTGGAAATGGTCTGGTCCTGATTGATGGACGCGGCGATGTTCATGGGACCGGGGATCAACTGCTGCTTCGATAGCTGCAGGACGACGATTTCGCCGAGGTGGTCGCCATCGCAACGGGCGGCCATGAGTCCGATGAGGTTGTTCTTGCTGTGCGGCGTGAACGGCATCATGAGCAGGAACTCGGGCTTCTCTTCACCGGGTACGGTGGCCATGATGTATTGCGGATCCACGGCTACCGAACCGCTCTCCTGTCCGGAGGAATGCAGCGCTTTATCCCAGACATCCTCTTTGTTGTAGAAAGACTGCGGGTCCAGCAT
>DASZMZ010000284.1:0-3051 GCA_035551455.1 Candidatus Sulfopaludibacter sp.
GAGGCGCTGCACCCAGCCATTGAAGAGCTCGGGCATGTGTACGTTGAGCGCCTTATCGGGACGGAAGGTGGGGAAGACCTTGGTGGCCAGGCCGGAGGCCGCGATGGCTTTGTGACAGGAGAGGTCGTCTGTTGGGTCGTCGGTGGTGCAGACGGCCTTCACTTTGAAACGGTCCAGAATGCCATGTGCGCGCAGGCCGTCGCCGGCGAGCAAGGCGTTCGCCTTTTCCCAGATTTCGGGCGCGGTCTTTTCATCCAGCAGAGTATCGATGCCGAAGTAGCGGCTCAGTTCCAGGTGGGTCCAATGGTAGAGCGGATTGCGCAGCGTGTGCGGCACGGTCCGCGCCCAGGCCATGAATTTGTCGTGCGGATCGGCAGTGCCGGTGCAGAACTCCTCGGCCACGCCATTGGCCCGCATGGCGCGCCACTTATAATGATCGCCTTCCAGCCAGATCTCGAACAGATTTTTGAACTGGCGATTGGCGGCCACATCCTGCGGAGGCAAGTGGCAGTGGTAGTCGAGAATAGGCTGGTCCTGCGCGTAATTCGTGTAGAGGTGGCGGGCAGCCTTGGTCTGCAAAAGGAAATCGTCGTGGATGAAAGACATGGCTCTAAATGCTGATTGGAACATAATTTCGCCAGAAACGCGATAATGGCCTCTTGTTACGACGCTTGATCGCGGAACTGGAAAGCGGCGTCAAAACCGCCGGCGACGCCCTGGACCTCTGCCTGCACCGCATTGCCGCGGACGAAGCCGAAGTACGCGCCTGGGTACGAGTGGCGCCGCAGCCTGCCTTGGGACACGGACCGCTGGACGGCGTCCCGTTCGGCGCCAAAGACATCATGGAAACGGCGTCCCTGCCCACCGCGTACGGGTCGCCGCTATTCGCCGGCGGAGAGCCCGGGCGCGATGGCGCGGTGATTCGCCAATTGCGCGAGTTGGGAGCGGTACTGCTGGGCAAGACGCACACCACGGCGTTCGCATCCTTCGACCCGGCGCCCACGCGGAATCCCCGGCTACCCGGCCACACGCCGGGAGGCAGTTCGTCGGGGTCGGCGGCGGCCGTGGCGGCGGGCATGGCTCCGTTTGCGCTGGGCACGCAGACGCTGGGCTCGGTGCTGCGTCCGGCCTCCTATTGTGGAGTCTGCGCCTTCAAACCCACCTTCGGGCTGCTTTCGACGGACGGCGTCATGGCCTTCGCGCCGTCGCTCGATACGGTAGGGATGTTCACGGCGACGGCCGCCGATATGGCGTGTCTGTGGGAGCGATCGTTCGGACGCGCCGCGGTGTGCGCGGAGTTGCCGCCTGTGGGCGACACGGGCGCGATTCGCATGCCTTCGGGTTGGGACGGTCTGCTGCCGGCGGCGTTCCTGATTAATGAATACGAAGGCGCGCGCAGCCATCGCGACCTGCTCGCGAAGCATGGCGATGCCATCGGCGCGAAACTGGCCGCGCTGCTTCGGCGGGGCCTGACAATCGGCGAGGCCGAGTACGCCGCGGCCCGCCATCATGTGGACCGGATGCGCGGTGAAATGGCGCGAGTTTTCGAGGAGTATCCGCTGCTGATTTCGCTGGCTGCGGCGGGCGGCGCGCCGGCCGGAATGGAGAGCACCGGCGACCCTTCACCGAACGCCCCCTGGACGGCGTTGGGAGTTCCGGCGATTTCCGTGCCGCTGCCCGTGGAGGGCGCGCCGATGGGTCTTCAAGTCGCCGCCCTGTGGGGCCGCGATGACGATCTGGTGGCGGCCGCGGCGCTGCTGGAGCAGTCGCACGACCTGCTTAATGCGCTCGCAGCACCTCTGCTTCGGAACCGATGAAGCCCCACGTGATCCAGACGTGGCCTTTGGCGACGCGGCGGAAGTACTCCTGCGCCTTTTCGGGACGGCTCACGGATTCGGCGCACAATGCAACTGTGCGGTTATCATGCCATTCTCGGGCGGAGTAAAGCAGATTTCATGAGTGACGTCGGTGGCGACAGGACAGTGGCGGAATACCGCTCGATTCTAAAGCCGGCATGGCACCGGACTCCACGCCTGCAACATTTCTCCATTCTGACGTCGCTTCACTCCCATCGTGTTTCACCTTCGGCCCGGAATGGTGTTCGGCCTCCAGCGATGGACGAACAGTCGGCAAATCTTTAATTCGGCCTCGCTTTCTCGGCATGATCGATTACGATGATTTTCAAACTGACTTTATCCTTTTTCAACTCGAGGCCCAGTTCCCGACGAAGAGCCGATAAGAGCGAGGGGCCATCGTCCGGCCCGGCGTTCTCCGAAGCGTACTTAAGCGAAATATCGTATGAGCCACCTAGTTGAGTATCATCCTCGACTGGAACGCCAAGAATCGCCTTCAAGCCTCGCACCAACATCGGCATGGTAACGCCTTGGCCACGCATTTCTGACATGCTCATTACTCGAAAGTGTCCGGCGGCTGTGTTAGATTGGACCAGTCGATTAGGGCCATTGGGTGCCAGGAGTCTGAAACCGTTTACTAACTTAGTGTCATCATGCACGCGTAGCCCGAATCGGTCGGCAAGAAGAGCCTGGAGCATCAAACGCGCTTCGGCCAAGCCAACCCGCGCCATCGGCTTCGCATCGACATCATAACCGGAGACCTCGATCCACGTTGGGCCTCCTGAAACACAATAGCCCGGCATATCGTAAGCCAATTCGATTAGGCCATGAAGCGATATATTCCTCGCCGACATGCCGCCAGTCGGCAAGAATCCAATGGTTCCCCCCATGGCTTCCGAAAGCGAATGGCTTTCCTTGATCGAGGCTGCGTCGAACGCGGGCGACAAGGTCTGGCAATCGGCGCAACGGAGTGCCCAAAGGAGAAACATAGCGATCACCTCCTTCAGGTTTGAGCTTGACGACCAAGAACTGCGTATCGCTGTCATCGACGAATCCACCTCCCGTCCCAGCAGCGGTACTGAATCTCGTTAATGCGCTTGCAGCACCTCTGCTTCGGAACCGATGAAGCCCCACGTGATCCAGACGTGGCCTTTGGCGACGCGGCGGAAGTACTCCTGCGCCTTTTCGGGACGGCCGT
>DASZMZ010000285.1:0-47155 GCA_035551455.1 Candidatus Sulfopaludibacter sp.
TGATGGCCGAAGAGCACGATCCGCGGCGCGATGGCGGAGTGGACGCCAAGGCTTCGGCCTCCGACCACATGGGTCACATCGTGCAGGTGAACGGTACGGAAGCCTCCGTGGGCGGGTACCGCGCGATTTACGTTCAGGGACTGACGAAGTAGCGGAGCGGTCTTCATGAAACGCAGCCTCTTTCAGGCCGGGATCCTCGCGATCCCGGCCTTCTTTATTTGCGCCATGGCGGCGGACCGGAATCCGCAGCCGCCTCTCGGCTTGCCGCCGCTCTCGTGGCCGCGCACTAATCCTTATTCGGCGGCCAAAGTGGAACTGGGCCGGTACCTGTATTTCGACCGCCGTCTTTCCGCCGATGAAAGCGTCTCCTGCGCCTCGTGCCATGCGCCCGAGCATGCCTTCACCGACGGCGCTCCCGTATCGACCGGCATCCGCTTTCAGAAGGGCGGACGGAGCGCACCTACGGTGATCAATCGCGCCTATTCGCTGGCGCAGTTTTGGGACGGGCGGGCCGCCACACTCGAAGAACAGGCCAAAGGACCGATGGCCAATCCCATCGAGATGGGGAATACCCACGATGCCATCGTCTCCCGGCTGAAGACCGTCGCCGGATACCGTCCGCTGTTCGCCAAGGCATTCGGCAGTGACGACATCGATATCGACCGGGTGGCCATGGCTATCGCCAGCTTCGAGCGCACCGTACTCAGCGGGAATGCTCCCTACGACCGGTATGTGAATGGCGACAAGAAGGCGCTGACCGTGGCGCAGTCCCGCGGCATGAAAATCTTCTTCGATACCGCCAAGTGCGACAAGTGCCACGAAGGCGCGAATTTCACTTTGAACGCCTACGCCAATCTGGGAATCGGCAGCGACAAACCCGACGCCGACGTGGGACGCTTTGCGGTGACGAAAGACGCGCGCGATTGGGGCGCCTTCAAGACGCCGACTCTGCGCGACATCTCGCGCACCGCGCCCTACATGCACGACGGCAGTCTGAAGACGCTGGACGAGGTGGTGGATTTCTATGACAAAGGCGGCAAGCCGAACAGGAACCTGGACGCCAGCATCAAGCCGCTCCATCTGACTCCCGGCCAGAAGGCGGACCTGGTAGCCTTCCTGAAAGCGCTGGATGGCGAGGGCTGGCAGAGCATCAAGGCGCCGATCGATTTACCTCAATAGCCCAGTTGTTTATTCACCACGTTGAGCAGCGGTTCGCCGTTCGTGAAGCGCGCGAACTGGTCGAGGAAGAAGCGCATCGCCAGGTCCATCCAGTCCGGAGTGTGATCGGCGCAATGGGCGGAGAGCAGCACGTTTTCCAGTTTGTAGAAGGGATGACCGGGGGGCAGAGGCTCCTGGTCGAAGACATCGAGTGCCGCGCCCTTGATCGTCCCCTGGGATAGCGCCTGGACCATCGCTGCT
This sequence comes from Candidatus Sulfopaludibacter sp., assembly GCA_035551455.1. GTDB lineage: Bacteria > Acidobacteriota > Terriglobia > Bryobacterales > Bryobacteraceae > Sulfopaludibacter. Next base: position 1,420 of record DASZMZ010000285.1, read on the forward strand.
TCGTCGATCACCGGACCACGGCCGACGTTGATCACGACGGCGGTGGGCTTCATGGCGGCGAACTCGGCTGGTCCGAGCATGCCGCGCGTGGACTCGGTGAGCGGCGCGGCCACCACGATATAGTCGCAGCGCTGGATCATTTCGATGCGCTGTTCGGGAGAGTAGATCTGTTCCACCAGGGGGTCCACGGAATTCACGGGCGGAGCGGAGCGCTTCACGGCCAGAACGCGCATGCCGAGAGCGCGCATGCGGGTGGCGCAGGCGCGGCCGATGTCGCCATAGCCGAGAATTCCGCCGATGGTGCCGGAGATCATGGCGATATCGAAGGGCTCGAACTCGCCGGCCTGCTGGTGGCGAATCATGCGGCGAAAATCTTTCGCGAAGTAAAGGATCGCGCCGAGCACGAATTCACCCAATGAAGGACTAAAGACGCCGCTGCCGTTCGTCAACGGAACGGGGTGCGCCACCAGTTCCGGAAACAGCACAGTGTCCAGTCCGGCAGACCGGGAGTGGACCCACTGTACGCGCGGACACATCCGGAACACTTCCTGCAGTAGCGCGCGCGACCCCGACCAGTTGAAGATAACGGTTGCGTCTGCCGCCGTGCGGGTGAAAGCATCGGGGTGATTACCTACGGCCAGGTTGGTCTGCGGCGGCAATTCCTCGAGCATGGCAAGCTGCGGTTCGGCCGGATTTGCCAAGACGAGGACGGTTTGATTGTCCATGAGGAGAAAGCTACCACATGTTCGACCTGTCGCTGGAGATGCTCCGGGTAGTGGAAGATGCCGCCATCGCGTCGGCGCGCACCATGGGAATGGGAGATGCGAAGCTTGCCGATCAGGCGGCCGTGGAATCCATGCGGCAGTGCCTGGATACAGTGGCCATTGACGGCACGATCGTAATCGGCGAGGGGGAGCGCGACGAAGCTCCCATGCTCTTCATCGGCGAGAAAGTGGGCTCGCGCAATGGCGGCAGCGCGATCACGGTGGACATCGCGGTGGATCCGCTGGAAGGGACCAATCTGTGCGCCACCGGGGGCGCCGGAGCCATCACCGTGCTGGCCGCGTCGGAGCAGGGCGGACTGCTGCACGCGCCCGATTGCTATATGGAGAAAATTATCGTGGGCCCGGCGGCGAAGGGCGCGGTGGACCTGGACGCGCCGGTAAAACACAATCTGAAGTCGATTGCGCGCCGTTTGCAGCGCGGTGTGGACGACCTGGTGGTAGTGGTGCTGGACAGGCCCCGGCACGAACAGCTCATCGCCGATATCCGACAGGCGGGCGCCCGCATTCGCCTGATTTCCGATGGCGATCTCTCGGCCGGCATCGCCGCCGCCGTGGCCGGCACCGGAGTGCATGCCGTGATGGGGTCCGGCGGCGCGCCCGAGGGCGTACTCACCGCCGCGGCGCTGCGCTGCCTGAATGGGGAGATCCTGGGCCGCCTGATTGTCAAAGACGACGCGCAGCGGGAGCGCATGGAGGCCATGGGAATCCACGATCCCAAGCGGATCTACACCACGCCGGAGCTGGCTCCGGGACGCCACCTGGTGTTCGCGGCCTGCGGCGTCACGGACGGAAACCTGCTGCGCGGTGTCCGCTTCTCAGGCGACGGCGTTCACACACAGGCGGTGGTGATGACGTCCAACACTCCGCGCGTGCGCTTCATCGATACCACTCATCTGGAGAACAAACCGGACGTGAAGGTGAGATTCCGGTAAACTAAGACTGAAAGATGCCTGAAATTTGCAGTTGCGGCGCGCAGTTGGTGCCGGATTCGTTGTTCTGCCACAAGTGTGGGAAGCCCCAGCGGGACTTGGTGGAACCGGAACCCGCACCCGCGCCCACTTACCTGGCGGCTGAACCGGCCGCTGCCGCGGCGCGGCCCGAGCCCTTGCCGCTGAATTTCCATAATCCGATTGCGGTGCGAATCGCCATGCTGGTGGCACTGTGCGCGGCGCTGTTGGGCTTCACGTTTTTGCCCATCTTGAGCTGGATGGCCGCGGGCTTCTTCGCCACCCTCTTCTACAAACGCAAGACAGGGTCGCTACTGAATGTCGGCGGCGGCGTGCGTATCGGCTGGATCACGGGAATTATTATGTTCGGCATCTGGACCGTGGTGTTGACGGCGCTGGCCATCCCGGCGGCGGTGTCCGGACGCCTGCTGACCACGTTTCAGGAACAGATGCGGAATTCGCCCTGGCAGGATCCGGCAATGCTGCAGCAGATGACACACATGCTGCAAACGGGCGAAGGCATCGCGACCGCGGTCGTGGTGTTCTTCTTTATGCTCTTCGTCTTCATCATTTCCCTGAGTATGGCGGGCGGCGCTCTGGGGGCCATGCTCGGGCGCGACTAGCCTTCATGGGATGTTTCGAGTAGCGTTTCACCACTGCCACCGCGGCGAAAATGATGGTCATGGAAATGGCCTCGCGCACGCCGAAATGCTCGCGGTAGAACAGCCAGCCTAGCGCCACCGCCACCACCGCATTCACATAAGGGTAAACGGAAACGATGGCCACGGGCAGTTTGTCCATGGCGTACACATAGGCGCTGTACCCCACCAGGGAACCGAAAATCACCAGGTAGCACAGGGCGGAGACTCCGCGCGTGCTCCAGTGGATGGGCGTCTGCGGCATCAGCAGGGCAAACGGCGCGAGGACCAATCCCGCGGCCAGTTGCTGCACGCCGCCGGACACGATGGGATGCGCCTTGTCCGCCTTACGGCGTTGATAGATGGAGCCGAACGACCAGCCGGCCATGCCCACCTGCAGAATCAGAAAGCCGTTGATCAGGTTGCGGTCGATGGCATGCGACCCGACATCGGGCATGGCCAGCAGCGCCGCTCCGGCCAGTCCGACGGCCATGCCTCCGATGGTGGGGGCATGCAGCCGTTCACCGCCGGGCAGCAGGGCTTCGGCGCCCACCATCCAGAAGGGCGACATGGTGACGATGAGTCCGGCGATACCGCTAGGTATCACGACTTCGGCGTAGACCAGCGCGCCGTTGCCGATGCCCAGCACGAGCAGTCCGCTGAAGCAGGCCGCCAGCAGTTCCCGTCCGCGCGGCAAGGGCGAGCCGCGCATCATCGCGAATAGCACGGTGATGGAGCCGGAGAGAATGTAGCGCACGCTCACCAGGGTGAGCGGCGGGAAAGTCTCCAGAGACATGCGGATGCCCAGGTACGTGGTACCCCAGAAAAAACAGACCGCGAACAACGCGAGGTAAGGCTTGAATAAAGGATGTCGGGACAAAACTCCAGCGTAACACTGGACGGCTGGACCGACGACAAAAGGCGATCGTCCGTCCTACACCACCGTGCCTTGGAGTTTCACGATGTGTGCGCCGGGGAGGCGGAGGCTGAAGCGGGCGCCGCCTCCGGGGGCGGTGCCGACCCACAGGTCGCCGCCGTGCTCGAGGACCGTTTGGCGGGTGAGCGCCAGTCCGAGACCGAGTCCATTGCGCTTGCCGGCGGTGACGAAAGGCTGAAAGAGTTTGGCGCGAATTTCGGGCGCGACGCCCGGTCCGGTATCGTCCACGTGGACCAGCACGGAGCCGGCATCCATCTGCGCGGTCACCCGGACCTCGCCGCCTTCCGGCATGGCTTCAATGGCATTGCCGATCAGATTCACGAAAGAGCGTTCCATCCGGCTGCGTTCCAGGGAGAGTTCGATCTCCGGAGCAATCTCCACGGTGAGAGTGGCATGCTGCGATTCGGCGGTGGCGGCCAGGGATTCGCAGGCGGATACCGCGAGTTCCCGCAAGCGGCAGGGTTCCGGCGCGCCGCGCTTGCCCCGCGAAACATTCAACAAATCCGTCAGCAATTCCTGAATGCGCCTGGAGGCCCTGTAGATATTGCCCGCCAAGCGCTTGACGTGTGCCGGGGGAAGGTCCGCATCCACCAGCATTTCGGCGCCGCCGTAAATCGCCGCCAGCGGATTGCGCAGATCATGCACAATGGAGCCGGAGAGTCGCCCGATGGTGGAAATTCGTTCCTGCCGGATCAACTCCTCGCGCGCCTGACGGATGGAGGCGCACATGGCGTTGAAGGTCTGCGCCAGACGGCCCATCTCGTCCTCGCTGTGCACCTCCACCTCAATGGCGTAATTCTGGCGCGCCACCTCCGCGGCCGCGCGATCCAGTTGTTTCACCGGCTCGACAATGCGGCGGGCCAGCAGATAGGTCAATCCCAGTCCGGCGCACATGGCGGCCAGCCAGAGGAGCACGATGGTGGTGGAAAGGCCGGCAATGCGCTGGTCTGCGCCTTCGAAGGAGCGCAGGATGCAGAGGTCGGCCACTTTGCTGCCGGAAATGTCGAGCAGGGGGGTGCGGAACCAGGCATACTTGTGGATTCCATCGCTCACCAGGTCGGTTGCCTTGGTGTGGGCCAGATTGGCGCGAGCGACCTGGGTGGCCCGCGGATTCAAGGTAGAGGCGATCACGCCATCGGGAGTTTCGAAGAGAAAATCGCTGTTGGTGGCGTCTTTCAATTCGTGGGCCACCAGCGTGTCCACTTTGTACCCGGCCACCAGCACCTTACGCAGATCCTGTCCCTGGGACGAATCGAAATAGACGGGAGTGACGGTGATCTGGTAGAGCTCGCACGGATCGCCGCCGAGGTAGAAGAAGCCCGACGCCTGGAGTTTGGAGACCTCGTGGGGGTCCTCGATATGGGCGGGGAATTTCGCCGTGGCGGTGCGGACGATGGTCAGGCTTTGCGCCAGCGAGGGCGAGGTGACGCCGCCCAGCGAAGCCAACACCTTGCCATTGGGCTCGGTGACCAGAAACATGGCGTCGGCGCGCGAGATTTTGGCCCACAATTCGCCGGCGCTATCCTCAATCGTCGCCTTATCGCCGGTCCCGATGGCGGAACGCACTTCCTTCATCTCGCTGACGATCCGGCTGACCGAAGCCAGCAGTTCCTGCCGCGACTTCCAGAGCGAGGTGTACGCCTGGAAGCTTCCCTGCACCTCTTCCTTCAAGCTGTTGGACATGGTGCCGTTCACGTTGCCGAGCACGATCACCATGGTGATGGCGAAGAGCAAGGTGACGGCTACCGAGGTAGACAGCAGAATTTTCACCAGAAGAGAAAGCCGGGCAAAGCGAGGACGCATCAGCAGCACCTCATATCAGTGGCCCCCCATATAGGTGCCGTCGGCGGGCTTCTTGGAGTACGGCATGCCGTGCTTATCCAGATGCTCTTCCGGCACAAAGCCGGTTTCGGTGATAGAAATCAGGGGGAGCGCCAAGCCGCCCTCCGATACCGTGATGCGGCGCTCCAGGAATTGCAGGTTCGCCGGCATGGCCCGCTCGTGATAAATGTGCAGTTGGTATTCGCCGGGCGGAACGCCGGAGATGCTGAACTTTCCGGCGGCGTTGGTCACGTCATACCAAGGCGTGGGCACCACGTCGATAATGGCGCTCATCGTGGAGTGGATATTGCAGAAGACCTGCACCACTCCGGCTTTGTGAAAAGGCACCGGCTTGGAAGTGCCCGGGGGATACAGGCCGATATCGAACTGCTGGCCGCTGAACTTGGAAAACGCGTTGTGGAAGATGGGGTCGAGATTGGGGAAATCCACGACGCCCCCCACTTGCACGGCCACCACGTGCGGCGTGAAGTGCTTATTCTGCTGCTTCATCTCGGCGTGACGCGAAACCACGGGGACGGGCGCGTCGCGGTCCACAGGCTGCAGCCAGAGGACGACGCCGGAGTAGTTGTGCTTGCGGGCGGCCGAATCCTGCGAGTTGGTGAGTTCCACCTGTCCGGTGACCGCGACGCCGCGAGGCGCCGGCGGCTGGGCAACGCCGAGGACCATGCTAGAGACAGCGCTAGAAAAGATAAGCCAACGCAAAGTCATAATGGTTGTTGATCCGGATACCCTGCTGAATATAGACGGTCCGCATCTGCGAAAATTCCGGTCCAATCAGCACATTCGGCGCGATTCGATAAAAGAGATTGGCCCCGAGCATCCAGTTGCGGCTCACATCGCCGGTTCCCAGATACTCCTGGTCGTAATTCTGAACGCCTCCAAACAGGTGGAGGTCGACACGCCGCGCGGCGTGAATCGTGGCTTGTCCCCAGCCTCCCACGGTATCGATGGGCCAGAAAGCCCGCTTGCTGTAAATGACGTAGCCCTGATTGATGGCTCCGGTGCCCAGGTTGGCCACATTGGTGCCGTCGAAGAAAGCGCCCGTAAATTCCACCTGGCGCGCGGGAATCAAGAGCCAGTCCGCGGAGACAAGATGGGAGGGGATCGAAACGCCGTTGGCATGCGTGGTGCTGACATGGAAGCCGGGAGCGATTTCGAAGCGCCGGTCGCTATCCAGGTTGTAGAAGACTTCGTAACGGCCTTCCAAACCGGGCCGTGTGGCCTCGACTCCGGCGGGGAGAGCGGTGGTGTCGTAGGGTCCCACTTCGCGCGTCTGCACCACGCCCATGCGCGCGCGCAGTCCGGCCTTAGCGCCGAAGGCAAAGTCCTGCTCCACACGCGCCTGCGGCAGCCAGAGCCACAAATTTCCCGTGCCCGTGAGGGGGGAGACGGCCACCTGTGCCAGGGAACTGGGCTCGCGCGGATTAAAGATGGGCTTCTCCAGACCCACCATGATGCTGCGGCTCTTCCAATTCAATTCGATGGAGCCGGTGCGCAAGCGCATGAGTTGCGTAAAGGTGCCGCTGCCGGTGGCGAAATCCATGAACACTGAGCCGCGTACCGTGCCGCCCAGGAATGTCCTTGGGCCATTGAACTCCAGGCCCACCACGGTCTGCCGGAAGGTAGCGCCGGAATGGTTGGGGCCGGTCGGTAAAGCGGCCGTGGGCTCGTCTGCGCCGCCGCTCTGGCGGGAATTGATGAACGAATTGAAGAGCGCCATTCCGGTGAGGCGGATGGGAAATTTCTGCGACGCTTCCACCTTGGTCTGTGCCTGCTCTTCGATGCGCTGCTGCTGAATATCCAGCCGCTCTTCGATGGACGGCGGAGCGGGTGCGGCGGCGGCGGCCGGCGGTGGCGTGGTGGGGACGGCTTCACCGCGCGCCGCAGCCAGTTGGTTTCGAAGCTCGCGAACCTGGTCGGAAAGCGACCGGTTCTCCTGCTCCAGACGATCGAGACGGTCCAGGATAGTTTTCAGTTCCGGGGAGGGCTGCGCCTGCGCCGCCAGCGCCAAGGGGAGGAATAACGCGACCCCCATACGTCGGAGTGCCTTGGGGAATTCAAACGCCATCGAGAAGTTGCTCCAGTTTCCGGCGCACCTGAGCCGGAGAAAAGGGTTTGGCAAAGAAGGCGTCCACGTGCAGCTCCGCGATACGCTCCGGTGTAGCCGGGTCCGTATCCGCGCTCACTACGATGATTGGTGTGGATGCCAGCCTCTGATCTTCGCGGATTCTGCGGATGAATTCAAACCCGTCCATCCGGGGCATATTGAGATCCGTAACCACCACCCGCATTGCCGGTCCCGAACCATTCAGGATGCGCAGTCCGTCCATGGCGTTGGTGGCCAGGTGTACCGCGACGCCGGGAATTCCTCCCAGCGCGATTTCCAACATTGCCGCCGCATTTTCGGAGTCTTCGACAATTAAAACCGGGTGGGCTCCCTCGAGAGGCATGAGGTTATTGTCCCGCATCCGCGCAAGGCCGGAACTGTAAATTCTGTTACGGAACGAAGCGGTAGCCCACCCCGTGGACCGTGAGGAAGTGGCGCGGGGTATTGGGATCCGGCTCCAGTTTTTGGCGCAATTTCACCACGTGGGCGTCCACCGTCCGGGTATTTGGAAAGAACTCGTATCCCCAGACGGAATTCAGGATCATGTCGCGGGTCAGGGGCCGGTCCGGGTTGTGCAGGAAATAGCTCAGCAGGTTGTATTCGGCGGGCGTCAACTTCAGCTCTTCGCCCTTACGGCTGACGATGCGCCTTTCGAAATCGATCTGGTTGCCGCTGAACTGCACCACTTTACGAGCGTCGGCGGAAGCGCGGCGGAGCACGGCTCGGATGCGCGCCATCAGTTCGCGGGTGCCGAACGGCTTGACCACGTAATCGTCGGCGCCGATTTCGAGTAGCAGGACCTTGTCGAATTCGTCGCCCACGGCGCTCAATACAATGATCGGCGTGTCCACCCGCGCGGCGCGCAACTGCTTGCAGATTTCCGTGCCGCTCATACCGGGCAGCCGCAAATCCACCAGCACCAGATCGGGTTTCAGGGTGACTGCCTTGTCGAAGCCGCTCTTGCCGTCTCCGACCAGGACAGCCCGGAATCCTTCCTGTTCCAGCATGACCCCGATGGTGTCGCGCAGGCTTTCATCGTCGTCAATCACGAGGATTGTCTGCATGGATTGCTTCGATTGTAACCGACTGAACTGGCTGGTGCCGTTTGCAAGTGTTAACCCGGGTGCGCGGCGATGCAGTACTCGCCGAGCAAAGGTGATGTCATGAGCGTGTATGCGGCAACGCTCCGTTACCGTCGTGGCTCCGATGGAATCCACGCCGTGTCGCGGCAGCGGATCAACCCGCCTTCGCACAGTACACTGGAAAGATGCCTCTGGTTCCCGTGGGAAAGGTGTCCGCACTGCCGCCCGGCTCGGTCATGGAAGTCTTCGTGGGCCAGCGCCCGTATGCGGTCTGCAATCTCGACGGCAACATCCACGCCATCGACGGAGTCTGCCTGCATCGCGGGGGACCGCTCGGTCAGGGTCAATTGGAGAACGGCCGCGTGGTTTGCCCGTATCACATGTGGGAATTCGACTGCCGCACCGGCGAATACGATTTCGATCCCAGCAAGCGCGTCGCTACCTTCGACGTCAAAATTGAGGGCGACGAGATTTTTCTGCAGGTACCCTAAGTGCCGGAACTTCCTGAAGTCGAGACCGTGACGCGTTCGATTGCTCATCTGGTGGGACGCCGGATTGTGACTGCCGAATTCCGCTGCGTCCGCGTGCTGCGCGGCGGCGACCCGGACCGCATGTCGGAGCGCATACAGGGTCGGCGGATCACCGGCATCAAACGATATGGCAAGTTCATTCTGGTGTCGCTGGAGGGCGGCGGCTACCTGATGATTCATCTCGGCATGACGGGTCGGCTGCTGCTGGGCGGCGCCTCCGGCAAGCACACGCACGCCGTGTTCACGTTCGACCGGGGAGTGCTGCTATACGACGACAGCCGGCAATTCGGCTGCCTGGAATTCAGTGAGGAATTTCCGGCGCGGGTTGCCCGGCTGGGTCCCGAACCGCTGGAAATCGGCTTCGACGAATTTGCCGCGCGTCTGAAGAAACACAAAACGCGAATGAAAGCACTGTTGCTGAATCAAACATTTGTGCGGGGCGTGGGGAATATCTACGCGGACGAGATGTTATTCCGCTCGGGCATTCACCCTATGGCCCTTTCGAGCCGTTTACGCGGCGATCGTATCCGCCGTCTCTATGACTCGATGGTGGAAGTTCTCTCCGAAGCCATTGAAGCCGGTGGCTCCTCTATCTCCGACTATGTGGACGCGGAAGGGCGTAAGGGCTTTTTCCAATTCAGCCACCGGGTTTATCAGCGCACCGGCGAGCCTTGTCCCACTTGTGGAAAAGCCATTCGGCGGGTAATTGTGACTCAACGCTCTTCGCACTTTTGTGCACAATGCCAGCGGCGTTAGGATTTTGTGACTCTTGAAACCTGATCTTCCGACGCCGCGTCGTATGTGTTGCAACGACACAGATTTGCGTTGCGACGCGGCGATTTCGCTGCGAATAGCCGCCTTTAATAAGGCATAATTTAAATTGTGTGCGTAATCTGCAAACTTAGAGGAGATTTCTGACGTGAGACGCATTTCGCGATACCTACCACTACTGTTCGTGCTGGTCTGCTACATCCCCTTTGCCAGCGCCCAGAGTTCGTTCGACATCGGCGTTGGATTCGGAGCAGTTCAGGACAAAGCCGCGTCCAGCGGCCTCGATCAAAACCTCAATTCCTGCGCGCTCGGGACGGCCGGTTGCACGCAGACTCCCTCACTCAGCAGTTTCATGTTGGGTATCGGCGGCGACCTGATGCTTTGGAAGAAATTCGGAGTCGGCGCCGAGGTGAATATTCAGCCTGCCAAGCAGACTTACGTGGATCTCACTTCGTCGGCGGCCTCGGTTGGACTGAGCACACTGTCTCTGCAGTCTCGCGTGACTCTGTACGATTTCAATGGTGTCTTCGAGCCGGTGAATACTAAGAAAGTCGCCGTGAAACTGTCCGGCGGTATCGGCGGAGCCAACATCAAGTTCTATGAGAGCGGCTCTTCGAGTAACTCGCTGGTTGGTTCGCAGAACTTCTCGCAGTATTTCGGAAGCTCGAATCACTTCCAGGTTCACGGCGGCGCCGGCGTGCAGATCTATCTCACCGATCACATTTTCGTCCGGCCGCAATTCGACATTCACTACGTCCACAATCTGTCGCAGTTCGGCAGGAATCTGATCACGGAAGAAACGGTTTGGCTGGGTTATAGCTGGGGCGATCGCCCGTAAGCAACAACTTCACTCGGGGGACAGACGACATAACCCGATCGTCTGTCCTACTTCTCAGACCAGGGAAGATACGCCGCGCCAAAGAGTCCCGCTTCGCTGCCGAGGGTGGCTTTTTCGATCTTCGTATCAGTGGCGCGGAAGGTATAGCTGCGACTCCGGGTCACTTCGATCATGCGCGGCGCGAAGAACTCCCACGCCGGCAGCATCCCGCCGCTCAACAGAATCAACGGGAAATTAAAGGTGTTTACTAACATGGCCAGCGCGATCCCCATGGATTCGCCCATGATGCGCCAGATTGTTCGCGCCTTCTCACCGTTCTCGTCCTGCCCCGCCGCCAGATCGCCCACGTCCTTCGACGTCAGATTCTCTCCCAGGTGCATCATGTGGGCCATTGCCACCACCGCAGTGGCGGAGGCATGCTTTTCCAGGCAGCCTTGATTGCCGCAGCCGCAGGGATTGCCGTTCGGCACCACCGTGATGTGTCCCAATTCGCCCGCCATGCCGACGAAGCCGCGGAGCACCTTGCCGCCGGAGACGATGCCGCCGCCGATGCCCGTGCCCAGCGTTAGCAACACCAGATCGTCGTAATCGCGACCCGCGCCGATCCACTTCTCGCCCAGTGCCGCGGCGTTCGCGTCGTTCTCCAGAATGACGCGCGTGCCCAGTTTCTGTTCGATCTGATCGCGCAACGGGAAGTTTTCGAAATACGGCAGGTTGTTGGAGCTGGTGATGAAGCCATCCTTGATCCGGATGAAACCAGGCACGCCCACGCCGATGCCGGCGAGGCCTTCGGCGCCGTGCTTCTCGCGTAGTTTCTGAATGGCCGACACCATGTCGCCAAGCACCGCTTCGCGGCCTTCGGTGAAGTTGGTGGCCCCTGCGATCTTGTCGAGCATCTTGCCCGTAGAGTCAATGGCAGCCGCGCGGAGATTCGTTCCGCCCAGGTCGAGTCCGATGGAGTATTGCGTCACAACCGGAAGAATAACACGGTGACGGCCCATCCGTTAGCAGCCAAGCCCTTGCACTGCTAATGGTTACATGACTTCCGCCGACTGGGAGGATTAAAACATTTTAAAGTAAAAAACGGCAGTGCGTGTGCTACAACTTGAAACAACAGCGCCCTGACTGGACGTCTATATGACCAGAGGGCGCACGATGGGGGGTCATATGTACATCGAGATACCCGGAAGTAAGACTCACGAACTTCCGCCGCTCCTGGTGCATGCCGCCGAACACCGCTCCGAACAGAGCGAACTTGCCTCAGTGATGCTTGAAGCGGAAGACATGCTGAGCTCAGCCGATGCCTCGCCGGAAATTCTGGAACAACGGAAATTCGAACTCGCGCTGAAACTGACGGAGCAATATCACGGTCTTCTCTCACACTGGCTGTGGGGCGATTCCGTGTTGGAGTGGATCCGGCAGTGCGAGATCACGTTCGAATGTGAAGAGACGCTGCGCAAGCTGCTTCACCCGGATGTCTGGCCGCACGCCAGCCGCGCCAGTTTCGTTTCACTACTAATGGAGAAACACGTAGCGACGCACGGTGTGGCTCTGGAGAAGGCCGTGGGGCTGCGTCTCACGTTTCGCCAGCCGCCACCCATCGACTGTTTCTCAAATCAGTTCCTGTTTTATTTGAATTCGACGGTGGCGGACTCGGCTTACCAGACCTGGTCGCACCTGGCGCCGCTCGAAACAGCGATGTTTCCGCCGGAGCGGTTCCACTTCGAAGTCCACGACTTGAGCAACTAGGCGCTACTGCTTGTACTTTTTCTCGTAGGCCGCGATCACTTCCCGAGTGATATCGGTGGAGTTGCTATAGAGCTTCGCCGTTTCGCTTTCGCTGATGTCGAAGACCATTGCATAGCCCTGGTCCTTGGCCAGTTGCGCGATCAGAGCGATCATCTTCGGCGCCAGGTCGTGGAGCACCTTGATCTGAGCGTCGCGCAAATCGCCGTCGGCGCTGTCGGTGGCCAGATTGAACAAGAGCGTTTTGTGATCGATGTCGTCGGTCAGTTTCTTTTTGGCTTCGTCGGTCAAGCCGCCCTTGTCCACCTGCGCCTGCAAATCGGCAATTTCCTTTTCCTGGGCGTCCAGCTTTGCCTTGCGCGGACCGAACTCCTCGTCCAGTTTCTGTTCCGCCGCCTTGCCGTCGCTGGTGCCGGTCATGGCAGCCTGCATATCGACGAGGGCAATTTTCGGACTTGGCGCCGCCGTTTGGGCAAAGGCCATTCCGGCCGCGGCCGCAACGCATAAGAACACTTGATGCAATTTCACAATTCCATTCCTGTTCGTAACTTAACACGCTCGGGGCCCTCTGCCATCTGTATCTGGCCGGAAACAGTGTGCGTGTACGCATCACGATATAATCGGACGCATGAATCGCTTTACTCGCCGCGAAGCGCTGGCCACGCCGGCCCTCGCCCTGTTCGTGCGGCGCCTTTCGGCGCTGCCTCTCTCCGATATCAAGCTGGGCATCACCTCCGACGAAATCGACGACGACGTCCAGTCCGCGGCGAAATTCCTGGCCGACAATGGCTTGAAATGGGCCGAAGTCCGCAACATCTGGGGCAAGTACAATACCGAGCAGCCCATCGAAAAAGTGAAGGAAGCCCGCTCCATCTTTGATGAGCACGGCGTCCAAGTATCCATCGAAGGCACTGGATTCTTCAAGGTCGCTCTGCCTCCGGACACGCCCGAAGGCCAGAAGAAGCTGGACGATCAGTGGGCGCTGCTGGATCGCTGCATGGAGCGCGCCAAGGTATTCGGCACCGACAAACTCCGCGTCTTCACCTTCATGCTGGCGCGCGGCGAAAGCCCCAGCGAAAAGAGCTACGCCCGCATCGACGAACTGATGCGCGAAGCTGCCCGCCGCGCGAAACCAGGCGGATTCCGGCTCAGCGTGGAGAACATCGGAGGCGGCCACGTGGCTACCGGTGCACAGGCCGGCGAGTTCCTGAAGCGCGTCAAGGAAGATAACATCGGCATCACCTGGGATCCGAACAACGCCGGCGAATCGGGCGAAAAGTCATTCCCGGACGGGTACCGCAAGCTGGATCCGGCCCGTATTTTTCACGTCCATCTGCGCGATTACGTGCATCAGCCCGATGGAAAGGTGGTGTGGGCCGCGGTGGGCACCGGCGAGTTCGACAATGTCAGTCAGATCCGCGCCCTGCGCAAAGACGGCTACAATGGCACGTTCACACTGGAGACTCACTGGCGCGATCCGAAGTTCAAAGGCGACCCGCACGTGGCCCGCTACTCCACCGAGACCTCGCTGAAGGGCATGCTCGAAGTCATCAAGAAGGTGTAGGGACGGCGCTTTAGCCTGCGGACTTTTCTGCCAACGCCTGGCTAAATCGCCGCAGGCCTTCGGCGAACATTTCCGTATTCACGCCCATGCCGATGCGGATGTGGTCCGGCATTTCGAAAAACCGGCCCGGCACCGCCGAAGTCTCATACTTCGTCCGCAGTCGCTCCAGAAAGCCTTCCACATCGCCGCGCAGCAGCCGGAGGAAGCACGTCGTGCCCCACTCCGTGCGCACCGCCGAGACTCCCGTTTCGCGATCCAGGAATTCATTCAGCAGCACCCGATCCGCCTCCACCACGCGACGCGCCTTGTTCCGCGGAATCTCCAGGTGCTCGAACGCCGCCACGCTCATCAACTCTCCCGGATGGACCGGTGTTGCCGCGAACAGATTGTTCAACTGCCACATGGCGCGCGCCAGATCCGGCTGCGCCAGAATCCAGCCGCAGCGCAGTCCACTCAGCCCGTAGACCTTCGTGAGGCTGCTGGTCACCACCACTTCCGGACCCAGATGAAAGGCGCTCCGCGGTGTGTTTTCGTAAATCGCATCCAGGTAAACTTCGTCCACCAGCACCCGCGCGCCGACGCTCCGCGCCAGGTCGACCACCTCGCGCAGCGCCGCTTCCGTGGCCGGAACACTCGAAGGATTGTGCAGATTGGTGATCACGATCAGCCGCGTGCGCGGCGAAATCACCTGCCGCACCGCCGTCGCGTCCAGCGCGTAGCCGTCCTCTTCACGGCGCGCAAACCGCTTCACTTCCGCGCCAATGTACTGCGCCGCATCCACCAGCAGGCCGTATGCCGGATGCTCGATCAGCACCTCGTCGCCCGGTTCCAGCATGGTCGCCAGGGCCAGATAGTTGGCGAACGACGTACCCGCCGCCATCACCACGCAATCGGGATCCACGCCCGCGCTGTCCGCCACGGCGCGCTTCAACGGCACGTATCCATAGCTATTGTCGCCGTTGATTTCAAGCTGCGCGCAGTCGTACGGCAGTTCCTTCAACGGGAACGATCCCACCCCACTGGTGGCCAGGTTGTAGCGGGCTCTGCTCTGCGTCTTGGCCCAGTGCATGTACTCGGAATATTTGTGCATCATGCGGTCGGTCTTTTCTTGCGTCGGCTCCAATACAAATATACGGGAATGCCGCTCAGCAGAATCAACTGTCCGATGAACGTGTCGCCCGGCTTGTGCCAGATGGTGCTACCCACAATCGTGGCACAGGCCAGGACGAAGATCGCGGTTGTGTATGGATGTCCCGGAGTCCGGTAGATGCCGGCCGCCGGAGGACCGCTCTCGCGCCGCCGGAATACGAAGAGCGACGCCGCCGTGAAGGCGAACGAAATGAAGTCCACCGAAATCTCGTAGTTCAGAATCTGCTCGTAGCGGCCATAGATCGCGATCACCGTGGCCAGAATGCCTTGCACCACGATTGCTACGACGGGCGCTCCCGTGCGCGCCGAGAGTCTGCCCACGCTCTCGAAAAACAGCCCGTCGCGCGCCATCGCATAATAGACGCGCGGCGCGGTGAGGATGCCCTGACTCAGAAATCCCAGCGTGGAAATGGCGATTCCGATGGCGATCCACTGCGCGCCCCGACTGCCCAGCGCCGCCCGCATCACCGCCGACGCCGGAGTCTTCGTCGCCGCCAGACCCTCCGGTCCCAGCACCTTCACGCACACCACGTTCACCGAAAGGTACAGCAGGATCACGCCAATTACGCCCAGCACCAGTCCGCGCGAAAGGTCGCGCCGCGGATCGCGCATTTCCCCCGCCACGAAGCTGGCCGTCTGCCAACCGCCGTAAGCAAATGCGATCGGCGTCATCGCTGCCGCAATCGAGCCCAGCAGTCCCAGCGACACTGGCTCGCCGAGCAGCGGAGTCGCCTGCACGTGGCCTCCACCGAGCGCCAACCCCAGCACCACCAGCGCCGCGATAGCCGCCGATTTCAGCAGCATGAACGTGCTCTGCACATTGCTTCCCGTGCGCGCGCCCAGACAGTTAACGGCCGTCAAGCCAAGCAGCGCCGTGGCCGCGATCGCGCCATCGCTGCCGCCGAAGCCCGTGATCTCGCGGTAGTAATGCGCGAAGGTCACCGCCACCGCCGCCATGCCGCCCGTCTGCGTCACCAGCAGCAACACCCAGCCATACACGAACGCCACCGACGGACGGTACGCCTCACGAAGATATAGATACTGGCCGCCCGCGCCCGGCAGTCGCGTGGCCAGTTCCGCCCAGATGAACGCGCCCAGCATGGCCAGAGCGCCGCCCGCCAGCCACACGCCCAGAATCAGGAACGGCGTGTGTACGTGCTGCGCCACCACGTACGGATTGATGAAAATGCCCGACCCGACGATGCCGCCCATCACAATCATGGTGGCGTCGAATAGGCCCAACTGCCGGCGTATGCGAGGTGCGTCCAAGATCCTCCTATAGTAGCCGAGTATCGTCGGCGTCAATGCCTGCTACATAATGGATACACCATGTCGCGCATCATTCAGGATCTCCGATATGCCTTGCGCACCCTGCGTAAGAAGCCCGGCCTCACGGCCGTCATCGTGCTGTCTCTGGCCATCGGCATTGGCGCCAACACCGCCATCTTCAGCGTGGTGGATGCCCTGCTGCTCAAGCCGCTGCCGTATCCCAATCCAGACCGGCTCGCCGTCCTCTGGCTGCGCTCGCCCGGCATCGGCATCCCGCAGGACTGGCCCTCGCCCGGCCAGTACATCGATCTCCAGACGCAGAACCATTCCTTCGAGGAAATGTCGATTTCGCAGGGCCGTCAATGGACCCTCACCGGACTGGAACGGCCGGAGCGAATTGAAGGCATCACCACTTCCTCCAGCCTTTTCCGGCTGCTCGGCGCCAAGCCTCTGCTGGGCCGCCTGATCCTGCCGGAAGACGATGTGCCGGGCCGCCCCGCCATCGCCGTCCTCAGTAACGCGCTCTGGCATCGCCTGTTCAATTCCGATCCGCACATCATCGGCCGCGGCATCACTTTGAACGCCACGCCGTATACGGTGGTCGGCGTGCTTCCCGCCAACTTCCTGCTCAATGCCGAAGTGATGCCCACGGTGTCCAGCATCGAAAAGATGGAAATCTTCCTGCCCCTGCCGCTCGGCGCGGACGCGGTGAAGCGACGCGGCGATGAGAACTACAACCTGATGGCGCGCCTGAAACCCGGCGTCACGGTGGCGCAGGCCCAGGCCGATGTCGATGTGATCGCCAGCCGCATTCGCACGCTCGATAAGCGCGACCGCACGTTCACCATCAGCGTGGTGGGCCTGCTCGATCAGGTGGTCGGCAACGTACGCCGCGCCCTTCTGGTCCTGCTGGGGTCCGTCAGCCTGGTGCTGCTGATCGCCTGCGCCAACGTCGCGAACCTGCTGCTGCTGCGCGCCAGCAGCCGTCAGAAGGAAGTGGCCATCCGCACCGCACTGGGCGCAGGCTGGCGGGAACTCGTGCGCCAATTGCTCACAGAGAGCATCCTGCTGGGAATCCTGGGCGGCGCTGCCGGACTGCTGATCGCCAACTGGGGCCTCTACGTGGTGCGCACCGTCAACCCCGGCAATATTCCGCGACTCGAAACCATCGGCATCGACGGCGGGGTGCTGGCATTTACGTTTGGCATCTCCGTCCTTTCCGGCATCGTCTTCGGCGTGGCGCCTGCTCTTCGCGCCGCCAAGGTCGATCTCAACACGACGCTGAAATCCGGCGGCCGCAATACACAGGCCGAAGGCGGACTCGGCAGCTCCCGGAATCGCCTGCGCAGCCTTTTAGTGGTTTCCGAACTGGCGCTCTCGCTCATCCTGCTGGCCGGCGCCGGTCTGCTCATCCGCAGCTTTGTGAGTCTCCAGTCCGTCTCTCCCGGCTTCAATCCCAGCCACGTAATCTCGATGCAGGTCTCGCTCAACGCCCCCCGCCCTGCGCGCATGCAAGCTTACCAGCAGATTCTGCAGCGGATCGCGCGACTCCCTGGCGTGCAGGCGGACGGCACCATCACCGCGCTGCCGCTCACCTCTTCGGTGGGCTGGGGCGGCATCAACATCGAAGGCTTCACGCCGCAACCCGGACAGGAAGTGCAGGCCGATTTCCGCGTAGCCTCACCCGACTATTTCCGCGCCATGCAGATCCCGCTGCTCAAAGGCCGCTACTTCGACGATCATGACGCCGCCGACAGCCAGCAGGTGGTGATTGTCGATCAGAAATTCGCCGACCGCTTCTGGCCCAACCAAAACCCCATCGGAAAGCACGTCTGGAACGATCCCAAGAAGCCCATCACCGTGGTCGGCGTAGTCGGCATCGTGAAACAATACGGGCTGGACACGGACGGCAAGATCGTCAGCTACTATCCGCCATCGCAGGTCTCCGTGGGTTCCAATTATCTGGTGGCGCGCACCTCTTCGGCGCCTGAAGCCATGTCCACCGCCATCATTCGCGAGATTCACGCCGTGGATGCTTCGGCGCCGGTCTATGGCGTGCGCACCATGGAGGATCGCCTGCACGATTCACTGGCGCGCCAGAGATTTTCCGCCATCATGCTCGGCGCTTTCGCCCTCTTCGCGCTCATTCTGGCGTCCGTGGGAGTGTACGGCGTCATCAGTTACCTGGTGACCCAGGGCACGCACGATATCGGCATTCGCATTGCCCTGGGCGCGCCCCGCTCCGGCATTCTGCGGCTGATTGTGCGCCAGGGTATGGAACTGGCCGGCATGGGAATCGCCGCTGGATTGATCGGCGCGCTCCTGCTGACTCGCTTGATGAGCAGCCTGCTGTTCGGCGTCAGCGCTACGGATTTTCTGACTTTCACCGCGGTCGCGCTGGTTCTCGCCTCCGTCGCTTTGCTGGCCAGTTTCATTCCCGCGCGCCGCGCCACGCGCCTTGATCCGCTGGCGGCCCTGCGAGATGAATAGACGGACAGCCGCCGTTGTATTCGCCGGATTCTGCGCCTTTCTTACGTTGTACGCACCGCAGCCTCTGCTGCCCTTGCTGCTGGTCGCGTTCCACACCAGCGCCACTACCGTGAGCCGCATCATCACGGCGTCCACGGTGGCCGTCGCGCTGGCCGCTCCCTTTGCCGGCATTGTCGCCGACCGCTTCGGCCGCAAACGCGTGATTGTTCCCGCCGCTCTTCTGCTGGCCATCCCCACACTGCTCGCAGCCACCGCCACCAGCATCGGCCAACTCATGTTCTGGCGGTTTCTGCAAGGCGTGGTCACCCCGGGAATCTTCGCCGTCACCATCGCGTACATCAACGAAGAGTGGGAGGAAGGCGTGGGCGCGGCAATGGCCGCCTATGTCAGCGGCACGGTGCTGGGCGGCTTCAGCGGCCGTATGGTGGCCGCGCTAGTGGCCGCCTATAGTTCCTGGCGATGGGCCTTCGTGGTGCTCGCCGTTCTGGATCTGGCATGCGCCTTAATCATGGCCGCCTGGATGCCGCCAGACCATCGCTTCAAGGGCGCTCCCGTCCGTCGCGCTTCCACGGGCCGCGCCATGCTCCGCCACCTGCGCAATCCGCGATTGCTGGCCACGTATGCCGTGGGTTTCTGCGTACTCTTCACGCTGGTGGCCACTTTCACTTACGTGAACTTTTATCTGGCGGCGCCCCCATTCTCACTCAGCACTGCGGCGCTCGGTCTGCTCTTCGTTGTGTACTTGGTGGGCGCGGTGGTCACTCCGGTGGCCGGCCGCGCCATCGACCGCATCGGCCACCGCTTCGCCCTCACTCTGGCGTTTAGCGGCGGCGCCGCCGGCATCGCGTTCACGCTGGTGCCGCGTCTGCCGGTGGTGCTTCTGGGACTGGCACTCTGTTGCACTGGCGTCTTCATTGGTCAATCGGCGGCCTCCAGCTACATCGGCACGGTGGCCACCGAGGCCCGCGCGGCCGCGGTCGGTCTGTACGTGATGTTCTATTACGTGGGTGGCAGCGCCGGAGCCGAACTCCCCGGCCACTTCTGGAGCCGCGGCGGCTGGCTCGGCTGCGTATCGCTCATCGCGTCCGTTCAACTGCTGACTATCGTGTTAGGTGTACTGTTTTGGAGACCCAATGAAAGCCATTGAAATTTCGCAACCCGGTGGACCCGAAGTGCTCCGGCTCGTCGAGCGGCCCGTCCCTGTACCCGGACCCGGCGAGGTCCTCATCAAAGTCGCGGCATTCGGCGTCAACCGCCCCGACGTCTTCCAGCGGATGGGCCGGTATGCCCCGCCCCCCGGAGTTTCCGACCTGCCCGGCATGGAAGTGGCCGGCACTAACCCCGCGGGCGAGGCCGTGTGCGCCCTCATCGCCGGAGGAGGATACGCCGAGTATGCCGTCGCTCCCATCGGACAGTGCCTGCCCGTGCCCAAGGGCTGGAGCCTCGCCGAGGCCGCCTCGCTCCCTGAGACATTTTTCACCGTCTGGAGCAACGTCTTCGATCGCGCCGGCCTGGCCCCTGGCGAGAGCCTCCTGGTGCAAGGCGGTTCCAGCGGCATCGGCGTCGCCGCCATTCAGATCGCTCACGCTCTGGGACACCCCGTCTTCGCCACTGCCGGCAGCGACGAAAAATGCCGCGCCTGCGAAGCTCTGGGCGCGCGCGCCATCAACTATAAGACCGAAGACTTCGTCGAGCGCGTCCACGCTTTCACCGGCGGCCGCGGTGTCGACGTCATCCTCGATATGGTGGCCGGCGACTACGTCCCCCGCGATTTGCAGGCGCTGGCCGACGACGGGCGTCTGGTCATCATCGCCACTCTCGGCGGCTCCGCTGCCACCATCGATGTCGCCAAACTGATGCGTCGCCGCCTGACGGTCACCGGTTCCACTCTGCGGCCACGTTCGGTGGAATTTAAGGCCGCCATCGCGCGCCGCCTTCAGGATGTGGTCTGGCCGCTCATTGAGACCGGCAAGATCCGGCCCGTCATCCACCAGATCTTTCCCGCCGCGCAAGCCGCGCAGGCCCACGCCCTGATGGAATCCGGCGCCCACATCGGCAAAATCGTACTCACCTGGGAAGGATGACCGGCCGGCTCATGCCTTCTGCATGTCCTTGAAGGCTGCAGCCTCTTTCTGCACATCCGCCGGGAAGTCCTCGAACTCCTGCACCTGGCGGACCTCGATCGTCTCGTTCTCGCCCGCCGGACAGCGCGAAGCCCAATCGACGGCCTCCTGCTTCGAGTTGACCTTGATCATCCAGTACCCGCCCACCACTTCCTTCGTCTCCACAAAAGGACCGTCCGTCACCAGCGGCTTGCCTCCGGCGAACGTTACCCGCGCCCCCATGGAAAGCGGATGCAGTCCGTCCAGACCCACCAGCACACCGGCCTTCTGCAATTCCTCGTTGTACTTCATCATCGCGGCCACAGCCTGGGCATCCGGCATCGTGCCGGGCGCTGCCTTCTCGTACCCCTTCGGGATCATGATCATCATGAATCGCATATCGTTTCTCCAACTATAAGTCGAACGGACGACGCGCGAATCGACAGCCAGGCTACTCTGAAATGGAATTGTTATGAATCCGAACGCCGAGCGACAATCTTGCGGAACCTTTCACACTGCCGGGTGTCTAAGGAAGAAGGAGTTTCGGGATGCGAGGATACGTGTGGACTTGGTGTAAGGCGCTGCTGGCCTTCGGCGCGGCCGCCTGTATTGGCGTGGCGGTTCACGCACAACAGGAAGGCGCGGCCAAAGAGCCGCTGGTCTTCGACGTGGCTTCCGTGAAACCCACGCCTCCAGACGAGCGACGGGGTATCGTCCATCAACCGCCCGGCGGTCAGTCCTATGAAGTGATCGGCGCTCCGCTCCGCTTAATTATGACGGTGGCTTATACGGTCACCGACCGCCAGATTTCGGGCGGCCCCGACTGGTTGAACAACGATCGCTGGAGTATCGAGGCCAAAGCCGATCGCCGCGGCACCAGCGACGAACTACACGCGGCGTTGGTGCGATTGTTGGAAGATCGCTTCAAGTTGAAGGTCCGGCATGAGACGCGCGAATTGCCGGCCTATCTCCTCACTGTGGACAAGAAGGGGTCGAAGATGCCGCAGCACGATGCGGCAGACCTCGTGCACGAACCAATCGGGGGAAGCTTCCAGAACGGCGAATTGCAGATGAGCGGGCAGAACGTGAAAATGGATTACTTCGCCTTCTTCCTCTCTCGCATTTTGGATCTCAACGTCGTCAACAAAACCGGCCTTGCCGGCGCTTACGATACCGACTTCCACTACGTTCGGGAATTGCCGGCCGGAGCGAAACTGGAGGGAGGTGCGCCGCCGCCCCAGGCCGACGGCCCCGACATTGTCACCGCCCTTCGCGAACAGTTGGGTCTACGTCTGGAAAAGGGAAAAGGCCCGGTGGATTTTCTAGTGATCGAGCACGTCGAAAAGCCCTCTGAGAACTGACCGGCGACGCGCCGCAATTGGACTTCGAAATCGGCCGCGGGTAGACTAACCGATGGAGAACTCATCTTGAACACCGCTCGTCTGCTCCTCCTTGCCGTGGCCGCCAGTTTCGCCGCCCACGCCGATTTCAGTTACACCCAGACCATGAAGTCATCCCAAGGCGCTCCGCAGGTGACCAAGGTCTCTTTCAAAGGCGCCCGCATGATGTCCGACCGCGGCGACACCGCCGTGCTGCTCGATTTCACCGCGCAGACCATCACCACGCTAAACAAAACCGCCAAGACTTATTCGGTGCAGAAGATGGGCGACCTCATGGCGGGCGCTCCGTCCGGTTCCGCCGCCCCCCAGGTGGATTTCAAAGAGACGGGCCAGAAGAAGACCGTCAACGGCCTGAACTGCGGCCAGAGCATCATGACCATGGCCATGGATGGACCCGGCGGCGCCAAAATGCAGATCGAAATCGAGATGTGGGTTTCCTCCGAAGTTCCCGGCTGGCAGAACCTGCGCGCCTTCTATCAAAAGAACGATAACGCCCTCTCCGCCATGGGCGCGGGCAATCCCGGCATGCAGCACGCCATGGCGGAAATGCAGAAGAAGATGGCCAGTATGAACGGCATGCCCGTAGAGCAGATCATTCGCATGAAGATGCCCAGTGCGGCCGCCCAGATGCCGCAAATGCAAGCCGGCATGGATCAGGCTCGCGCCAAGCTCGAAGAGATGATCAAGCAGGGTGGTCCTCAGGCCGATGCGGCCCGGCAGGCTCTGGCGCGCATGCCCGGCGGCAGCGGTGGAGCCGCAGGCGGCCGGCCGCTCTTTGAAACCACCACGGATTCCAGCAATTTCTCCGCGGCCGAGCTTGCCGATGCGGTGTTCGCCATCCCCGCCGGCTTCACCCAAAAATAGCGCGCTACTTCAGCTCGATCCCGCGGACCTCCAGAGTCCGCGCGGTCGCCCGATCCACATTCGCCAGCGCCTCGGCCGCATCGGCCCGCGACCGCACTTCACGCGCCCGCGCCGCAATCAGGTCCGTCTGCCGCTGCAGCACCAGGAACACCGTGCTGGTGCCCGCCTGAAACTGCCTCTGCTCGCTGGTATATTGCTCCTCGGCCGACCGCCGCGCCAAGACCGACGCATCGAATCGCAACTGCGCATCGGTAGCCGTTTGCAGTGCGTTTCGCACGTCCGTCTCCACCGCGATGCCGATCTGGTCCTTTTGCACTTTGATGCGCCGACCCTCGGCCGCCGCCGTCGCCACCTGCGCTTCCGCCGTCCGATTCCGCAGCGGTAGCGAAATCTGCACGCCCACCTGCGCCGTGGAGAAGTTCCCCGACCAGAGGTTGCTCAACGATTGGCCATACCCGCCCACCAGTGCAGGCGGGATGGCGCCGAAGCCCGCCGGGAAAAACGCCGAGAACGGACTGCTGGAAATCGATGTGTTCCCCGCCCCAGCCAGTCCGGCGGTTGCCAGATTCGCAAAAGCGTCGACCCGTGGCTTGGCCACTTCCCGCGCCAGCCGCACGTCCAGCAGGTTCACGCCCGCCGCAATCGCGTTTTCCGCGAGTTCCGGCCGTGACGCGAGCGCCTGCTTGATCGCCGCGTCCAGAGCCGGCACCGGCGCATGCGGATCCATCTCGGTTTCGGGTACCAGCGCCGTGCTCCACATCAGGTCGCCGCGACTGCCCAGCATCAACGCTTTCAAGTTGTTCTCCGCCACCGTCAACAACTGCTGCGAGAGGAAGAGCGTCTGCTGAAATGTCGCCACCTGAGTCTGCGCCGCAATCGCATCCACCGCCGCCAGTGTTCCCTGCTCCACCTGCCGCCGATTGCTTTCGTATTGCCGCTCGGCCAGCTTCACCGCCTCGCTCTGCACCTGAAAGTTGTGCCATGCGTAGTCCAGTTCCCAGTACGTCTGCACCGCCTGCGTCACCACTTCGATGGTCCGCTGCCGCAACTGCTCCATGCTCAATTGCTGCGATTTGCGCGCTACCTGCAGCCGGTGCCGGTTCTCGTCGAATCGCAGACCGCGCCACAAGGGCTGCGTCAGATTCAGATTCAGCGTCGTTGGATATTCCGGATTCAGCGTCGTGAACTGGCTGTCCGTGCGGATCTTCTGATTCGAGAAACTCAGCGCGTAACTGCCGCCCGTCGGCGCGATGCCATTCAGCGTGGGACCGGCGCTCCAGGTCTCCTGCGTCAACTTGCCGTCCGCCGTGCCTCCGATGATCGACGCCACCGGCGTTACCGACCGCGTCCGATACGCCTGCAATCCCGCCACCGGATCGTACACGCCCTGCGCCCCGCGAATCGCATACCCCGCCTCCTGCAACTGAATCCGCGAGATCTGCAAATCCGGATCGTTGGCCAGCACGCGTTCAATCACCTCGGGCAGTTTGATCCCCGCCTCGCCCAGAATGCCGACGCGCGGCTTCAACTCCACTTCCTTCAGCGGCTGCACCACCACGCCGGTCTGGCCGAAAAGACTGCTCGAGAGGGTGACCACCAGCGTGGTCGCCACCACCGCGGTCTTTCTCGCGCGCCCGCTGAGGAAACCGAACAATCGCGCCATCCTGCCCGTTACGAAGGAATCGCCGAGATCCTCGAACAGCGAATAGAACACCGGCACCGCCAGCAGCGTCAACAGCAGGCACAGCGATTGGCCGCCCACCACCAGCACGCCGATCGAGCGATTCGTCGCCGCGCCCGTGCCCCGCGAAATCACCAGCGGAGCCATACCCGCCACCAGCGCAATCGTCGTCATCAGAATGGGACGCAGCCGGTCGCGATTCGCCTGGATGATCGCGTCGTACCGCGTCATCCCCTGTCCGCGCAGTCCGTTGGTATGGTCGATCTGCAGAATCGCATTCTTCTTCACGATGCCGAACAGCAGCAGCAGTCCCAGTCCCGAGAAAATGTTCACCGTTTGATGCGTCAGCAGCAGCGACACGATCCCGAAAGGCACCGCCAGCGGCAGAGTCAACAGAATCGTGATGGGGTGAATGAAGGATTCGAACTGCGCCGCCAGCACGATGTACATAAAGATGAACGTCAGCGAGAATGCCACGATGAAGTAGTAGCCCGTGCGCGCCAGTTCTTTCGACCCGCCGGTGAGTCCCGACCGGTAATCCCCATCCATGTGCAGGTCCTGCGCGAACTGATTCAGTTGCGCCAGAATCGCGGCCTGCGATCCGCCGCCCACCGTATTTCCGGTCAGCGTCACCTGCCGCTCGCGATTGATGCGATTGATCGACGAAGGCCCCGTACCCGGCACGATCTTCACCACCTCGTCCAACTGCACCGACCCGACTTTCGACGAAGGCACCGTCATCTGCGCCAAGCCCTCGGCGCTGCCGCGGAAGCGCTCCTGCGCCCGCACCACGACGTCGTATTGATCCTCGCCCGCGTTGAACGTGGAGGCCGTCTGGCCCGCCACCAGTGTATTCAGCGCGCCTTCGATGTCCATCACCGAAACGCCCAGGTCGGCTGCCCGCGGACGGTCAATCTCCAGCCGCACCTCCGGCTTGCCGCTGCGCAGCGTCGAATCGATGTCGGTGAGCGTCGATATCGAATGCATCTTGGCCTGCATCTTGTCGGAGTACTCGGCCAGTTTGTTCAGGTCCGGACCTTGAATGAAGTACTGGATTTCCGCGTTGCTCTGGTTGCCGCCCACGGAACTCACCAACTCGACGCCGGTGTGAATTTCCGGCGGATACTTCTTCATCAGGTCGCGCGTACGCTGCATCAGCTCCTGCTGAGAAATCTCGCGCTGGTCGATGTCCTTCAACTTGACGTAAATGGAAGCGCTGTTGACGCTGCGGTCGGCGCTTCCTCCCGCCGTGGTCAGCGTGCTCTCCACTCCCGGCAGTCGACGGACTTCCGCCGCGATTTGCTCGGTGAGATTCGTTGTGGAAGCCAGCGACGCACCCTCCGGAGCGCGCACCAGCACATTGTATTGAGATTGATCGTCCTGCGGCAGGAAGTTCTTGCCCACCATGGCGAACAAGGGAACGATTGAGATCACAATGGCTACACTGATCGCCACAATGGTCTTCCGGTGCGCCATGGACCACGTCAGCATGTTGGTGTAGTGCGTGTCCAGGAACTTGAAGATCACCGAGTCCTTGGAGCTCCGCTCGCCGGCGCCGTGCTTGGGAGCCTTGATAAACCGCGAGCAAAGCATCGGCGTGAGCGTGAACGATACCAGCAGCGAAACTGCAATGGCGAACGAAGAGGTGAAGCCGAATGAGCTCATGAACCGGCCCACAATTCCGCCCATGAAGCCTACCGGCAGAAACACCGCCAGCAGCGAAAGCGTAGTGGCCATGACCGCCAGGCCGATTTCCTTGGTGCCATTGATCGCCGCCTGGAACGGCGGCATGTCCTTTTCCTCGATGTACCGGTAGATATTCTCCAGCACGATAATCGCGTCGTCGATCACGATGCCCACCATCAGCGTCAGCGCCAGCATGGTGATCTGGTTCAACGTGAAGCCCATCGCATTCATCAGCGCGAAGGTCGAAATGATCGAGGTGGGAATCGCGATGGCCGCAATCAGCGTGGTGCGGATGTTCGCCAGGAACAGGAAGATGATAATCGCCGCGAAGAAGCTGCCTTCAATCAGGTGGTGTTTGATGTTCTCCACCGCCGCCTTGATGAAGATGGATTGGTCGCTGATCACCTGCGTTTGCACGTCGTGCGGCAGCGTCGCCGAGATCTCCTTGAGCCGCTGCTTCACTTCGTCGGACGTCGCCACGGTATTCTCGCCGGATTGTTTGGCCACCACCAGAGTCACGGCCGGAGCGCCGTTCAGACGCGCCGCGCTTCGCGGTTCTTCGTAGCTGTCTTCCGCATACCCTATGTCGCGGACCTTCACCACGTAGCCATTTCGCGTTGCCACCGTGATCTGGTTGAACTGCACCGCATCCGCCACACGCCCCGTGGTGCGGACCGTGAACTCCCGGGCGCCTGCATTCAGATTGCCGCCCGGCAGTTCCAGATTCTGCGCGCGCACCGCATTGAACACGTCGTTGATCGTCAGATTGTACGACCGCAGTTTGTCCGGATCCACCAGCACGTGGACCTCCCGGCGCGCGCCGCCGCGAATCGTGATTTCCCCGACGCCCTTGGAATTCTCCAGCTTCTGCTTGATCTGCTTATCGGCAATCAGAGTCACGTCGCGCAGCGAGCGCGGCGCCGAAACGGCAATCTGCAGAATAGGCGCCGCATCGGGATCGAACTTCTGGATCACCGGCTGCTTCGCGGTCTGAGGGAACTCCGGCACAATCAGGTTGACCTTGTTCTGCACTTCCTGCGCGGCCACATCGCCGTTCTTGGAAAGCAAGAACGTGATGGTCACCAGGCTCTGACCCTCTGAAGATGTGGACCGGACTTCGTCCACCTGACTGATCGTGTTGACGGTGTCTTCCACCTTCTTGGTGATTTCGGTTTCGATTTCCTCCGGCGAAGCCCCCGGATTGGCCACCGTCACCACCACCGTCGGAATGTCCACCTTGGGAAACAGGTCCACGCCGAGGCTGAAGTAGGAGAAGATTCCCACCACCATCAGCGAAAGAATCAGCATCGTGGCGAAGACGGGGCGCCGTACGCAAAGTTGAGCCAGTGCGTGCATGGTTAACCCTTGACCTCCACCGGAGCGCCGTCGAACAAATCGCCCTGATGTCCCGTGACCACCGTCTCGCCGCCCGCTAGTCCCGTCTCGATGCGCAACTGGTCGCCCGCCGCGTCGCCCGGAACCACCACGCGCAAGTGCGCCGCGCCGTTCTCCACCGTGAAGAGTTGGAACGAGTCGGTAGTCTTATCCCGCGCCACGGCGGAGCGCGGCACGAAGACCGCGCTCTCTCCGCCCGGCAGCAGTACGTGCGCCGTCGCGAACATCCCCGGACGCAGTTTGCCGCCCGCGTTGTCGAAGCGCGCTTCCACAATGAAGATGCGCGAGCCGGGGTCCACCGAAGGATTCACCGCCGTCACCTTCCCCGTGAATTCCCGATCCGGAAATGCCGAGATGCGCGCCACCACCTGCATCCCCAGCTTGACCTGCGCGGCCCTCTGCTCCGGAGTCTGCAGTTGCAGTTTGAGCACGCCGATTTTTACAATCGTGGCGATCTTGTTGGTGAGCGCCACGTACACGCCCGCCGCCACCGGACGAGCCGTAATGTAGCCATCGTAAGGAGCCCGCACCGTGGTATCGGACAGAGCCTTCTCCGCCTGCGCCACTTGCGCGCGGACGCTGTCCAGCGAACCCTGCGACGTCTCCACCGCCGCGTGGCTCTGCCGCGCCGCGTTCAACGACGCTTCATACTGTTGCCGCGCGGCGTTGGCCTGCGCTTCCGCCGTCTCCTGCACCGTGTGCGCCTTTTCGTAGGCGCTCCGCGACACATCGCCCGTCGCCACCAGATTCTCGTACCGCTTGGCGTCGGCCGCCGCCTGTTTGGCCTGCGCCTGCGCCGATTCGTAATTGGCCCGCGCCGCCGCGGCCTCCGGTACCGAGCCGGCGTCGAATGCCGCCTGCCCGTTCCAGCCGATCCGCGATTGCATCTGCCGAAGCGCCGCCATGGCTTCGTTCAGCTGCGCCTTGGCCTGGTCCAGCCGCAACTGCGCGTCGCGATGATCCAACTCGCAGATCACCTGCCCCTGCTTCACGAAATCGCCCACGTCCACCGGCGTGGCCACCACCCTTCCGGCCACCATCGGCGCAATGTCCGACGTCTCGTCCGGATTGAACGTGCCCGTTTCCTGGAATGACGCCGGCACTGTCCGCGATTCGGCGCGCGCCGTCGACACCGTTAGTTTCTTGGGTATCGCCTGCGATGCCGTGGCCACTTCGCTGCGGCCGCAGCCGCTGCCTAGAATTGCGAGGACTGCAAGGAGTGCGAGATAAAGTTGCTTCATTTGCGGGCTTGTTCCTTCCTGGGTTGAATTCCAGTCATCAATATCGAGGTGAAAATTTCGACCGCCTGGTCGTCCGGGACGTTGCTCTCGAAGCCGAACATCTCTGTCATGGTGGCGAAATGCGATGCCATTCCCGCAATCGCTACCAGAATGATTCCGCAGTCGTAGTCCAGCAGCTTGCCTTCCCGCTGCCGCCGCTGAATGTACTGGCAAAGCTGCGAGTAAACCGGAATCGAAATCTGCCGGTGGTGCGCCAGCCCCTGCTCGTGTCCTTCCAGCGCCGCAAACAGCAGCACGCGATGCAGCCGGGAGTCCCGGCGGTGAGTCTCCAGAATCTTCCGCGCGATCTCCCGCAGCAACCCTGCGTCGTCGTTCTGTTCCATGCAGGTCTTGGTTTGTGCCAGCCACTCCAGCATCTCGGGCGATTCGTGGCAGTTGTCCAGCACGGCTTGATACAGCGCCTGCTTGGAAGGGAAATGCCTGAAGACGATGGCTTCGGTGACGCCCGCCGCCGCCGCAATCTCTTTGGTAGTAGTGCCGCCGAAACCCCGCCGGGAGAAGAAATCCAGCGCAGTTTCCAGCAGTTGGCGGCGTCGCTCCTCGGCGTGCAGCCGGTGCGAGGGCGCTTTGGGAGCTGACATAAACCTGATTGTAAGTAAGTACTTACTTTCTTGTCAAGCCATTTTGGTTGGCAACAATTGCGCGATCTGTAAAAAGGTTCACGCAGGAAAAAGCCCCGGCGCGGTCTGGCGCAACCCAAAACTGTCGCATTTTAAATCAGTTACGGGGATTTCTGTAGTGTGGCACACGGAATGCTGAAGGAGAAGCGCGACTTGATTCCTTTTTGGGGAGAGAAATAACCGATGGCAACGTCAACTTCCGCATTCGCTCTGCAAAAGCCTTTCGAAGATCCCTTGGCTTACCTGCCGTGCTCGACCATTGTTAGCTTCAGCAAAGGAGCGGTTATCTACACTCAAGACCAGCCCGCCAGCAGCTTCTACCTGGTGATCGCCGGCAAGGTGAAAGTCACCCGCGTCTCCGACGAAGGCAAGCCGATGCTGGTGGACATCTACAAGCCGGACGATTTCTTTGGCGAAGGCGCGTTCCTGAATCTGGCGCAACGCAGCGAACAGGCCCACGCGATCGAAGAGACCCGCGTGATGGTCTGGGGCGCTGTTCAGATTGAAGAGATCATGGAAAAGCGTCCGCGCCTGGCCGTCGCCATGGTGCAGGTACTGGGTCAGCGCGCGCTCGAATTCATGCGCCGCGTGGAAAGCTTCTCGCTCGACGATATCGGACAGCGCCTCTCGCACTCCCTGATCCGCTTCGCCGACCGCATGGGCGAACCGCAGGAAGACGGCAGCGTCCAAATGCTCCCGCTCACGCATGAAACCCTGGCGCAATACGTGGGAACTTCGCGCGAGATTGTGACTCACTACATGAATCGCCTGCGCCGCGGCGGCTACGTGCGCTACACCCGCAAGAGCATCGTTCTGTACCGCGACGCCCTGCGCGAATCCATGCGGCAAGCCGCGTAATCCGCCAGCTACCCCGGCCAACCGGAGTGAATGCGCGGACCCGGCTCCTGCTGCGCCAGAATCTGCGCTTCCGCGGCCAGCATCTGCTGCCAGCGGACGTCCAGGACCGGCTTTGCCGTAAACTTCCGGGCCAACTTCAGGAACACCTTGAAGTGGCCTAGTTCGGAAGAATACAAGGCCTGGTAAAAGCTCTTCAATTCCACGTCGTCCGAGGCCTCCGCGAGCACCTGGAAGCGTTCGCAGGACCGGACTTCGATGAGCGCGGAAACCAGCAGACGATCCAGAATCTCCGAGGGGTCGCCCTTGCGCACCAGTTGGCGCAACGCGTTGGCGTAGGGATTCTTGTGGACCCGCTCCAGACGGGCGCCGCGCCGCATCAGAATCCGCGTGACCTGTGAGAGGTGAGCCGCCTCGTCGCGCGCCACCCCTGTCATGGTCTGCACCCACCCTTCCACCCAATCGGTGGGCCAGCGCGTCATCAATTCCAAGGCATTGTTGGCGGCCTTCTTTTCCAGAAAGGCATGGTCGATCAATAGCGGGATCGGGTCGGCCAGCACGGCCTTGCCCCATGCCAGCGGTGTCTGCGAATGGAGCGGCAGCGTATCCACCTTCTCAACTTAACCTAACCGCGGTGTATTCTGAGAGTATTCCGAGGTATGTGGATGCGAAAACTGAATCGCTGCCTTGTTCCTGCCTTGCTGCTTGGCCTCGCCGGACAGACCGCACTGGCACAAAACTTTGAAGTGGCTTCGGTAAAAGTAGCCAACTCCGGCAACGGCGTTCGCGGCGCCTGCCGCGGAATCGACTCCGTGTACAGCCTCAAAGCCACGGAATCGGCGCCGCCGCTCGGACGCTGCGTGATTACCGACGCCCGCCTCAGTCACCTCATCGGCATTGCCTTCGGCGTCAGCATGCAGTCCCTCAAAACCGGCCCCGATTGGATTCAGCGCGGCGATCTCCGCTTCAATGTCCAGGCCAAGGCTGAAGACCCGTCCAAGACGACGGAGAAGCAGCTCCTCACTATGCTGCAAAATCTGCTGATCGAGCGCTTTCAACTGAAATTCCATCACGACGTGAAAGAGGAGCAGGGATTCTCGCTGACGGTGGCGAAAGGCGGCCCCAAATTCGAGCCATCCACCAGCGACGATGGCCGGATATCCTTCACTGGACCGAGCGGCGAGGTCGGCAAGCCCGGTCCCGGCCCCGTAATCATGCATGCCCGCAAGTGTTCAATCGCAAATCTGGTGGAAATTCTCTCCGCGATCGGAGGGTCCGGCCCGGGAGTGGACCATACCGGCCTCACCGGCGAATACGATTTCACCCTCTCCTGGGACAACGAAAACGGCCCCGTCCTCTCCACCTCGCTCCACCAGCAACTCGGCCTCGCCCTGAAAGCCGAAAAAGTGCCCTTCGATACCCTGATCGTGGACTCCGCCGAGAAGCCCACCGACAACTAGCCATGCTGCCTTTGGACTTCGATCGTCTGGTGGAAGCCGCGTATGCCCGCATCCCGAGCCGCTTCCGCCGGCGCATGAAGAACATTGCTCTCGTAGTGGAACCCGAACCCACCGCCCACCAACTGACGCGCGGACGCGTGCCTCGCGGCAACACCCTGTTGGGCCTTTACGAAGGCCGTCCGCTCACGCAGCGCAGCGTCTTCGACAGTTTCGCCATGCCGGACCGGATCACCATTTTCCAGGGTCCGCACGAACGCCTCGCAGCCAGTCCGGAGCACCTCGCCAAACTCGTGGAGGAGACCGTCTGGCACGAAGTGGCCCACTATTTCGGCATGGATGAATTGCAGGTCCGCACCGCCGAACGGAAGCGCCGCGCCACTTTGTGAAAGAATAAGTACCTATGAAGAATCGAATGCTTTGGGCCGGAATCCTCGCTGTTGCCAGCCTGGCCTTTGCCGAAACCAAGACCGACCAGACCGCCACCGTCACAGTGGCCGGCAAGACGATCACTATCAAGTACTCCTCGCCTGCCGTCAATAAACGCGAAGGCAAGCTCTTCGGAAAAGACGGCACCATTGGCAGCGACGCGCATTATCCCGTCTGGCGCGCCGGCGCAAACGGCGCTACCGCCCTACACACGGACGCCGACCTCACCATCGGCAGCCTCTCCGTCCCGAAAGGCGACTACACGCTCTTCGTCAACCTGGCCGACCCGGAAAAATGGGAGCTGATCGTCAACAAACAGACCGGCCAGTCCGGCCTCGATTACGATGCCAAGCAGGATGTGGGCCGCGTCAAGATGACCATGACGAAACCTGCCGTCACGGTGGAACAGTTGAAATACACGCTCTCCGCCAGTGGCCGCAACCAGGCGAAGCTGGACCTCGCCTGGGAGAATCACGACGCGTCCGTCATGATCACGGTAAAGTAGCAGCGATCCGAATCATCGCCGCCAGACTGCGATCCACGTCGGCTTCCGTCGTCGCCCAATTGGACACGCTGATGCGCATCGCAGTCCGGCCCTGCCAAACCGTGCCTCCGCACCAACAAGTCCCATCCTCTTGAATCGCCGCGATCACGCGCTGTGTGGTTTCGGCCGGCCCAAACGACACCAGCACCTGATTCAGCACCACCTCGTTCAACACTTCGAAACCGGCCGCCGTCAGTCCCTCGGCGAACCGCGAAGCGCACTGGCAGCATCGCTCGATCAACTCCGAAAGGCCGCCGCGCCCCAGCGATTTCAGCGCCGCCCATATTTCCACTCCGCGGGCCCGCCGCGAAAGTTCGGGCACGAATTGCGAAGGCTCGCGATGGTCTCCCTGCGGCAGGTACGCCGCTGTGATGGACATGGCGGCGCGCAAACTCTCCGGCTCCTTCACGAACGCCAGGCCGCTGTCGTACGGCACATTCAGCCACTTGTGGGCATCGGTGGCCCAGGAATCCGCTTTGCCAATCCCGCCCGTCAGATGCGCATACCGCGGACTGGCGCTGGCCCACAATCCGAAAGCGCCGTCCACATGTACCCAAGCGCCCGAGGGGTGCGCCAACCGGCAGATCTCACCGATCGGGTCGAAGGCCCCGGTGTTCACGTTACCCGCCTGCACGCAGACAATCGCCGGACCATTCAGTTGCGGGAAGGCGTCGGCGCGCATGCGGCCCTGACCGTCCACAGGCACGCGGACCACTCGCGCCCGTCCCATCCCCAGCATGCCCAGCGCCTTCAAGAGCGAAGGATGCGCCTCTTCGCCGATCACCACCTGGATGGGCGGCGCGCCGAAGAGCCCATCCGCCTCCACGTCCCATCCGGCACGGTGCAGCACGGCATGGCGCGCCGCCGCGAGCGCCGTGAAGTTGGCCACCGTAGCGCCGGTCACGAAAGCGCCCGCGCAACCGGCCGGGAGCGCGAGCACGTCCAGCAGCCAGCGCAGCGATACTTCCTCCAGCAGCGTAGTCGTGGGACTCGCAATGAAGAGTCCGGGATTCTGATCCCACGCGCCCGCCAGCCAGTTGGCCACGAGTGCGGCGGGCAATGAGCCGCCAATCACGAAACCGAAGAATCGCGGACCGGCCATCGCCATGGTTCCCGGCGACCCCAAATCGTCCAGCAGACGCAACACCTCGCCGGCATCGCACGGCGCTTCCGGCATCGCCTCTACAAAGCCTTCCAGTGCCGCCACGGCCTCAGCCGAAGGACTCACGCGACGCTCCTGGACCTCCTCCAAATACCTGTTCGCGCGCGCCGCCGCGGATTCCAAAAGTGTCTGCATCCATCCATGGTATCCGAGGCGGCCCGCTCACTCACGGGTAAGTGATCTGGTAGACCGTGCCTAACGTGCAGTTCTGGAGGGGAAGCTGCGCGTCGGTCGAATCGTCGAAATCCGCCGGCGAGTAACTGTTCGGCGGGAACGGCGACACCGGCAGCAGACCTAAATGCATGTAAGTGTCGGCAATGAGGTGCGCGCAGAAATAACTTCCGGCCACCGTCACCTTCAGGATGTTACCGACGGCGAAACTGGCGGCCAGCCCGAATCCCAGATTCAGCTCGTCGGGCAATTGCCAATCCTGACCCGGAAACGGGAGTCCATCCACGGCGGGAATGAAGACGCTCAGTGCGCCCTGCTGATCGGTGGTGAGCGCGGGAGTGAGTTGGCGATAGAACATGCCGACTTCCAGCTCCATGTAATAAGCAATCAGATCGTCCAGATTGGCCACGCGGCATCCCGCATGCGGCTGATTATTCATGAACGGATCAGGAAACTCATCGCCGCCGCCCGGCGCGTCCCAGAAATACAGATCGTCATTCAACTCCAGAATCATACCGACATGGTTGAAGGGTTGACCCTCGGCGAATTGGATGGCCCAATCCAGCGGTGAGGTGCCTTCAAAGGTTACTATGTCGCCCGTCTTTGCCTGGGCCTTCATCTGCGTGTACGTCAATGTTGGAAACGCCACAGTGCATCCTTTCGTTACAAAGCTGTGTCACCGAACCCACCCGGAGTGTTGACGTATAATACATCCCACGTGATAGAGAAGCAACACGGAAGGGAACTGCGTCTTTCGAACAAAGCGTTTTTCCGGCTGTCTTTGCTCGCGGCGGTGTTGGGCGTTTTGTGTCAGATTTACGCCGGCGTGCGCATCTCTCATTACGGCGGGGCTTCCAAGTATACCGGTTGGACGCCGGCCCGCAGCGGCGATGGGTGGATTGTAGATCGCGTCGACCCGCGAGGTCCGGCCGCCGGCAAGTTACAACCAGGTGACCGGCTGGTCTCCATCGACGGCAATGGCTGGATCGCCCGCACCGGCCCCGCCTGGCTGCTCCGCGATAGTCCTTCGCGTTCGAGTTACAGGCTGGTTGTGTCCCGCCACGGCACTCTGTTGGATCAGACGATGGCCTGGCCCGTGGTGCAACTGCCCCGCTTGGGCGGCTGGTTATGGATTCACCTGTTCAGCGGAGTCATCTATCTGGCTACGGCCCTGTTGATCACGCTGAAGCAACCCGGCTCCATCCCCGGACGCCGCGCCGTGCTGTCCGGCGTGCTGGCCTGCTGTTTCTTCACCAACGTAGCGATGAACCCGAGCGGTGGACTGCTTTCCGGCATTCCGCTGGTGCTCGTGATGATTCTCAGCGCCACCAGGCCCTTCCACATTCTGGCCGGTTTCCACTTCATGGTGGCCTACCCGATGGGCCAGCCCGGCAGCAAACGATGGCGCAACTTCGAACGGCTCGCGCTGGTAGTCTGCATCCTGATCTGGATCCCGAACCTGTTCGGCTCCATCCTCCGCACCTTGGGACCGGCGCGCGCCGCCGCGATCTATGCCGCCCAGTATCCCTGGTCGCTGCTGTACGACCCGGCCGCCGATTCCATGGTGGCCCTCTACGCCATGGTGCTGGGCGTCGCCAACGGAATGGTCTGCTGGAGTAATTACCAGGCCGTCCCGGAAGGCGACCTCCGGCGGCGCCTGCGTTGGGTAAGTATCGGCGTGGTGGCCGGCATGATTCCCATGGTGGTAGTGGCGCCGCTCATCGTCTTCGGCTATGCCAGCGGCCACAGGGCGCAGATGGACACCATGGTCCGCCTGGTGAACACCTTCGTGGTGGTAATGCCGCTGTGCATCGCCTACGCCATCGTCAAACATCGCGTGATGGGGATTCGCGTGGTGCTGCGCGCCGGCCTGCAATACGTGCTGGCGCGCAATGTGCTTCGCTTCGCCCTGGCCTGCCCCGCCGCGCTGATTGCCTTTACCGTCATCACGCACCCGCGAAGTTCGCTGGCCGACCTGGCGGTGGGACCGGCCGGTAAATTGAATCTCATTCTGCTGGCCCTGAGCGCGCTGGCCCTCAAATACCGGGCCGCGCTGGCAGACCGCATCGACCGGCGCTTCTTCCGCGAGGCCTATCGCCAGGACCAGATCTTCCTCACGCTGGCCGAAGCCATCGGGCGCGCGGCCGACATCACTGAGATCTCCCGCCTGCTCAGTTCGCAGATTCAGGCGGCGCTGCACCCGCGCTGCATCTTCGCCGTCTCCCGCGATGGCCACGATTCGTTTCAGGTGGTCTACTCATCTTCCAGCATGGCTGGTCCGCGCTCGCTGCTGGACTTTCAATTGCCGCCGGACGCCTTTGAACCCCTTGAATCCGCCGTGGTCACCACTGGCGTGAGCACTTGGGATATCGGTCTGCGCGCCGCACTCGACGATCTGGGCATCCAGCTTGTCTCGCCCATTCGCGGCCCCAACGAAGGTTTGATCGGCCTCCTGCTGCTGGGCGAAAAGATGAGCGAAGAACCCTACACCGGCAACGACCGCCGACTGCTGGACACCATCTCCGCACAGACCGGCGTGGTCTGGGAAAACCTGCAACTCCGCCAACGGCTCAAGGACGAGCAGAACATCCGCAAGCAGGTAGTGGCGCGCATGGACGGCGAAGCTGTGGAGATGGTGATGGAGTGCCCCGCCTGCGGACTCTGTTACGACGGCGGCGCCAGTGCCTGCGAAGCCGATGGCCGCGCGCTCACCCCATCGCTGCCCATCTCCCGGACCATCGAGGGCAAATACCACCTCACGCGCCTGATTGGCCGCGGCGGTATGGGCGCGGTCTATCAGGCCCGCGACCTGCGACTCGACCGCGTGGTGGCCGTGAAGGTCACCATGGGCACGCTCTTCGGCGATGCGTCCGTGCTGCAGCGCTTCGTCCGCGAGGCGCGCGCCGCCGCCAAGCTCGACCATCCCAACGTCACTCGCATCTTCGATTTCGGCGAGTTGCCCGGCGGCGGGGCTTTCCTGGTGCTGGAATATCTCAAGGGAGTGACCCTGCGCCGCGAACTGCGGCAGCGCGGCTTGTTTGCCCCGCAGGAATCGGTCTCCATTTTGCTCGATGTGTTCTTAGGGGTGGAGATGGCGCACAGCCGCGGCATCGTGCACCGCGACCTGAAGCCCGAAAACATCTTCCTGGTGCGCGAGGGCGAAACCAAGATTCTGGATTTCGGCCTCGCCGTGGTCCGCGACCTGAGTTTCTCCG
Source organism: Candidatus Sulfopaludibacter sp. (assembly GCA_035551455.1). Taxonomy (GTDB): domain Bacteria; phylum Acidobacteriota; class Terriglobia; order Bryobacterales; family Bryobacteraceae; genus Sulfopaludibacter. The sequence goes on from DASZMZ010000285.1 coordinate 38,997, forward strand.
ACCGCGAAAAACTCACCCGCACCGGAGCCACCGTCGGCACCCTGGCCTATATGTCGCGGGAGCAATTCATGGGACAGAACGTCGACGAGCGCACCGACGTCTACGCCCTCGGCATCGTGGCTTTGGAGATGCTCACCGGCGAACTGGAAGCTCACGGCCCCGCCTTCACCCGCGTGCTGCAAACTCTCCAGGACCGCCTCTGCGCCGAAACCAATCCGCCCGAACACCACCAACTGGCCGCCGTCCTCCGCCGCGCTTTGGTCGACGACCGGAACCAACGCTACGCCAACGTCCACGACTTCCGCGAGTCGCTCATCCCCGTCCTGGTCCGCTGCCCCGCGATTCAAAAATCCGCCGCCGCCGCAGCCCCCGCAGATGCGGCCAGCAGCTTCGAAACCGCCATTCTGCCCGCTCCACCCACGGAGTGAAGCGGGCCATGTTCTACTTGAAACCTACAGCAGGCGGAAATTCACTTCGATAGTCGCCGCCACAGTCACCGGCCGCCCGTCTTTCTTACCCGGCAAGAAGACCCACTTCTTCACGGCTTCGATGGCCTTCTCATCCAGACCCAGACCCAGCCCGTGCATCACGCGGATGTGCACAGCCTTACCCGCGGGATCCACTTCCACATACAGCGTGACGACGCCCTGATACTTCGCCTTGCGAGCTTCTTCCGAATACTCGGGCTCCACCTTTTGGATCAAAGCCGGGGCCGTGACTCCGCCGCCGACGCGAAATACGCCGCCGCCGAAACCGCCGCCTTCCCCAGCGCCCACACCTCCGCCAGTTCCCGAGCCCACGCCGCCACCTTTGCCAGACCCGATCCCGCCGCCCGACCCCGTGCCGTTCGACGGCGGCCCGAGTTTGCCGAGCGGGTCGCCATAGTTCGGCATATTCACCTGCGGAAGAATCACGTCAGGCGGCGCCAGAATCGAGGGCTCCATGGTCATCCTGGCGTCCAGGTTGGCGACCACTGCCTGCGGCGGTACGAACTGCCGGAGGGCAGCCTTCGGCAACCTCCCTTTGTTCGCGGCCAGCAGCGACCGGTCCCCGCCGCCTCCGCCGCCTGCCGCCGTGTGGGGCGCAGGCTTCACCTGGAAGTCCGCGAGATCCGGCGCGATCAGCGGAATCACCAGCGTCATCTTGTGCTGTACCACCTTGGTGGATGCCGCGGTGAACAATAGCAGCACGGCCGCTGTTTGCAGGCCCACCGACATCATCCAGGATTTCTTCTGCCGCCCGTATTGGCCCCAGATGTCGCGCACCAGCACCGGCTTCGCCGTGATGTCGAGCGGCGGAGGGGCCGGCGCCAGGAAGTCGCGCAGATTGCTCCAGAACGACCGGTACCACGGTGCATCCACCGTAGCCGGCAGCAGCATGCGTTCGAGATGGTCCGACGCCGGGATCACGGTCCAGCGCAGTTCGGCGGCGCGATCCCTGGCGCGAGTCTGATCGCTCCACGTCCGCACCGCTCCGCGAAAGTGCGATAGCGAGCCTGCCAGCCTGGCGATTCTGGCCTGGCATGCGGCGCACTGGCCGGCATGCAGCCGCTCTTCCTGCCCGATGTCACCGATGAGGTACATAGAAACTCCTTGATCTGATAAGTGCTGATTCATTTGGTTCCCTCCAGGCGGGCGCGCACGGATTGCAAGCCCCGAAAGAGGTGCGTTTTTACCGTGCCTTCCTTCATCCCGGTGACTTCCGCGATTTCCAGAAGGTCCATATCTTCCACGAACCTGAGCAGGAATACGGTTCGCTGGCGCGGCGGCAGTGTGGCCGCGGCGATCCAGATGGCCCGCACCTGTTCCTGAATGAGTGCGAGGGCTTCGGGAGATTGCTGCTGATCGGCAATCGCGCTGCCCAAGTCTGTCAGGTCTGCGTCGGCTTCCAGGCTGCGCCGCCAGAATTTCAGCCGGTTGCTGGATTCGTGATGGCGCACCAGATTGGCCGCGATGGTCATGAACCACGTGCCAATACTGGATGCTCCCCGAAACTGGCTGCGCGCCTGATAGGCCCTGACGAAGCAGTCCTGCGTCAGGTTTTCCGCCGTCTCCCGGTTGCGCAGGGAAGCCAGCAGAAACCGGAAGATGCGCGGTCTGTGCAGGCGGACCAGTTCGTCGAAATCGTCCAATTCCTCTACCCGCGTTTCACCAACCACTGCCGCTTGTCCGGACATCCGGGTTCGCTCCATTCGTATGTATAGATCACCGGCGGGCCCGCGGGGTTTACATCGAATTCGCGACTTTGCATACAGTTTTAGCCGCTAACGCCACGTCCGCTGCCGCGTCCATGCTTCTATGAAGCTTGCCAGCCTGCGCTCGCTCCTCCGGGAGCCGGCCTTTTCGCTCACCGCGATCCTGATGCTTGGCTTGGGACTCGGCGCCACCAGCGCAGTCTTCGCGCTCGTTGACGGAGTCCTGCTCAAACCGCTTCCCTACCCGCAGCCGGAGCGCCTGGTGTCCATCCGTGAAGTGATGCCGCGCATTGCCCATCTCTACCCGACGCTGCCGGTCAACGCCCGCCACTTCGTGGAGTGGCGGAAGGCATGTCCCGCCATCGAAGCGATGTCCGTCTTCCAGCCGGGCTCGGCCAACCTCTCCGGCAGCGGCGACCCGGTACGCCTCGATACCGCTCTGGTTTCCGCCAACCTCTTCCGCCTGCTCGGCGTCCAACCGGCGCTGGGCCGCGACTTCCGTGACGAAGAGGAAGCGGACGGGCAGGATGGCGTGGTGATCCTCACCGACTCTTTCTGGCGCCGGCGTTTGCATGGCGACCCCTCCATTCTGGGCCGTCCCATCACCCTCAACGGCCGCGCCCGCGTGGTGGTGGGTATCCTCGGGCCCGATTTCCGCTTCCCGGACCGGAACGTCTTCGCGGTGGGACAGTCCGTGTCTTCGAGCACGGACATCTTCCTGCCCAAGGTCTTCAACAAGCATGAATTGGAACAACTCCTCGGCACCCACAATTACGGCGTAATTGCCCGCCTCAAGCCCGGCGCCACGCGGCAGCAGGCGATATCTCAGTTGCAGGCTGTGCAGGCCCGCATGGAAGCGCTGGCCGGCCAGACCGTCAATCTGCGCGCGGACGTTGCGCCGCTGCTCGAGACGGTAGCCGGCAAGTCCCGCCGCGGACTCCTGGTGCTGATGGCCGCGATCGCCGCGCTGCTGCTGATCGTCTGCGTCAACCTTGCCAATCTGCTGCTCGCCCGCAGTGAGCGGCGCAGCCGTGAATTCGCGGTGCGCGCCGCGCTTGGCGCCGGACGGGCTGCGCTGATCCGGCAGGCGATGGGCGAATCCTTGATTCTGGCGGCGGCCGGCGCGCTGCTCGCGGCATTCGTCGCCGCCTCCGGCATCCAACTGCTCAAGGCCTTCGCGCCGGCGGGCATCCCCCGGCTCGACGAGGTCCAACTCGACGGCAGCGTGCTCGGTTTCTCCGCGTTCCTTGCATTGCTGACGGCCCTGCTGTTCGGCTTCCTGCCTGCGTGGCGCGCCGGCCGCGCGAATCCGCAGGAGGCTCTCGGCGCGATCACCCGCGGCGGCACCGGCTCGGCCCGCGCCATGCGTCTGCGCGGCGTGCTGGTGGCTTCCGAAGTCGGACTCAGCGCCTTACTGCTGATTCTGGCCGGCATGCTGCTGAATAGCTTCGTCCGCCTGGTCCGCGCCGACAAGGGCTTCCGCGCCCCCACGGTTCTGGCCATGGATGTCGGCCTTTCCGGCGACCAGTACAAGACCGATGCCGCCCGCGACGCCTTCTTTCGCCGCCTCTTGGACCGCCTCTCCACCCGGCCCGGCGTGGAATCCGCCGCCATCTCGAGCGCGCTGCCGCTCGAAGGCGAGACTTGGATCGACGGCGCATCCACGGACGCCGATTCCAGGAACGAAGTGCAAGTGAACGTCCGCTTTGTGAGCGCCGATTATTTCCGCACCATCGGCATTCCCGTCCTGGCCGGACGGAGTTTCACGGACGCCGACCGGCCCTACCACCGCACCGTCATCTCCAAGAACCTGGCCGCTGCTCTCTGGCCCGGTCAGGACCCGGTGGGCCGCCGCCTTACCCGTGGCAACAACGAGTGGTTCGACGTCATTGGGGTGGCCGGCGATGTCCGCGCTAATGCCGACCATCCGCCCGTCGCCATGATGTACCGCGGCTATTGGGACTACGTGCCCTACCGCACGGTGCTGGTGGCCCGCGCCTCCGGCACGCCGCAATCCATCGCCGGCGCACTGCGCGCGGCACTCCATGCGACCGACGCCGATGTGCCCGCCGCCAATCTCCGCACCATGTCGGAGATCCTCGATTCCAGCATCGGCATGCGGCGGTTCCAGATGCTGCTGGCGGGCGGCTTCGCGCTCATCTCCCTGCTGGTGGCGGGATTCGGGATTTACGCGGTCGTGTCGTACACTGTGGCCCGGCGTACGGCCGAATTGGGCATCCGCGCGGCGCTGGGCGCGCAAGCGGGGCAACTGTACGGCTTGATTATCCGGCAGGGGATGGCGCCGGTTGCGGCCGGTTTGTTGGCTGCCGCCGGGGCCGCGCTATTTTTTGGCCGACTGCTGGGCAGTCTGCTCTATGAGATCGGTGGGCGGGATCCGCTCACCATCGCCGCGGTCACCGTGCTGCTGGCGCTCATTTCATTCGGCGCCTGCCTGGTGCCCGCGCGGCGCGCCAGCCGGCTGGATCCACTGGACGCGCTGAGAGATAACTAGTTTTAGGGTCGAAAAACCTCCTCACCACGGAGTCACGGAGGACACGAAGGAAGCACGGAGGAAATTCTTTTCACCGCCGAGACACCGAGACGCCGAGGAAGCACAGAGGGACAGAGCAAGCACGGAGACGGGGGCGAAAAACCGGCTGGACATCCGGCAAAGTCCCGAGGCCCAGGCGTTTTTCATGAATTTTGGCGGGCCGCAGGCCCATCCACAACAGACGACGAAAGGCGATCGTCTGTCGCTACTGCGCAGTTCGGGCCTAAGAACGTTTCGGTTGTCAAAGATCAGCAGCGCTTTCGTAGAGGGATGGATTTTCACCGAGGCCTACGATACCGATTGAATCAGGGCTTTGATATACCCGTAGCAGTAGGCAAAGGATTGCAAGCCGCCGGTGTCGCCGGGGGCCTGGGGCACGTGGTCCGGCATGAGCAGGTAGGGATACCCCACCTCTTTGTACACCTGAATGGCCCTCACGAAATCCACATCGCCTTCATCGGGATAGGTTTCGACGAAATCGTTCCGATGGCCGCGAATATTGCGGAAATGCACGTTGAAGATTTTGCGCCGCGTGCCGAAATAACGGATCACGTCGAAGATTTCCTTGCCCGGATCCGCCAACATCTCTGACACGGTGCCCTGGCAGAAGTTCAACCCGTGATAAGGACTCTCGTGGATCGACACGAACTTCTTCAGTCCAGCCACCGTTCCCAGCACCCGGTCGACACCCTGGTAGCCTTCCGGCGGCATGCCCGGATCGTGCGGATGGCAGGCCATGCGGACCTTATACTCATTGGCGACCGGAATCACGCGCTCGAGGAAATAGGTGATGCGCTCCCAGAACTGATCGGCGTTGACGCGCCCCGCCCGCGTCAACGGCGTCGACGGTTTGGCATCGGCCAACCGCCACGCGCTGTACGTCGCATCTCCACGACCCGGCGCTCTACCGGGCAGCCGCACCACTCCGAGGATGCTCATGTTGTACTTGATCGAAGGAACGCCTACCGCCGCCGCGTTTTTGATGGCGTTTTGCACGGACTCGATATCCCGATCGCGCTCCGGACTTTGCGCCAGCATGATGGCGCCGTGCTTTTCCTTATCGATGTGGCTCGACGTGAGGAACGGCAGCGCGATGCAGTCCACGCTGATGCCGTTCTTGTCCGCGAGGTCCTTCATCGACTTCAGCTCATCGACGTTGGCGTACAGACGATCTTCGCCCACCACCGGATAGCCGCAGATATTCTTCACGCCATAGCGGGCCAGGTACTTTAAATGCGTGTCGTTGGTGGGAGCGCTCTGGCACCCCAGTTTCATGCGGGCCGGAGGCGCCGGCGCCGCCGCTGCACTGGAACTGCTCAATACGCCCGCAACCGCGCTGCTGGAAAGAAACCGTCTGCGATTCATCTGATTCACCCGAGCATGGCGTTGGCTTCCGGATCGCCCACCACCTGCTCCTTCGCCGCATCCCACTTCAGACGCCGTCCCAGCCGCATGGAGAGATTTCCCAAGTGGCACATGGTGGCGCTTCGATGGCCCTCTTCCACATCTGCATTCGGCTTCTTCCGGCTCTTCAAGCAGTCCAGAAAATTGCGCGCATGCTGCACGTTCAAGTCCGCACCCTTCACCTGCAAGGGCTCCATCATCGGCGCTTTGTTCTTCATCTCCGGGAAGATCTGGAAGCCGCCGCGCAGCAGCGTGAGCATTCCCTTCGTGCCGAAGATATCCAGCGTGTGAGGCTTGCCCTCGGCCACTTCACTGGACGTCCAGTTCACCACGACCTTGCCGAACTGATACATCACCTGCTGGATGTCGGGAGTCTCTCCGCCGTCGGTCAGCGAGTACCGCCCGCCGAATGCCGAGATATCGGTGGGCGCATCCATTCCCACAATCCAGCGCGCGATGTCCAGATGATGCGCGCCCCAATTGGTCATCTGTCCGCCCGAATAATCCCAGAACCAGCGGAAATTGTAGATGCAGCGGAAGGGGTCGAAAGGCCGCTTGGGCGCGGGTCCCAGCCACATGGCGTAATCGAATTCGGGACTGATGCCGGCCGCCATTTCCGTGGCCTTGAGTCCCGGAAAGATGTTGCGCTGGTAGCCGGCATCGATGCGGTGGACCTGGCCGATCCCGCCGTCCTGAATCAGCTTCACGGCTTGCGCATAATGGGCTCCACTGCGCTGCTGGCTGCCCGCCTGCACCACGCGATTGTGCTTGCGCGCGGCCTGCACCATCTGGCGGCCTTCGGCGATCCGCAAGGAGAGAGGCTTCTCGCAATAGACGTCTTTGCCCGCCTCGCAGGCAGCGATGGTGATGGCCGAATGCCAGTGATCGGGCGTGGCCACAATCACCGCGTCGATATCCTTCAGCGCCAGCAGTTCGCGATAATCCTTGAACGGCTTGGCGCGACCCTCGGCGATGGCGATACCCTTCTCGCGAAAGGGACCGTACACATCGCAGACCGCCACGGGATCCACTTCCGGCTCTTTGAGGAACGTGGTCCAATCTTCGCGGCCGCGGCCGCCGCTGCCGATCAGGCCGAACCGGATCCTGTCATTGGCGCCCCAGACGCGGCCGGCACTCAAGGCGGTACCGGCACTCACCGCAAACGCGCTGCGCAGCAGGGTCCGCCGGTTTAAGCTTCCTGATTGGTACACAGTCCAACTCCGTCCAGAGTGCTGGTGTCCAGATATCCGTTCCGCACGTCGACGATGCCGGGGAATCGCTTCTCCCAGCCCTTATTGGCCGACGGAACATACTCGCGCGCATTGGCTTCGAGCGCCGTCACCCCTGGCACATGCGAGGCGATCCCGGCCGAGACCACCAGCGCGGCACCGGGACAAGTCAGATCCTGCGCGCAGCGGAACATCTTGTATTTTTGCGCCGCGGCGCCCATCAGCAGCGATTGCGAGACGCCCTTGCACGCCTTCAGGGCCACGCCCGTGTAACCCATTTCGCGCGCGATGAGCAGGGAATCCAGCCCCGTCAACGATTCGTCAATCACCACGGGGCGCAGTTTCGCCGCCTCGAACATGGTGTTCTGCCGGTTGGCCGCCAAGTCGCGCGCCGTGGGCTGCTCGATGTACTGGACTTTGTCGAAGGCCGAGGCGGCTTTGCCCTTCAATTGGGCCTCGAAATCCAGCAGATATTGAACGTTCGGGCAGCGCTCATTGAAGTCCAGCGAGTAGATCCAGGCGGTGACGTTGCGCTTGGCCTGCGCCGCGCCGGCCACCTTATCGATGGACGCGACGCGATCCACGTCCCAGGCGAGGTCTGCGCCGTTCAGTTTGATTTTGATGGCGGTCACGCCGCTGTAGGGAATCCAGCCTGCGAGAGATTCCGGCAAGCCATCGCCGATGGGCTTCTTTACATCGGCCGCCGTCAGCGGGTCCGACGCGCCCACAGAGTGGTACATCTGAATTTTCGGCGCGGGTTTGGGCAGCACGTACTGTTCCA
>DASZMZ010000286.1:0-5964 GCA_035551455.1 Candidatus Sulfopaludibacter sp.
AGGCCAAGGGCGTGACCGTCAAGTACGCGATCCATCCGGTGGCCGGTCGCATGCCGGGCCACATGAATGTGCTGCTGGCCGAGGCCGATATTCCGTACGACAAGCTGGTGGAGATGGACGACATCAACGGCGAATTTCCGCAGTGCGACGTCGCACTGGTGATCGGCGCCAACGACGTCACCAATCCCGCGGCGCGCAGCGACAAAGGCAGCCCCATCTACGGCATGCCGATCCTGGACGTGGACCGCGCGCACACGGTGATGGTCATCAAGCGGTCGATGAGTCCCGGCTTCGCGGGCATCGATAACGACTTGTATTACATGGATAAGACCCTGATGCTTTTCGGTGACGCGAAGGCTTTCGTCAGCGAGATTCTGAAGGAACTACCGGCGAAATCGGCCTGATCGAAACGCGTGGACGCACGGCCATCCTCCGCAAAAATACCTGGAAGAAATCCCGACGCCCCGGCGTCATAGTAGAGTATGGTGCTGGAGAGCGCAGAACGGGATCTGGTCGAAGCCTGCAAACGCGGGGACCGCGACGCCTTCCGCACGCTCTTTGAGACCTACAAGAACAAAGTCTATTCCGTAGCCCTGCGCTTCGCCGGCGAAGAGGCCGCCGCCATGGATATCGCGCAGGACACGTTCGTCAAACTCTTCTCCACCATTCAAAGTTTTCGCGGCGACTCGGGCTTTCAGACCTGGGTCTACCGCATGGTCGTCAATAGCTGCCTCGACCAGCAGCGCCGGACCCGCCGCCTGATCCCGCTGGCCGATGAATTGATGGCCACGCTCCGCGCGTCCGGCGATATTCTGACCCAGATGCTGCGCGAGGAACTCGGCAACCGGGTCCGCGCCGCGGTCGAAAAGCTGCCGCCCGACCTGCGCATCGTCATCGTGCTGCGGTATACCGAGGGCCTGGCCTACGACCAGATTGCCGAGGTGCTGGGCTGCTCGCTGGGCACCGTGGCCTCACGCCTCAATCGCGCGCACAAAGCGCTGGAGCGGCGTCTGGCCGGCCTCTCCCAAGGAGCCTCCCGTGCCTGAGTGGCTGCAACAGGAACTGGCCGCGGGACTGGCACCGGTGCCCGCGCCGGACGCTTTGCAGGACCGCCTGTTTCGTCCCGCCACCGCGATACCGGCGCGGCGCGTCTCGGCACTGCTGATTGCCGCGGCCATGATGGTATTGACCGCCGGGACCGTCTGGCTGTCGGCGCGCCAACCGGTACGCAGCGCGCCTGCCCGCTGGAATCCGGCCATTCGCGCGCAGCTCAACGACCATTCCTGCGCGCTCTGTCACACGCTCTAATCACCCGCTAAAAAAGGACGTTTATGGAAAACACGGGATACCTCTGTCTGCTGTTGGCGCTCTTGCTCTGCCTGTACGCCGCCATCGCGTCGTTGGTGCGCGGCAATCGCCTCCTGCGCCTCAGCGCCGAACGCAGTGTGTACGCCGTCTGGTTCTGCCTCACAGTGGCCGCCGCCATCCTGGTGCACGCTTTCCTCACCGACGATTACCGCTTCGCGTACGTCGCCTCGAACAGCAATCACGCCATGACCGCGTCCTACAAATTCGCCGCATGGTGGGGTGGACAGGAAGGCTCGCTGCTGCTGTGGAGCTGGCTGCTCTCCTGCTATGCCGCCGTCTCTGTGTGGCGCGGCCGTTCGGGTCGCGGACCGGCCCCGCTGATCCTGGTGCTCTCCGCCACACAGGCGTTTTTCCTGGTGCTCAACACGTTTATCGCGAATCCGTTTCGGGTGCTGGCGGTCCTCGGAGGCCCGACCACCGTACCCGATGGCGCCGGCCTGAATCCGTTACTGCAGTATCCACTCATGCGCATCCACCCGCCCATTCTGTACCTCGGCTACGTCGGCATGGTGGTGCCTTTCGCCTTCTCCATGGCCGCGCTGTGGGAACGGCGCAGCGGCACGGCGTGGCTCGAGACGGCGCGCCGCTGGACGCTGATCACCTGGTTTTTCCAGGGCTTCGGCATCCTGCTGGGCGCGCGCTGGGCCTACGCCGCGCTCGGGTGGGGCGGCTACTGGAGTTGGGACGCGGTGGAGAATGCGTCGTTTCTTCCGTGGCTCAGCAGCACGGCCTACCTGCATTCGGTAATGATGCAGGAAAAACGCGGCATGCTGCGCGTTTGGAATGTGGTGCTGGTGTCGTCATCATTTTTCCTGTGCATCTTCGGCACGATGATGACGCGGTCGGGACTGGTGGATTCGGTGCATGCCTTCGCCAAATCGTCGATCGGCAACTGGTTCACGGGCTTCCTGTCCATCGGCATCGCGGCGACCGTCTGGCTGATTCTGTCGCGGCTCCCCTATCTGCGCGGCGAGGCTCGCATGGAGAACATCGTCTCGCGCGAATCCAGTTTCCTGCTGAATAATCTGCTGCTGCTCACCAGTTGTATCGCCATCCTATGGGGTACGCTCTTTCCGGTGATCTCGCAGTTCGTCAGCGGGGACAAGGTGACGCTGGAGAAGCCGTGGTTCAATCGCATCATGACGCCCCTGGGACTGGCGCTGCTGCTGCTCATGGGTGTCGCGCCGCTGCTGCCGTGGAGGCGCGCGTCGCTCGAAACGCTGCGTCGCACCTTTCGCATTCCGGGACTCGGCGGACTCGCGGTGGCGGCCTTCCTCTGGTCGCAGGGCGTGACGTTCGGATATCCGCTGGTCTCCTTCGCGCTCTGCACCTTTGTCAGCCTGACCATCGCGGTGGAATTCTTTCAGGGGAGCCGCGCCATCGCGATCAATGAGGCTGTGGCCTTCCCGCGCGCGCTGGCCAGGCTTACTCTCCGCAATACGCGGCGTTACGGCGGCTACGTCGTCCATCTGGCGATCGTGCTGATTTTCGTGGGACTCACCGGGGCCGCCTTCAATCGGGAAGTGAAGGCCGAAATTCGCGTCGGCGAGAGGCTCACCGTGGGCGGGTATACGCTCAACGTGCGGCGCGTCGATACCGGCGAGGATGCCAATCTGATGTGGCAGAGCGCGCTGGTCGACGTGTTTCAGGAGGGCCGTGCCGTCGCCACCATGACGCCGCGCCGCGAACTGTACAAGGCGAGCAGGCAGTCGGTAGGCCGGGTGGACATCCGCCATCGCCTGAATGAAGACCTCTACGTGAATTTCGCCGGCCTCAATTCGAGTGACACGCCGGTGATGGAGGCCTATCTCTTTCCGCTCGTCAACTGGCTGTGGATCGGGGCCCTGGTCCTGCTGGTGGGCACCTCGATCACGCTGATTCCACAACGCTCACGGTAGCCTGCGTTTCAGCTCGTCGAAAACATTGAGCATCAAGTTGACATGCGGCGTGCCGGGAGTCTTATTGTCATCGGGAACAATGGCCACCGCGCGGAGACCGCCGGGGAAGACGTCGAAGTCCTGAAGACTTCCCGAAAAATACATTTGCGACGGGGACCATGTGCGCGGGTTGCCGACTGCGAAAGCGTCGCCGGAGGTGGTGTAGTCGGCCACCATCAGGTGCGAATCCCCGGAACGGAAGAAGATCTGTTTCCCGTCGCTTGACCAGACCAGGAACCGGGACCATGAATTCGCGATCTGCCATTTCCCGCCGGATGCCGGGAGGCCGGGCCGGTAGCGGCGGACGTAGAGGCCGCTATTGGCGTCCTCACCCGGTTGCTGGGTGTAGTATGCCATCCAGCGCCCGTCGGGAGAAATCATCGGGTTGGTTTCGTTGGCGGCCGTGGCCAGAAAAACCTCCGGTTTGCCCACCACCGGATGGTCCGGCGCGGAAAGGTCGAGCGTCGCCACAAAAATGTCACTTTGCAGCTTGTCCTGACCCTGGCCTGCCGGCTGTTGAAACACCATCCGCACGCTGTGCGCTCCATCCCCCGCAGTCATGGAAAAGGGCGCGAGGGCAGAGTTTCCCTCGATGATGCGAACCGGCTGCCCGGACCCGTCCGACCGGGTCCACCAGATGCCTCCTGCGCCCGAATACGCGATGTAATGTCCATCGGGCGTCCACGCCGGACTGTGGTTGGACGCGGAGGGGTCGAAGGTAATCCGAGTGGCGATTTTTCGCGCGAAATCGTAAACCGAGATGTCGCCTTTGGCGCTGATCGCCAGCCGCTTGGCATCGGGGGATAGACGAACCGCCACCGCGGCGACGCCGGGAACCGGTTGTGGAACACCGTCTGCACCGATGACGGCGACCTGATGCTCCGACGAATAAGCGGCGCCGCTGCTATAAAAAAACTTGCCGTCCGCCGAGAAATCGAAGTGGCCTGCAGCTACGGCAGCATACCCGGAGACGCCTTCAATGAAAGAGAGGGGAGTGCCTTCGGTTTCCATCCGCGATAGATTGAAGCGCACGGCGTAGATCGATCCTCCGTGCACGTAGAGCAGGTGTCCCGAGGGAAGATAGCGACCGAAATAGCCTCCCCGAAGCACGGTCTTTGTCTCGCCCGTCTTGACCGAAATCACCTGGATTTCGCCATTTTCAAAATCGGCAGCGCCTGCGGGAGCGCTGGTTACCACCACGCGATCGCCCCCGGGCAGCGCCTGCGGGTATCGCATTTCCTGACCTTGCCGGATGAGTTGCGGTTCTCCACCGGCCGCCGGTAAGCGCACCAGCCGTTGGCCGCCGAGGGCCGCCACAATGGTACCGTCCGGGAGCCAGGCGCCGCCGAAAGCCGACGGAGCATCGCACAGAAGGGTAGGCGCTCCGCCGGAGGCCGGGAGTTTCAAGAGTTGACCGCGGGCAAAAACTCCGATCCAGGCGCCATCGTGCGAGAAGAAGGCGTCAACGGCGCCATCGGTGCCGGTAAGAACCGTACCCGTTGACCGATCCAGTTGCCGGGTGGCGACCTGGATACCCTGAGGACCCAGGATGCGGTAAAGGATGCGGCGGCCATCCGGCGAGACCATCGCGAGCATGCGCGACCCGTTGATCGCCATCTGCCCGAGTTCCACGTTGAATTGGCTGAGCGGCCTGGCTTCGGGACTTCCGGCCCGCCAAAATAGAAATGCAAACACCGCGGCGGCAAGCGTGGCGAGGGCGGCCGCAATCCACGGTACGGCCGAAGACTTCGCCGGCGCGGCGGCAACTACCGGCGGTGTGTTCGGTTCTTCCAGCAGCAATCGTGCATCGCCGATGTCGCGCATGCGGCGGCGTGAATCGCGCTCCAGGCAGGCGCGCAGCAGCCGGCGGAAACGCGGCGGGACAGCCGTGAAATCCACCTCGCGCGTGAGCACGGCAGCCAGCATATCGCTGACCGTGGGCGCTTCGAAAAGCTGGATGCCGGTGAGCAGTTCGTAGACCACCACACCGAAGGACCAGATGTCGGCGCGCTTATCCACGTTCTGTCCGCGCGCCTGTTCCGGAGACATATACGCCGCAGTGCCCATGATCACGCCCGCCATGGTGGCTCGCATCGTGAGTGTGGGCGAGTTCGCGGGATTGACGGCTTCGGGTTCGGACGTCAGCGCCTTGGCCAATCCGAAATCCAGCACCTTTACCCGGCCTTCCGGCGTGACTTTGATGTTGTCGGGCTTGAGATCTCGGTGAACGATGCCCTTATCGTGCGCGTATTCCAAAGCGTCGATCAGTTGGTGGACAATCGGCAGCGCGTCGGCTTCGGAACGCGCGCCGGCCAGCGTGGCCCCCTCCACCAGTTCCAGCACCAGGGCGCGATCCTCCAACCCGTAGATGGCCGCGATATTCGGATGACTGAGCGACGCCAGCACGCGCGCTTCCCGGCCGAAGCGCGCCAACCGGTCGGGATCGGCAGCCAGCGCATCGGGCAAAACTTTGATGGCGACGTCGCGGTTGAGTTTGGTGTCGGTGGCGCGGTAGACGGCGCCCATGCCGCCTTCGCCCAGCTTGGAGACGATTCTGTAGTGAGCGATTTGAGAGGACGGCGTCATCGCGCGGAGTAGGTCAATCGTATCACTTCCGCCGCGTTCGAGGACGCCGTCCGCAACAACTAGACTTCGTACG
>DASZMZ010000287.1:0-20783 GCA_035551455.1 Candidatus Sulfopaludibacter sp.
AGCCTGCCGCAAACTACCGGGGTGCTGGACGACCCGACCATGGACGCGCTGCGCGAAGTGAATGACGATTGCGACCCGGTGGTGAAGAAGCCGCCGCAAGCGAAATAGTATGGGGAAGACCGCCCAAAAGCCCGTCCCGCAGGCTCCCGCCGTACCCAATACGTTGGGTTCGCTGATCATCACTGTGAAGGACCCGGCGGGAAACCCGATCGTCAGCGAGGCGACGGTGTTCGTCCGGCGGCTGGAAGAGACCCGGCATCGCCTGACGGACGATCAGGGGATCGTGAAGTTTCCGGATCTCGCGGCGGGTGTTGTGGACGTTACGATCGACCCGGCCCCCGGTTTTGGTCCGGTGCCCGCGGGCAATGCGCCGTTCAAGGCTGGAGCGAGTAAGATTTCGGTAAATATCGAAGAAGGTCCGGAAACGACGTTCAGGGACGTCGTCTTCACCAAGGCTTTGGGCTTTCTGATTGTGAAAGTGCTGGATACCAAACGGCAGCCGCTGGCGAAGGTGCCGGTGGAGATTTCTCCGGCGTCGGCTGAGGGGATCTCGAGATTCAGCACCAACGGTTCCGGCATCGCCGATTTCGGCCCGGTTACTCCCGGACTGACGTATCACATCAAGGCCGGCACCACCGATCTCACGGTCAAGCCATTCTTCGGTCCCACGAACGGGCCGCCGGAGCCGGCGGTGATCGGGCTGAGGGAAACCGATCGATCGGTGGCTCTGGCGGAAGTCGCGACTGTAGTGGTTCAACTGGAATTGAAGAAGCTGGACATCGTGAAGGTCGACGACCACTTCGCCTCGTCCAAAGAGCCGCTGGAGATTCGCTTCGCCATTGCCGGCTTGGCCGGGCGCAAAGTCGTGCTCACCATCGAGGGCGAGAATTACCCCGGGAACACGCTCGTGAGGCGCGATCTGGGGACGCTCGAGAATGCGGATGGCGACAACAATCTGATCTCGTGGGACGGCCAGATTAAGTTGGGCCCGTCGCAGGATCAGTTTGCGAATCCGCTGATGGGTCCATTCAAGGTGAAGTTCTTTCACGACGCGCTGCTGTCGGACAAGACCACTCACACAGGCGTACTGACGGCCGAGAAAAAATTCAAAATCCTGTACCATTCCCTGGAGTTGAAGCAAGGGCCGTTCACTCCCGACGAGAAAGAGCCGGACAAGGCCGCGAAAGAGAAGGAATGGGTCCAGTTCAAGCTCAATCAACTGGGGTATTACGGTGGACCCGTCGGCAAGGACGTAGAGAACTATCTGGAAAAGGCCATCCTGCTTTACAAGGCCAATCACAAGAAGATGTACCAGATGTTCCCCGCCAACTACCGGCCCGACATCGATCAGCCATTCAAAGATGCACTGACTGCCGGGGAAAACTCACGGCCCGCTCTGGTGGGCGACGCCTTCGGGAGCCCGGGCGGCACAGCCAAGGTGATGGTCCAGGAAATCTATTATCAGTACCTGGGGGCCACGCTGACGGGCGCCGGGGCGGGCAGTGAGTTCCGGAATGGGAGCCGCAGTGTTTGCGACGACAACAAGTTGAACCGCCCGTTGATTCCACTGGAAGCCACGATCTTTCTCAAGGCGAAAGACAATTCCAAAAAGTTGGCTCCCGAGGCTGTAGGCCCCGTGCGCATTAACTTCCGCATGAAGGACCCGAACGAGAATCTGGCCACTCAGCTATCTCCCACGGCTTCGGAGCCCAGCCAGACCAAGAAATATCTGGAAGCGGCGCTGGTCATCAACAACGGCAGGTCCGGGGACAACGGCGACAACTGTCCCTCTACCTTGAACGGCATTCGCAGGACGGCGCAGGGCACCAGCTTCGATGCGCCCTTTCTGCTGGGTGACGCCTATCAGCCGTACGCCACCGCCAGCGACGGCGGCCAGAAAGTGGTGTTCAGCACGGCATCCACGGACAAGAAATTTCCCCTGCGGCTGGGTAAGGCGGGCATCTTCTTCCGGCCATCTTACATTGCCGGTGACGACTATCAGTTGCGCGCTGAGATCGATTTCACCGGCCAGCCCACGCAAGCCGCGCTCGAGGCGGACCATGCCGCCACCACCGTGGCCAAGCGCATCCACCTGGATACGGGGACGTTCGTGGTCACTCGCTTCTGCAAGGTGGCCGCTATCGTCACCTGGCCGTCGCG
Organism: Candidatus Sulfopaludibacter sp.; assembly: GCA_035551455.1. Lineage (GTDB taxonomy): Bacteria > Acidobacteriota > Terriglobia > Bryobacterales > Bryobacteraceae > Sulfopaludibacter. The sequence continues at coordinate 2,161 of DASZMZ010000287.1, forward strand.
GACCAAGAACGCGGCGCAATTGGACCTGGTGAAGGCGGAGTTCGCCAGAGCCCATGTGGAACTGGATACCAGTAGTGTGGCGACGAAAAATATCAGCGACGTTCTGACAACGGCCGACTACCTGGCGCAACTGCAAGCCTCCGGGCTCACGGCGCAACCCGGTATGACCGTCAAGCCGAACGCATACTTCGGGGGGCCCACTCCTCCGCAAGGAAACATGAATGCGGGCCAGTACCGGACTTTATTGCAGGGCTTTGCCGCGGAGCATGGCTTCTTCGACCGGAGCAGTCCTTTGGTGGGTGCGGAGATCTCCAAAAAGGTCCGCGCGGAGTTCCCGGTGGGAATCATTCTGATTACGATCAACCAACATGAGCCGGTGGACGTGCAGACCGACCCGGCCCACGGCAATCACTCGGTACTCCAGTCCAATCGTCAATTCGTCGCCGGATACAACTCGGTGGGTCTGCCGGACGGGGTGATCTTCCTGGATCTGCAGGATCCGGAAAAGGTCTACTACGTGACCGCCCATGAAATGGGTCATTTGTTCTTCTTGCGGCATTGGGAAAATGCGAAGGATACTCATCCCACGTTCCACGACTTGAACGATCACAACTGTCTGATGAGTTACGGAGTGGATCCGGCCCTGGGCCGGGTGGCGCTGCCTTTCCAGACGCAGGGCCGCTTTACGCCGCATTTCTGCGGCAAGTGCAATCTGGGCCTGCGGGGCTGGGAGCAGAGTAACAGGCTGCTGGCGAAGCAGTCGTAAGATTCATCATGTCTATCGATCTCGAATTGAGAGCCGCGCGGACGGGCACCACCCATGAGGGCTTCAAAGTTCATGTGCGCCTGCGAAATCGGGGCTCTGAACCCGTGGAGGCGCCCAACTTGTTCGATACGTCCGCCGCGCTGAACTTTGAGCTCTTTCTCGTCACGGCCCGCAAACTGCGAAACATGAACGGGATGACCGGCCAGGCGATGCTGGTTGGAGCTCGTCCGGACGGACGGCAGATGATCGAGGAACTGGCCGCCGGTGAGGCGTGGGAGCGCACCATCGACCTGGCGCCGTTCCACTATCCCCTGCCGGCCGGCAATCTGGTGTTGCGCGCGACCTACGAGTACGAGCCCGCGCAGCTCCGTTTATTCTCTGAGCTGATCCGCGTCGTGGTGACCAATCCCGCGCTCGAGAGCATTCGTTTCCAGTACGAGAACTGCATGCTGGACAGCCTGACGGCGATCCTGCATACCGTTCGCGCCGGCAAGCCGGGCTGGATCCTGCGCCAGTATAATTACGGCTCGCCGCTGGCCGCCTGGTATTCGGAACCGATTCTGGAGAATGAGCCGGCTGAAACCGCGATGTGTTCTACCGCCGCATTTGCGTGGGCCGAGACCTTCGATCCGATGTTTGAGCGCTGGGTGGTCTGGACCGTGGGCGACCGTGTGAAGGCGCGTCGTCATGTGAGCGGGAAGGCGTCCGGAGAGGTGCGGCAAGCGGAGATTCCGGCGGGATGCCGGCTGCTGCCGTGGTGCAATCATGAACGCGGCGGAGGTCTGCTGCTGTACTTCGAAGCGGACGGCCGCTTCGAGTGCCGGCGCATGGAAGCGGACGGCTTACCCCTGGCGTTCGGTTGCGCCACTGCCGGCAAAGTGTCGGCAGCCGGGGCTGACGAAGAGTCCGTACATCTGCTGATGGAGCAGCGCGGGCTGGCGTATCAGCGGCTCTCTTTCACCGGCGAGACGCTGGCGGAGACGCGGCTGTTTCGAAGCCGGCTGCCGCTGCATAGCTGCCGGATCGAGCCGCTCACCGGCCGGATCAAAGCGCTTTTCCGGGAACGGCCGCGCGGCGGGAGTCTGGAAGCCTTCGGCGCCTCCCTGCGCAGCGGCGAGACCAGTCACACGGCGATTGACCGGCTGCCGCTGCACCGGCCTTTGACGGAATTGAGCTTCGATGTGGACGGCCTGGGCCGCCTCCATCTGTTGGCGGCGACGGACGAAGGCAAGTTGTATTACCTGGGACCGCAGCGCGGCGCCGCGCTGGTGGCGAGCGGCGAAGACCGCTACTTCCCGGAGATCGTGGCCCCGCGCAGTGTCTATCTCGGCTACTTCGATTCGCGTTTGGGCTATCGGTTCAGCCAGTTCAAGCGGGGTCGCAGGGGCTCCAAGCTGGTCCCATTCGAGGAGCCTTTGTGACGCGCGGCGGGTTTGTGGGTCTGTTGGCGCTCCAGGCGGCCGGGAGGAAAACGGGACAGATGACGCCCAAGAAAAGTCCATTCGAAATTCGGCTGGAATCGGTAGCCGGGCCGATTCTGCGCGCCACTTTGTTGAACCGGTCCGCGGGTCCGCTCATGGTGCTGCACGATCGAAACCTGCAGCCTTCGGAACCCTGGCTGTCGCTTGCCGGAGGGAAGGAGATCCCTTTCACCGACAAGCGGTCGATCGCGAAGTTCGACACCACTCCCTATCGCGTGCTTTATCGCAAGCTGGACGCCGGGCGGGAGATGTTGCTGGAAGAGGAGCGATTTCTGCCGGCGGACGATGGCGCGAGCTACTTCTTCCTGTGGGGACCCTTTGTAGCGCTGGGACTGGCACCCGGCAGGTACAACGCACGCGTCCGCTGGAAGAGCACTCTGACGGCATGGGTGGATTCGGAAACCCGCCGGCACGGCAATTGGAGCGACATCTGGCTGGGTGAGGTGACGTCAAACCCGGTCGAAATCGACTTACCCGAGCGTGCGTAGAGGCGTTACTCCGGGTCCCATTCCAGTTGATGAATATCGGGGAACGTGATCTCGCACTGGCCGGGATCGATGCCGCTCTCCCGCATCCAGCCGTTCTCGTCCAGATTGCCTTCGATGATCGTGCCGTCCGGCAGTTTCACCCGGTACCGTTCATTGGGCACCACCACGCCATCCTGATCCAACAGTTTGATTTCCACCCACGTTTTGGTAGGCAGCAGCAGCGAGTCCTGCTTGCGCGCGTCCTTGCGGGCATCATGGTCGGCCAGATAGTCGGGGCTCGCGGACTTCTCGCCGGTATTGGAAACACCCGGGACCTGTTCCCATACCGGTTTCACCAGCACCAGCGCGCCGTTCTGAAAGGCGTCGGCAACGCGTTCTTCAAGCCAGGGAACGCGGTCGGCGATATGTCCCAAAGGAGAATCGAAGCCGAATGCCGCGCGGTACATTTCCTGGAGGGCGCTCCAGTATTGCGAGTCCCACCGCCACTGCACGATGGCCGCGCGGATCAGGAAAACATCCGGAAAGCAGTCTTCCCTGGGAGAGCGGTCGAAGGCGCGGATGACCAGCCATTGCTCGCCTTCCACCACAACGGGGCGGCTCCAGCGGCATCGGAATTCGAATGTCATCCCCGCAGCCATAGGCTGATGCTATCACGGTCCTATTCGACGCGACAGACCAAAACCCGATCATTCCGGTAAGGGCAGACGAGGCCGCGCGAGCCGGGCTGCTGCAGCACCACCCAATCCACCCCGTAACGGGTCTTGAGCCGCAGGAAATCGGGCTCCTGAAATTGCTTCCAACCTCGGCGGGCCTCCACCTGTTCGCTCCAGGCGGCGGCCAGGGCGGGGAACATACTCACCGCTCCGCTGTCCTTGCCGTTATCGGCCAGCATACTGCGCTGAGCGATGGCGCGGAAGCCGTGGATGTCCTCGCCCGGCAGTTGCTCGTAGTTGGGGTCCAGGGCGAAGTAGGCGTTTTGGGGGGTGTGGGTGCGAATCCAATCGAAGCCCTCCACCCAGGAGTTTCGCGAGTCTTGCCACGGCAGTTCCACGTGGCGTGAGGCCGGAAAGAGTTGCAGTTGGGCGAAGGCCATCCCCCCGCAGAGCGGAACGAAAAGGAGAGCCCAAAGCCAGACGCGCCGCCGCAGCACCACTTCTCCCAGCAGGCAGCCGCCCAGCAGGAACAGCAGGATGTACACCAGCAGCAGGCAGCGCATCGGTTGGATTTCGGCGAAGCGCTCCAGCGACCCGGGAACGCTGATGAGCAGGCTCCCGGCCAGGAAGAAGACCTCGAATGCGATCAGGGCCTTCAAGAGGCGGCCCATGTGCGCGAAGCGCGAACCGCGACCCGCGAAGGCCATCCCGGCGAACAGCAGGATGGGCGCGAGCATGCCCACCACCTCATACCAGGCCCAGTTGGTGAGCAGGAAGTACGGATGCGATTGAATGACCGTCTGATACGTGTGGGTCACCGGCGGGAAGAGCGCGAATGAAAACGCCGCGAACACTGCCTGAGCGGGCTGCCACTGAAGTTCAGAAAGGGCCAGAATGGCGAGCAGCACCAGCAGGAAAAGCGACATGAGCGGATGCACGGCGGCGGTGAAAACCATCCATGCCGCCGCGGCCGTCCACTTGCGCTCCAGGAAACAGGCCAGGGCGAGCATCGACGCCGCGGTGGAGAATGACCGCGACGTCAAATACTGATCCATGATGTAGAGCGCCGTTCCGGCCACCGGCAGCGTGAGCAGCGAAGCCACCAGCGCCACTCCGCACCAGGCGGCATGCCTTTCGCGAAAGTACAGACGCGCGATGCGCAGACACGCGTAGAGCAGCGCGAAGATCGAGGCCACGTGCAGCATGAGCACCACCACGCCGGTGGAGAGGTGCAGCAGGCGGATGGATCCGGAGACCAGGTCGGGGAAGAGCGTCAGTCCGGCGTGCGAATCGAAGAAGCGGGAGTTGAACGGGAACAGCGCGGGATTGAGGCGCTTCAACACGCCGGGCAGATAAATTTCGGCGTCCTCGGCCGTGCCATGATACCCGTGTATCAGCATGGCCGCGCCCGTCATCCCGCCCAGTAGCAGCCAACTGCCCAGGCCGGTCTTCTCCGTGTCCATTCCCACTTCAGACGCACCCCACTTCAAAATAATTTCAACTTATTCAGGCTAATAAGGCCCGGCGTTACCATAAATAAGTCGCCACCGAGCCTGCTTTCAGGGTCGCTGCCAGCGACTTACCATGCTGACGTATTTCGAAACTGCGCGTGGCTTGTCCGGTGTTCACCACAATCAGCACGATGCCGCCGCGCGGCGACCGGAATGCAACGTTGGGCAGCCCTTCCACGCTATTGCTGGCGATGCGGACAGCGCCCGGGCGCACGAATTTGGAGGCGTGCGCGATGGCGTAGTAAGCCACGTTCCGGCTCACCTTACTGCCGTCGATCGTGATGGCGCCCTGACACATGGTGCAGCCGCCGCTATCGGTGTGGGGCTTGTTCTGCGGGTCTGCCGCCAGGTTCCACAGAATCACATTGCGGCTCCAGTTCCGCGTGGCGCCGATCAGGATCCGCTGCACCGGGCCTGCCACATTGACGGTCGGACGGCCTTCCACGGACCCGGTGACCATCTGCTCGGTGAAGTAGAGATTCTTAGTGGGATGCGCCTTGTGGACGTCGCTCATGGCGTCGATCTTGCCCCGGTATAAGTGGAAGCCGGAGCCATCGATGAAGCGGGCTGCCTGCGGATCGTCCAGAATCGCGATCGGGTATTCCGGCGTGTCGCAGTTGTGATCGAAGGCGATAATCTTGGTGTCCATGCGCGCGGCCCGAAACTTCGGTCCCAGAAAATCGCGGATGAAAATGGCCTCGTCCGGCGCGAACAACTGGACGCTGGGCGTATTGCCGGCATTGAGCGGCTCATTCTGCACGGTGATGGCGTCGATTCGGATTCCGGCGGCCTTCATCGCCTGAATGTACTTGACGAAGTAAGTGGCGTAGGCGGCGTACCACTCGGGCTTGAGGTTGCCGCCCTTGGCGTTCTGATTGGTCTTCATCCATGTGGGCGGCGACCAGGGAGAGCCAAGAATTTTGATCTTGGGATTGATGGCGAGAATCTGTTTCAGAACCGGAATCACGTCGTCGCGGTCCGGACCCAGATTGAAGCGGAGCATCTGCGGGTCGGTCTCGCCGGCGGCCAGATCGTCATAGGAGAAGACGTGATCGTTCAAGTCCGACGCGCCGATGCTGACGCGCAGATAGCTGATTCCGATACCGCCGCCGGCGGTGCCGAATAGTTCCTTCAGGATGGCGGCGCGGGCGGCCGGTTCCATGCGGACCAGGTGCTGCGCGCTGCCGCCGGTGAGGGCGAAGCCAAAGCCGTCCATGGTCTGAAACCGCTGCATCTCGTCCACTTCGATGGCCGTGGCTTCGGAGTGCGCGGAGGTGAAGAGGAGCGGCTCTTTCTGCTGCTCGAAAAGGGCCGATTTATCCGCCGTCGTCAGCCAAAGGGAAGCCTGTCCCCTGGTCTGCGTCCAACTCGCGGAACTGGCGAGCAGGAGCATCGTGATGAGTTCAAGTTTCAACATTGTCCTCGGATGCTATTCGTCCAACTCTTAGCACACGGCGCTGGACGGAGGACGATAGTCGTGAAATCGGGGATAATGACTGGTCCAGGGAGAGTGCCGAGATGCGAGTGTGTCTGCTGGCAATCGCCGCGGCGGCGTGGCTATACGCTGCTCCGGTGATTCGAAAAGTGGAACCGCCGAACTGGTGGGTCCGGCATACCAGAAATCCTGTTCAGGTGATGCTCACCGGGTCGGGCCTGCAAGGCGCCTCGGTTTCCACGCAGGCTCGCGGGCTGCGGGTGGAGGTGCGCCGCACTTCCGAAAACGGCCACTATCTGTTCGCCTACGTGACCATCGACGCCGCGGTGAAGCCCGGCAAGTACCGCTTCGAGGTGCGCAGCGCATCGGGCACGGCGGGCTTCGATTTCACGCTGGATGCGCCGCTCGACGGGGCCGGCCGCTTTCAGGGTTTCTCGGGCGACGACGTGATCTATCTGATCATGCCCGACCGTTTCGCCGATGGCGATGCGGCCAACGACAGCGGCGCGGAGGCGGGCCGTCCTGCCAATCGGAGCTCGCAGGGTAGCCTGCACGGCGGCGACCTGCGCGGCATTCGCGACCACCTGCCGTATCTGAAGGACCTCGGCGTGACCGGCGTCTGGATGACGCCGCTGTATCGCAATTCGCTGCCCGGTCTGGATGCTTACCACGGCTATCATGCCGTGGATTTCTATGCCGTCGAGCCGCGCATGGGCAGCATGCCGGAGTTTCGGGAACTGGTGGACGAGGCGCACCGTCTGGGTCTCAAAGTGGTGCAGGATCAGGTGGCGAATCACAGTGGACCGCGTCATCCCTGGGTGGCCGATCCGCCGACGCCTACGTGGTGGCACGGCTTGGATCGCGAGCCGCGGCTGCGCAACAATTACGACATCGCGGCGCTGGCCGATCCCTATTCCCGGCCCGCGCGCCGCGCCATTCCTCTGGACGGCTGGTTCGCCGGCTCGCTGCCAGACTTCAATCAGGCCGATCCGCTGGTGTCCGATTACCTGATTCAGAACGCGCTCTGGTGGGTGGGCATGACCGGCATCGACGCCATCCGGCAGGACACCTATCCGTACGTGGACCGGCCGTTCTGGGAACAGTGGCAGACCGCCATCGACCTCCAGTATCCGAAGCTCGTCGTGACCGGCGAGATCACCGCGCCCACACCGGCGGCGCTCTCGTTCTTCCAAGGCGGCGAGCGGCGTGCGGGCGTCGATACCAAGCTGAAGTCCATGCTGGATTTCCCACTGGAGTACGCGGTGCGCGGCGTCTTCGCCGAAGGCAAGCCGATGACGGCGTTGACCGACGTTCTGGCGCAGGACTCGCTCTACCTGCATCCGGAGCGCCTGGTGGTCTTCCCCGGCAATCACGATCAGCCCCGCTTTCTCACCGTGGCCAACGGCGATATCGCGAAGCTGATGATGGCCAGCGCCTTCGTCCTCACGACGCGGCGCGTGGTGCACCTCTATTACGGCGACGAGATTGCCATGCAGGGGAAGGGCGACCCGGACAATCGCAAGGACTTCCCCGGAGGCTGGCCGGGTGATACCGTCAACGCGTTCACGCCGGAGGGCCGGACCGGTGACGCCGCCACGGTGTTTCAGTTCACGCGAGATATGCTGCATTTCCGCGCCGAACATCCGGCGCTGCGCCGCGGCGGTCTGGTCCAATTGATGGTGAGCGCCGACCAGTATGCCTACGTGCGCTCCACGCCGGAAGAGCGCGTCCTGGTGGTGCTGAATCGCGCCGGGGCGGGGAAGCCCATCGAACTGGACGTCGCCGACCTGGGCTGGCCCGACGGTTTGCGATTCGCGCAGTTCGGGACCAGCGGCGGAGTGACTGTGACACAGGGCAAGATTGTGATCGGCGCGCCGGGTCCGGTGAATCTCTTCTGGAGCGGCGTGAAGTAGCCGGGCGATCTGACATACTCGAATTTGCGTGGAACTATGACCCAAACCTCTCGACGGAATTTTCTGACGGGATGCGGCCTCGCACTCGCCGGTTCGGCTGCCGCTCTGCCCGCCGCCGCGGCCGCTACCGGATTTCGCTACTGCCTCAATACGGCTACGCTACAGGGCTACAAGCTGGACCTGGTGCCGACCCTGGAAATTGCGGCCAAGGCCGGATATCAGTCCGTCGAGCCGTGGTTGAGCGCGATCGACGCCTACGTGAAAAGCGGGGGATCGCTGTCCGATCTGCGCAAACGGATCGCCGACTGGGGACTCACCGTGGAGAGCGCCATCGCTTTCCCGCAGTGGATTGTGGACGATCCGGCGAAGCGTGCGAGCGGGCTGGAACAGGTGCGCCGCGACATGGACACCGTGGCGCAGATCGGCGGCAAACGCATCGCCGCTCCGCCGGCGGGCGCGACGACGGGCGCCGAGATCGGTCTGGCGCAGATCGCCGAGCGTTACCGCGCGGTGCTGGAAGTGGGCGACCGTATGGGGGTCGTGGCGGAACTGGAAATCTGGGGCGGGTCGGTGAACCTTCACCGGTTGGATCAGGCGGTCTTTGTCGCCATGCAGACCGGACACCCGAAGGCCTGTGTGCTGCCGGATATCTTCCATCTTTACAAGGGCGGCTCCGGTTTCGAAGGGCTGCGGATGTTGAGCGGGGAGGCCGTGCAGGTGCTGCACATGAACGATTACCCGGCTAATCCGCCGCGCGAAACCATCGCCGATCGGGATCGGGTCTACCCTGGCGACGGGACGGCTCCGATGAAGCAGATTTTGGCCGAAATGAAGCGCATGAATCCGGCAATGGTACTGTCATTAGAATTATTTAATCCGGCTTATTGGAAGGGCGATCCGCTTGAAACCGCGAAAACCGGGCTCGCCAAAATGAATCGGTATTCTTCCTAACCAAAGTTCATTGCCGCTACGAATCGCACAGTGTATGATACTGTTCAAATTATGTCGGAGGGATTGGATTGAGAGCCCTGCTATGGGCGGGCGGAAGAGCGGCGGTTGCGCTTTCCACATTGGCATTTCTGTCGGTAACTGACTGTTCCGACGTTTCTATCCCTAAACGGAGCCCGGTAGCGGCCGTATCCAGCCCCGCTCCGCTGTCGCGTCCCCGGGCGCTGCGGCTTTCGCCGTTGGCCAAAGACGCCAAGACGGCGCAGCGGACACTGCTGCATCTGGCCGAATTGCCATTGAGCTTCGAGCCGAATCGCGGACAGGCTGCCGGCGATGTGAAGTTCGTTTCGCGCGGCTCCGCTTATACTCTCGCACTCTCTTCGACGAGCGCGTTGCTGCACTTGCAGCCATCCAACGAACAGGTGCTCCCGGCGACTGTACAAATCCAGTTACTGGGCGCGCGTCAGACCGAGCCTGCCGGGCGCGATGCCCAAGCGGGCAGATCGAATTACTTCGTGGGAAGCGACCCGAAGGCATGGATCCGCGATGTGCCGCAGTACGGGAAGGTCGAATACAGCAACGTCTATCCCGGCATCGACATGGTGTACTACGGCAACCAGCGGTCGTTGGAATACGACATGGTAGTGGCGCCGGGCGCGGACCCGAGCCAGATCCGATTGAAGTTCCAGGGCCAGAAATCGCTGCGCGTGGACAAGGCGGGCGACCTGATTCTCTCCGCGGGTGGAGGCAGTATCCGGCAGCGCAAGCCGGTGCTCTATCAGAATCAGAACGGCGCCAAGACCAGCGTGAAGGGCCGCTATGTTCTGCTAAGTCGCGATGAGGTGGGCTTTGAGGTGCCGAGTTACGATACCAGCGCGCCTCTGGTGATTGACCCGGTGCTCTTGTACTCGACTTACCTGGGCGGCGCCAGTTCGGATTTCGCCAACGATATCGCGGTGGATTCGACGGGGGCTCTGTATCTGACCGGCGGCACGGATTCGACGCTGTTCCCGGTGGCTGGTCCGTTCCGTGGCGCGAGTGCCGGCGGGCGTGATGCCTTTGTCACTAAAATCAATCCGGCGGGCAACGCTTTGGTGTTCTCGACATACCTGGGCGGCGCCGGCGCGGATTGGGGCTTCGGGATCGCGGTAGACAGCGGCGAGAACGTCTACCTCACCGGGTCCACGAACTCCAGCGATTTCCCGACTTCGGCGCCGAAGCAGGCGGCGAATGGCGGCGGTTGGGACGGCTTTGTCGCCAAGCTCAATAATACCGGCTCGGGCCTGATCTTCTCCACATACCTGGGCGGCAGCGGAGACGACTATGCGTTCGGTATCGCGGTGGACAACTCCCAATCGGTCTATGTAACGGGGCAGACCAGTTCGGCGAACTTCCCGGTGGCGAGCGCCCTGCAGTCCACATTCGGCGGGCTGAGCGACGCGTTTGTGGCCAAGTACAACGCCGCGGGGAGCCAGCTTACTTACTCGACATACCTGGGCGGCTCGGGCGCGGATACGGGCGAGCGGATCGCGGTTGACAGTTCCGGGAACGCCTTGGTGGCGGGTGCTACCAGCTCCCTGAATTTCCCCACGGCGAGTCCGCTGCAGGCTGCGAATGCCGGCGGCGTGGATGGCTTTGTAGCGAAACTGAATGGCGCGGGTTCGGCCTTGACTTACTCCACTTACCTGGGCGGAACGGGTACGGATTGGGCCACGGATATCGGACTGGATAGCGCGGGGACGGCGTATGTCACCGGCTTCACGCTCTCCACGAATTTCCCCACGGTGGCGCCTTTGCAGGCGGCCAACGCGGGTGGGGCCGATGCGTTTGTCTCCCACTTGAACGCGGCTGGCAGCGCCCTTGTGTACTCCACTTACCTGGGCGGCCCGCAGAACGATTACGGCTACGGCATTGCGGTGGACACGGGCGGCAACGCCTACCTCACCGGCGCGACGTCCGGCACGCTGCCCATTCCGGCGGGCGCCTTACAGTCGACTCCCGGGGGGGCGCGCGACAGCTACCTGATGAAGTTGAATGCGGCCGGAAGCGCCGTGGTGCTGGGAACGTATCTGGGCGGAACTTCGGATGACGAAGGCAACGCCGTGGCGCTGGACAACAGCGGCAATGTTTACCTGGGAGGCATCACCAGTTCGAATAACTTCCCCACGGCATCGCCGCTGCAGGCGGCCAATCATGGACCATTCGATGCGTACGCCGCCAAAATCGCCACGCTGCCCACGCTGACGGTGTCCTCGAACTCACTGTCATTCAATTACAAACAGGGAACCACGCCGCCCGCCTCGCAGCAGTTTACGGTGGGCGCGGCAGGCGGTTCGCTCGGCTATACAGTATCGGTTACTTCGCCGCCGGCCTGGCTATCGTTCTCACCGAATAGCGGCACCGCGCCGGCGCCGGTCACCGTCTCCGTGAACCCTTCGGGGCTTGCGCCGAACACCTATTCGGCCACTCTGACGGTGGCATCTCCCGGACAGACATCGCAGCTTGTGACAGTCACCCTCAACGTGGCGGCAAGCGCTCTGAACACCTTTCCCGACTCCCTCTTGTTCACGGCCGAAGCCGGTTCCGGCGTTTCACCGAGTGATCAGTTTCTCCAGGTCTATGAGACTTCCGGTGCGAGCGTGAATTTCACTGCATCGGCGAGTGTGACGTCCCCCTCGGGCGGAAGCTGGCTTTCGGTAAGTCCTACGACCGGAACCACGTATGCCTTCCTCTCCATAACTGCCACACTGGGAACCCTGCCCGCGGGCACTTACAGCGGCACGATTCACATCACGGCGCCGGACGTGAACCCCGTGGATGTTCCCGTCACTTTCACCGTGACCTCCGCCGCCACGTTCATACCGCCGGACTCTTTGTTTTTCAGTCACAGCGTCGGCTCCTCGGATCCGCTGCCGCTGCAGCAGGACTTCTTCGTGTACACAACCGGGGACGCGTTGGACGCCGGGGTTTCCACTTCGGTCTTTACTCCGATCAGTGGAACGTGGTTGACCGCCTCGCCTTCGGGGATCACACCGTCAGCCTCATCGCCCGCGGATGTTACGGTTTCTGTGGATCCTACGGGCCTTCCAGCAGGCGACTATCAGGGTAGCGTCAATATCCAGTCCGGCGAACAGAGTACCAGCGCGCCGGTGTTTTTGAGCGTGGGCGATCCGGTCTTCTGCCTCGGTAGCGCCTGCGAGCCTTTCACCAACCCCATGGTCTTTACCTCGGCCCCGGGTGGCGCGCCGCAGTCCAACATCAACTCACTGTTCGATAACTTCTCTTTCGGTACGTATAACTACACAGCGACGGCAGTAGCGAGTGAGCCGAAGGGGGGCACGTGGCTCTCGATATCTCCCGCGAGCGGCACGACCAACTCCAACTTTACGATCACGGTGACTCCGGGAGCGCTGGGTGTGGGCACTTATCACGGCATCGTGACCATTAACCCCACGGGCGCCACATCGTTCGACGTTCCAGTTACCCTCATCATCAGCCTGCCGGTTGTGACTCCGCCGACCTTGACCCTTTCGCCGCTGAATCCGTTTGTTTCGAATTTCGGCGGAGTGCCGGCAACGCAGCAGCTCTCGATTACCAGCGACAGTACGCCGGCCCCCTATACGGCCGCGGCGGTCACTACGACCGGCGGAACCTGGCTGTCGCTCTCGGCGCTCTCCGGCTCCACCAACGGCACGCCTCTTACGGTGACCGCGAATCCCGCGGGACTGGGGGCGGGCACGTATAACGGCACCATCACGGTCACCGCCCCGAGTCTCTCGAATAGCCCGCAGACTGTCGCGGTGAGCTTGACGGTCAATCCGGCGCCGAGTCTCACGGTGTCCACTACGCCTTTGATCTTCACCTGGGCTACCGGAAGTCCGCTTCCGCCGGACCAGACGGTTGCGGTGGGCGGCAACGGTACCCCACTGACTTATCGCGCCGCGGCCGCTGTCCTGAGCGGTCCCACGTGGCTGCACGCCACGCTGCGCGGCATCTCGCCGGGACAACTGGTGGTTCACGTGGATCCCAGGGTGGTAACGCCGGGGACCTATACCGGGAATATCACGATCACGGCTCAGGGCGAACCTGGCTCGGTTTCGCACGTGATTCCGGTGACCCTCACGATTGCGGGTGGACTGGTGATTACACCTGCCACTCTGCCGGCCGCCACCGGATTGCGGCCCTACGACGTAAAGCTATCGGTCAGCGGAGGAGCGACGCCCTATTTCTGGTCGCAGACGGGACTTCCCGCCGGCCTATCGATCAATTCGGCGACTGGTGAAATCTCCGGAACTCCTATCGCATTCGGCACCTTCCCGGTGATCGTATCGGTGCGGGACAGCGGCGGAGTGACTGGTTCGATGCCGTATAACCTGTCCGTTTCGTCGCCGTCCGCTCCTCCAGTGATTACGACGAATGCGGTGCTGCCGGACGGCTTCGTGAATGTCTCGTACAACGTGGCGTTCGCGGCCAGCGGCGGCAATGGCGGCGCCAGTTTCGGACAGCCGAGTGGCACTCTGCCACCGGGCTTGGATCTGGATTCCAGCGGCGTGCTGAAAGGTCTGCCGACTACGGCTGGCACCTACCACTTCAGCATTTCGGTTTCGGATGTCGACGGTCTCAGTTCCACCGCCAATTTCACTCTGACGATCCGGCCGCAGCCGCTCGCCATCATCACATCGAGTCCCCTGCCGCAGGTAGTTGTGGGCGGCACGGTAAATGTGAAGTTCACGGCCTTCGGCGGAGTGCAGCCTTACAGCTTTACGGGCAGCAGCCTGCCGCCGGGCACCAGTCTGGCCACGGACGGCACGCTATCGGGCACGGCTACCACGCCCGGCACCTTCCCGTTCACCGTCACGGTGTCTGACAAGGGCGGGTCCACGCCGAGCACCAAGAGTTTCAGTCTGACGGTGGTGCCGGCGGCGTTGACGATTGCGGCCAGCTTTGGAAACGGACAGCAGGGAGTGGCGTACCAGGCCACCGTGAGCGCGACGGGCGGCGTAGGGCCGTACACCTTCGCAGTGAGCGGACTGCCGGATGGAGTCACTTTCCTCAACGGCACGGCGAGCGGATCGCCCACAGGCTCGGGCAAGTTCACGGTGACCGTGACAGTGACCGACTCGGCCAAAACGACGGTCAGCCAGAGCTTCACGATCACGATTGCTCCTCCGACACTGACGGTGACTACCTCGACTCTGCCGAACGGAACCGTGGGCGTCGCCTACTCGGCCACTCTGGCGGCGAGCGGCGGCACGGGCGCTTACACCTGGAGCGTGAGCGGTCTGCCGGCCAATGTCTCGGCGACCGCGGCGGGCGTAATCAGTGGGACGCCATCCGCGCCTGGTCCTTTCACCGTGAGTGCGACGGTGACGGATGCGAGCGGCGCCACGGCGTCGAAGGCTTACTCCATTACGGTGGCTCCGGCTCCGCTGGCAGTCACCACGTCGTCTTTGACAAATGCCACGGCGGGCGCGTCGTATACGCTGACTTTGGCAGCCAGCGGCGGCGTGGGTCCGTATACCTGGACCGCTTCGGGTCTGCCGTCGCCGTTGACGATTTCGAGCGCCGGAGTGATCACCGGGACGCCGTCCGCGCCCGGTTCCAGCAGTGTGACTGTGACCGTAAAAGACAGTACCGGCGTGAGCGTCAGTCAGACGTTCACGTTGACGACGGTGCTGCCGGTGACGCCGACCGTGACCGTGACCGGACTTCCGGCGACGGCGGCCCCGGCGACGCAATCCACCGTGACCGTCGGCCTGGGAACCACGTATCCCGTGCCGGTGACGGTGAATCTGGTGTTGACGTTTGCGGCCGATTCCGGCCCTGACGATCCGACCGTACAATTCGCCACGGGCGCGCGCACGGCATCGCTGACCATCCCGGCGGGCAGCACTTCGGCGTCGACCGGCGTCGGCGTGCAGACCGGCACCGTGGCCGGGACGGCGACCATCACCGTGCAATTGCTGGCCGGCACGCAGAATATCACGCCGAGTCCGGCTCCGACGCGCACCGTCCGCATCAATCCCGTACCCCCGGTGGTCTCGTCGGTAACCGCCACGGCCAGCGGCACCGGCTTTACGGTGACGGTGGTCGGCTACGCGACCTCGCGCTCGATGACGCAGGCGGTCTTTACGTTCACGCCGGCGGCGGGGGTCAACTTACAGACGACCAGTGTGACGGTCCCGGTGAGCACGCTGTTCGCGGCCTGGTACGCCAGCACCGCGGCCACTCCCTTCGGCGGCCAGTTCACCTTTACGCAACCTTTCACGCTGAGCAGCGCGGCCCAGATTTCCTCGGTCACGGTGACGATGGTGAACGGCGACGGAAGCTCGACGGCGGTTACCGCTACGGTGCACTAAGCTCTGTGGGCGGGCGAAAGCGCCACCCGGACAATGCGTACGTGACCGAAGATGTGTATAATTGCTAGTAGGGGTACACATCGTTGCGCACGAATATTGTGATTGATGACAGGTTGATGCGGGACACGCTTCGCGCTACGGGCCTAAAGACAAAACGGGAGGCGGTGGAAGAGGGGCTCCGCACGCTGCTGCGTCTCAAGCGACAGTCTGAGATCCGTGGACTTCGCGGCAAACTGGAGTGGCAAGGCGATTTGGAAGCGATGAGGACCGATCGTTGATTCTGGTCGATTCCAGCGTGTGGATCGATTACTTCCGGGGGACGGTCACCGCGCAAACCGAAGAACTCGACAGGTTGCTTGGCGAGGAGCCTCTAGCCATTGGTGACTTGATCCTGGCTGAGGTGCTGCAAGGTTTCGAAAAAGATCGAGACTTCGATGCCGCGCGGAAGATGCTGACTTCGCTCCATGTGGTGGAACTTGGGGGAGAGGAAATCGCGATCCAGGCGGCGAAGAACTTCCGCGCACTGCGAAAGCGCGGAGTAACCGTTCGCAAGACTATCGACACGGTAATTGCGACTCGATGTATCGAGAGCGGGTATCGCCTGCTGCATAACGATCGGGATTTCGATCCGTTCGCCAGTTACCTTGGTCTTCGTGTCAGAATAGCTGAATGAAAGCTTCGGTGTTTTTACTGGCGGCGTTGTGTGCCCAATCGATCTCTGCCGCCGATCCGATTCGGTCCGCGGAGGCGAAGGACCACATAGGCCAAACGGCGACCGTGTGCGGCAAGGTTGTGAGCACGCGCTATCTGGACTCTTCGAATCGCCAGCCCACTTTCCTGAACTTCGACAAGGCGTACCCCGATCACACGTTCACGGCCGTAATCTTCGGGGACAGCCGCGCCAAGTTCGGCAAACCCGATCAGGACTTCCTGCAGAAGGATATCTGCGTGACTGGAGAAATCAAGAACTTCAATGGGAAGCCGGAAGTGGAACTGACCGACCCGAAGCAGGTGCGGCTGGACTCGAAGTAGAGCGCATCGAAATCGCGACTGGAATGAACGGGTGAGACACTTTCGATGGAGTTGGGCGGCGCTCCTGTTGCTGATGCAGCTGGTGCCGGCGGCTGCGGCGTTCGCGCCCGCGGGGCCCACTCTGGAAGTACTGGCGAAGGATTCGAGCGGCTTGCCGGTGGCGGGCGTGGCCGTGCTGCTCAAGATCGGCCCGAGTGTGATCGCTTCGGCCGAAACCGACGTTCGGGGGCGGGCTGAATTCATCGATATGAAGCCGGGCCGCTATGATGTGGCCACTGCCGCCTCGGGCTTCGAACCCACTTTAGTCAAGGATCTGGAGATCACTCAGAAACCGCGGCCTCCGCTGGAAATTCTCCTGTTGCCGGTGGCTCACAAGGAAAGCATTGAAGTCTCCGACAAGGCGACGCCGGTGGAGCAAGGCGCCACGACGTCGAACGGACTTTCCGCGCAGACGGCGAAGGAACTGCCGGGCCGTCCGGCCACGGTGACCGATGCGCTGCCGCTGCTTCCCGGCGTGCTGCGGCGGCCGGACGGCGGCCTGCAGATTTCAGGCAGCGGTGAACATCGCAGCGCGCTGATCGTGAACTCGGCGGACGTGACAGATCCGGCCACGGGCCAGTTCGGGCTGACGGTGCCGATCGATATCGTGGACACGATGAATGTCTTCCAGACGCCATTTCTGGCCGAGTTCGGCCGTTTCAGCGCCGGGTTGGTCTCGGTGGAAACGCGGCGGGGAGGGGAGAAATGGAATTGGGAGCTCAACGATCCTTTTCCCGACTTCTACATTCGCAGTTGGCATATGCGCGGAATCCGGGATGCCACGCCGCGCGTCAATGTCGACGGGCCGCTGATTCGCGGCAAGCTGTATTTTTCCGAGGGCCTGGAGTACGAGGTCCGCAAGGTGGAGATTTACACGCTGCCGTTTCCCAACGATCAGCGGAAAAAGGCGGGCCTGAATTCCTTTGCGCAGGTGGATTGGATTCAGTCCGAAAAGAACCTGATCACGGTGAGCATGCATGTGGCGCCGCAGCGGCAGGAATTCGTCAATCTCGATTATTTCAATCCGCCCGTGGTCACGCCGGATGCCGCGATCCACAACTATACGGGAACGCTGGCCGATCGGTACACGCTGCTGGGCGGAGTGTTGGAGAACACTGTCTCGGCCACGCAGTTCGGCACGCGCGTATGGGGCCACGGCACGGGCGACATGGTGATTTCGCCGTACGGAAACAGCGGCGATTATTTCACCGACCTGGACCGTACCGCCAGTCGCTATAGCTGGTCGCCGAGCTATACGCTGCCGGCGGTGAACTGGAAGGGTACTCACAATGTCAAGGTCGGGTTCTATATGGCGCAGAGCGACAACCACGGAGCCCGCAGCCAGCGGAATATCGACATCGTTGACGCACAGTTTCGCAAGACCGAAGAGATCGACTTCAGCGCGCCGCGATCCTATGCGATGGAGGATACCGAATACGCCGCCTACGTGCAGGACCACTGGAATCTCTCCTCGCGCCTGGCGCTGGACTTGGGCGTGCGCGTGGAATCGCAGGAAGTCTCGCAGAGTTTCCGCATGGCGCCGCGCGTCGGGATCGCCTGGACTCCTTTCGCCCGTACCGGCACGGTGGTGCGGGCGGGCATCGGCTTCTTCTACGACCATGTGCCGCTCAATGTTTATTCCTTCAATCGCTATCCTCGCCAGACGGTGACGTATTTCGACGAGGCGGGCAATATCTCGGCCGGTCCGTATTTCTTTGGGAATGCGTTGAGCGATGTGAATGTGAGAATTCCGTTTGTGTTTCGCCATCAGGCCGACGGCAATTTTTCTCCGCAGACGGCGACCGGGAGCCTGCAGGTAGAACAGCCGCTGGCGCCGCGGCTAAAACTGCGCCTCGGATATCTGCAGAGCCAGTCGGCGGGGATGGTCTACCTGGATCAGATTGCGCCGGACCCGGTGAGCCACGTCGGCGCCAACGAACTGGTGGGCAATGGACAGGCGCGGTACCGGCAGGTGGAAGTGACGTTGCGGTATCGACT
>DASZMZ010000288.1:0-37033 GCA_035551455.1 Candidatus Sulfopaludibacter sp.
CGATCCGGCCAACCCCAGCGCCCCCAAAAAACTTCTCAACCGAATTCAAGCGTGGAGTGGAAATCCTGTGGAGGATTTTCCAAGCTCGGCAAGGTTTCCTCTTGACGGATAGACTCAGAAGTCTTACGGGCGCGGCTCCGACTAGGGAGGGTCGTACGAATCTTCAAGTGAGTTTTCTACTGCTGGCAGCTGCTGCCACAACCCTGCGGAGTGCCGCTGGTCGTCTGAACCAGATGAGGTTGGATGAACCGGAGCGGAAGCGGTCTACGTAGTCGCCGAGCACGGGCTCCTACGCGGCTACATGACTTCGAGGATGATGCACTTCAGGTAGAGGGTTTCAGGGACGGTGAGGAGAATGGGATGGTCCTGACTTTGGGTGCGGCGTTCCAGGACGCGGAGGGTGCGGCCGGAATCGAGGGCGGCTTGCGCCACGACCTCCAATAGAGCGGCTTCGCTCATGTGGTGGGAGCAGGAGCAGGTTACCAGGACACCGCCGGGGGCCAGGAGTCGCAGGGCTCGGAGGTTGATCTCCTTATAGGCCGAGGTGGCGGCTTCAAGATTCTTACGCGACTTGGTGAAGGCCGGCGGGTCCAGGACCACGAGTGAGTATTGGCGATGGGCGGCGGCATAAGCCGCCAGGACCTCAAATACGTCGGCCTCTTCGAAGGCGATGTTGGCGACCTCATTGGCTTCGGCATTGGCGCGGGCCGCGGCCAGCGCATGTTCCGAGCTATCGACCGCATCGACGTGTTCGGCCTTGCCGGCCAGGTGAAGGGCGAAGCCGCCGGTGGACGTGAAGCAATCGAGCGCTCTGCCGCCGCGGACATACCGGGCGGCCGCCAGGTAATTCTCACGCTGATCCAGGAAGATGCCGGTTTTCTGTCCGTGCAGCAGGTCGGCCCGCAGTGTCAGGTGATTCATGCGGACCGAGACGTCATTGGGCACCTCGCCATAGAGCACTTCGGATTCGAGCGGCAACTCCTCCTTGGTGCGAATGGCGGAATCGTTGCGGGCCAGGATGCCGCGCGGCAGGAAAATCTCCTGGAGGCAGGCGGCGATCTCGCGCTTGGCCGCATCCATGCCCTGATCGAGCGTCTGCATGACCAGATAATCGCCATAGCGATCCACAATCAGGGCGGGCAGCAGATCGGCCTCGGCATGCACGACGCGATAGGCCTGGCTGAAGTGGACTACGAGCTGGCGATGGTTTTCGGCGTCGCGGAGGCGTTGGAGGAAGAAGTCGCGGTCGATGGGTTCGGCGCGGCGGGAAAGCATGCGCAGCGTGATCTGCGAAGCGGAGCTGTAGTGCGCCGTACCCAGCAGTTGGCCGCGAGGATCCACCACGCGGACGGCCGACCCGAAGGCCGCGCCGTTGCGATCCGTGATGTCACTGGAGAAAATCCAGGGATGGCCGGAAACGACCCGCCCGGCCGCTTTCCGGTTGACCCGAACTTCGTTCATCGCATAGCCTGCAGGCGGGCGATCCGGTCCTCGGTAGAGGGGTGCGTCGAAAACAAGCGCATGAAAGTTTGGCCGGTGAACGGCTTGATGATGAACATGTGTGCGGTAGAAGGCGAGGCATCCATGGGGATGCGTTTCGAATACGTCTCCAGCTTCTGGAGACCATTGATGAGCGGGTATGGCGAGCCGACGTATTTGGCCGAGGCGGCATCGGCATCGTATTCGCGCGAACGGGAAATGGCCATTTGGATGAGTCCGGCGGCAAGCGGCGCCAGGATCATCATAGCCAGCATTTCGAGGCCGCTGCCGCCGCCTTCGCGATCGTCGCGGCGTCCGCCGCCGAAGATCATGGCCCAACGCGCCATGCTGGCCAGCATGGTGATGGCTCCGGCAATGGTGGCCGCCACGGAGCTGATCAGGATGTCGCGATGCAGCACGTGGCCCAATTCGTGAGCCACTACACCTTCGATCTCCGAATCATTCATCAGTTGCAGAATTCCGGCGGTGAAGGCCACCGAAGCGTGCTGCGGATTCCGTCCCGTGGCGAAGGCATTCGGCGAAGGGTCGGGAATCAGGTAGAGCTTGGGCATTGGAATGTTCATCCGCTGCGCCAGCCCCTGAACGATGGGCGCCACACGGCGGTAAACTTCCGGATTCTCTTCCTGTGTGACCGGCTGCGCCGAGTAACTGGCCAGCGCGATCTTATCGGAAAAGAAGTAACTCGTAAAATTCATGACTGCGGCCAAGCCTAGGCCCAAATACAGGCCATTTTGCCCCATCAGGGCGCCTCCCCCCAGGACCAGCAGGCCGCTGAGCAGACCCAGGAGGAGGACGGTTTTCACGGAGTTCATAGTCTTACTTTCACGCTGCTACGGGCACTAACTTAGTGAACTGTAGCTCACTGGCTTGCGGAGCGGCGTCCACCAGAATGGTGTCGCCTTCCACGAAATCGCCGTTGATCAATTGCAGCGCCAACGGATCCTGCACCAGCCGCTGAATGGCGCGCCGCATGGGACGGGCGCCGAACTGCGGATCGTAGCCTTCGGCGATGATGATATCGCGCGCGGCAGCCGTCACTTCGATTTTCACTTTGCGATCCTTCAACAGCTTGCCGACGTTTTCCAGCTGGATATTCACGATCTGAGTCAGGTGTTCCCGGGACAGCGTGTTAAACACAATGATATCGTCAACGCGGTTCAGGAACTCGGGCCGGAACTGCTGGCGCAGGGCCTCCAGAAGCCGCTTGCGCGTATCCTCGTTCTTCGTATCCTTGGCATGCACCGAGAATCCGATGGACGCCTTCTCCACGAAGCCCGTACCCACATTGCTGGTCATCACGATCACGGTGTTCTTGAAACTGACCGTGCGACCCTGACCATCGGTCATGCGGCCATCGTCGAGAATCTGCAAGAGCATGTTGAAGACGTCGGGATGGGCCTTTTCGATTTCGTCGAACAGGACCACCGAGTACGGACGCCGCCTCACCTGCTCGGAAAGCTGGCCGCCTTCTTCGTAGCCGACGTAGCCCGGAGGTGAACCGATCATGCGGGCGACGGCATGCTTCTCCATGTATTCCGACATATCGACGCGGATCATGGCCTTATCGTCATCGAACAGATATTGCGCCAGGGCGCGGACCAGTTCGGTCTTCCCTACTCCGGTGGGACCGAGGAAAATAAAGCTGCCGATGGGCCGGTTGGGGTCGCTCAAGCCGGCGCGATTGCGCAGAATGGCGTTCGAGACCAGGCGCACGGCTTCGTCCTGACCGACCACGCGGTCCTTGAGCCGCTCGGGCATCTGCACCAGTTTCTGAATTTCGCCTTCGAGCATGCGGGTCACGGGAATGCCGGTCCATTTGGCGACGATGCGCGCGATATCGTCTTCGCCGATATCTTCCTTGAGCAGGGCGCTTTCCTTGATGGCTTCGAGCGCCTGTTCGGCGGCGGCAATGTCCTTCTCGATTTGGGAAAGGCGGCCGTAGCGTAACTGCGCGGCCTTTTCCCAATCGCCGGCGCGGCTGGCCTTTTCTTCTTCCTGACGGAGGGTGTCCTGCTCGGCTTTCAGGCGGCGGACGTTGGCGATGGCGTCGCGCTCGCGGTTCCAGCGCTCTTTCAGGGGCGCCGATTCTCCACGCAATCGCTCCAGTTCGTTTTCCACCCAGCGGAGACGCTCGTGCGAGTTGGGGTCGCGTTCTTTGCTGAGGGCCTGGCGCTCGATTTCGAGGTGCGACATGCGCCGGTCCAGATCGTCGATCTCGATGGGCATGGAGCCGATCTGCAGGCGCAGCGCCGAGCCGGCTTCGTCGATCAGATCGATGGCCTTGTCGGGCAGGAAGCGGTCGGCAATGTAACGCGAAGAGAGCACGGCGGCGGCGATGATGGCCGAGTCCTTGATGCGGACGCCGTGGTGAATCTCAAACTTCTCTTTGAGGCCGCGGAGGATGGCGACGGTGTCATCGACACTGGGCTCGCCCACCAGGACAGGCTGGAAGCGACGCGCGAGTGCCGCATCCTTTTCGACGTGCCTCTTATATTCAGTGAGCGTGGTGGCGCCGATGCAGCGCAGTTCGCCGCGCGCCAGGGCCGGCTTCAGCAGGTTGGCCGCGTCGATGGCGCCTTCGGCTCCGCCGGCTCCGACCAGAGTGTGCAACTCGTCGATGAAGCAGAGGATTTCGCCGTTGGAATCGATGATCTCCTTGACGACGGCCTTCAGGCGGTCTTCGAACTCGCCGCGGAATTTGGTGCCGGCGATCATGGAGCCGAGGTCGATGGCGACCAGTTTCTTGTTCTTGATCTGATCGGGGACGTCGCCGCGGACAATGCGCTGCGCCAGTCCTTCGACAATGGCGGTCTTACCCACGCCGGGCTCGCCGATCAGCACCGGGTTGTTCTTGGTGCGGCGGCTGAGCACCTGCATGACGCGGCGGATCTCGTCTTCGCGGCCGATCACCGGGTCCAGTTTGCCTTGGCGGGCCGATTCGGTGAGGTCGTGGGCATACCGCTCCAGGGCCTGATACTTGGTCTCGGGATTCTGGTCGGTGACGCGCTGGGTGCCGCGGACCGAGACGAGCGCTTTGAGAATGGCATCGTGGGTGGCGCCGGCGTGATCTAGCAGTTGACCGGCCGGGTCGCTGCGCTGTTCGGCGATGGCCAGGAGGAGATGCTCGGTGGAGACGAACTCGTCCTTGAAGCGGAGCGCCTCGTCAAAGGCGTGCTCCAAGACGGTGTTCAAGGGCTGGGACAGGTACATCCCCGGCTGCATGCCGGCCGTTTTGGGCAGTCCGGAGAGGAGGCGGGTGGCCTCCGCGATGATGGCGTCCGGCTGGACATTGCACTTTTCCAGCACCGGCCGGACGATTCCTTCCTTTTCTTCCGCCAGGGCAATCAGCACATGAAGCGGAAAGAGCACCTGGCTCCCGTTCTTTTCGGCAACGGCTTGCGCCTGTTGCAGAGCTTCCTGCGCTTTCTGAGTCAGTTTGTCCAATCGAAACATGGATTTACCTTTTTGAAAAAACAAAATCGGGCAGGCCCACCCAACCGGGTCCGGCCTGCCCTTGAACCGACTTCCGTCTTTATCTTAGATGCTTTATGCCTTAACTTCGACTTTGATCTGGCGAGGTTTGGCGGCTTCCTTCTTGGGCAGTGAGACGGTCAGTACACCATTGTTGTATTGGGCGCTGATCTGCTCCGTATTGAAGGAGTTGGGCACGGCGAAGCTGCGCACGAAATTACCATAGCTGCGCTCGATCCGGTGGAAGCCTTTGCCGGAATCCTGCTTTTCGAACTTGCGCTGGCCGGAAATGGTGAGGGTCTGGTTTTCGACGCGGACGTCGATGTCCTTCTGGTCGACGTCGGGGAGGTCGGCTTTGAGCACCAGTTCATTCTCGGTCTCATAGATATCCACGGCGGGAGTCCAGGGGCGATTGGACTGGGGCTCGTTGAAATAGCGGGTGAAGGCGTCTTCAAAGACGCGGAGATTGGTCAACGGATCGAAATGGCTGAGAGACATGTTGTTTAAGCTCCTCATAAATTGTTGAGAGGCCTGGTCGACCTCATCTGTAATCCATAATAAAATATGAGTGCCTACATGTCAAGTATATTTTAGTGTTTGCATATCATGTTTTATATCAGTGATTTAGATATGTTCGCGGAAGTAGTCTTTCCAGCTTTCCGGTACCGCCCCAATCTCCAAGATGGCGCGAATGGAGGAGACTTCAGCCGGTCCATACTTTTTGCCGGCATAGAGGCGCAGGATCTCCGATACCGGCACGGCACTGGGATGGCGCTCGATCACACGCACTTCGTCGCCAGCCCCCACTTCCCCTTCGACGGCGACTGAGACATAGAATCCGGTGCGACGGGCGGCGAAGAAGCGCTTGACCATGGCGTCGGACTCGAAGCGCAAGCCGAGTTTGTAGCAGGGTAGGCGGGGCTGGGTCACGACCACTTCGGCCGAGCCGACGGCGAGGCGATCGCCCAGGTACACGTGATCTTCCAGCAGTCCGGTGACCGTAAAGTTCTCGCCGAAGGCTCCCATGGGCAAGTCGCGGCCGGGCAGTTCACGGCGCCAGAAATCGTAATGCTCCAGCGGATAGCAGTAGACGGCCTTGTATTCGCCGCCGTGGACGGAGAGGTCCGCCTGGCGATCGCCATCGAGATTGAGTTTGCGCAATGGCACGCGGCCGGCCACCGGTTGCTTAAAGATGCCGGTGCTGACCGGTGAGCCGTGGAACATGACATCGCGGGGAAGTCCGACGTTCAGTGAGACCAGAGTCATGTATACAGGTTATGGGAGAACAGGCGAGGGCTGCTCGCTGGAATAGCCTAAAGAAAAGCGCTTGCCGCAGGAAAAGATCGGTAGGATTGTCCTTATGTCCAAGATCCTGATTATTGGCGCGTCGGGAAATATTGGCGGGCGCGTAGTGTCCCAGTTGGCGTCTAAGGGCGCGCGGGTCCGGGCGATGCTGAGGAAACCGGAGGCGGCTGCCCTGCCCCGCGAGGTCGAAATTGTGCGCGGAGACCTGACGATTCCCGAGAGCCTGGACCGGTGCCTGGACGGGGTGGATATGGTGTTCCTGGTTTGGGTAGCACCGGAGGAGGCGGCGGCTCCGGCTCTGGCACGGATGGCGAAACAGGCGCGCCGCATTGTCTTTCTTTCGGCGCCGCTCCAGACGCCGCATCCTTTCTTCCAGCAGTCGAATGCGTCGCGAGCGCGTGCTGAACGGATCGAGCGTCTGATCGAAGAAGGTGGTATGGCGTGGACCATTTTGCGTCCCGGAATGTTCGCCGGAAATTCGATTGGATTTTGGGCGCGGCAGATTCGCGCCGGGCTGCCGGTGCGCTGGCCGTATCTACAAACACCGACTGCCCCGATCGACGAGCGGGATATCGCGGCGGTCGCGGTGCGCGCCTTGTGCGAAGAGGGGCATTCAGGGCTTGACTATGTGCTCACGGGACCGGAATCGTTGACTCAGTTCCAGCAGATCTCCACGATCGGCCGCGCGATTGGCCGCACACTCACGATTGAAGAGATGGCGCCGGAAACAGCGGAAGCGGAATTGGAAACACTCATCGGTCCGGTGGCTCGAGTGCTGCTGGACGCCTGGCGCGCGGCTGCAGGTCAGCCGGCGTTTGTAAGCAATGAGTTCACTGAGATCACGGGCCTTGCTCCCCGGAGTTTCTCCGAGTGGGCTGCGGATCACGGCGCAGCATTTCAGGATTTCGATCGCGCCGTCAGTTTGCGGTAGCCGCGGCCGAGCCATGCGGCACCGCCCAGCAGGAGGCCCATGACGACGAGGTACGCCAGGCCCGCCGTCAAAGCTCCCGCGAAGTTGCGGGTCGGGAAGTTGCGCGTGGCGCCCTCCAGGTGCGCGGTCCTGGGCTCGGCTGCTTCATATTGGACGGCGACCGGGGAATCTCTGCGCAGCCCGGGCAGAGAGCCCTGGTCGATCACGTCGACGGCCATGACGGGATCGGTTTTGCCCTCGGGGACGAACAGGACGCTGACCACGTCCATG
Source organism: Candidatus Sulfopaludibacter sp. (assembly GCA_035551455.1). GTDB lineage: Bacteria > Acidobacteriota > Terriglobia > Bryobacterales > Bryobacteraceae > Sulfopaludibacter. Next base: position 7,478 of record DASZMZ010000288.1, read on the forward strand.
GGCTGGCTGGCGTCGACTCCGCGAGAATGGGCGGTGGCGAAGAGCTTATCGAAGGTGCCCACTTCGACCACTTTTCCAGAAGCGCGGCGAACCGGCGCGGAGGGCGCGGGCGTGGGCAGGGGAAAGCCCATCAGCATCAGGCAGGCCACCAGCGGGAGACACGCGAGCGCGGCGGCCCAACCTAGGAAGGCCGATTGGGTGATCCGCCAGAGAATCACGAGAACGACGACGCCGGCCAGGATGGTGAGAAACAGGCGCATGAGCGGCGTCAGGAAAGCGTCGAGGCGCGAGGACTCCTGGAAGCCGGCCAGTTTCGCCGTGGGGAGCGCGTGCATCTGCCAGAGGATATCGGTGCCGAGCGCGGCAGGGAGATCCTTGCGCGGCAGATAGCGGATCTGCACTGGTTGTTTGAGGCGGATGGCGTCGTAGTGCGCGGCGATGGGATGGGAGGTGAAGAAGCCGGCGCCCCCGGTTTCCGGCAGGGTGTATTGAATCGTAACGTCGCGCGAGACGGTCCAATCGGAATAGCCGGAGGAGAAGGATTCGCTCTTGTGGTAGACCGTTCCGGGCAACAGGATGCCGTGCTCATTCACAGCGCGGGACGTCAGGACAAACGGCGCGGCGAGTACAGCGAGGGCCAGAACGAAGAGACCAAACAGGAGGCCGCGGAGCATCTGAAGGTTACCGGCGCGGGGACACGCTTTCCTTAAACTACCTTTGACATCGCCTGCCGCATGGTCGCATCCAGCGACGAAATGGCCGCCATCACCTTGCGACTGATGGTTTCGAGTCCGCAGAGCATGTGGATGCGCTGTTTGCGCGCCTGGAGCTGCGCATCGCTCAACACGTAGCCCAACAGACCGCAGGGCTCGGCGATGCTGACCAGCATGATGTCGCGCGAATCCGGAATGGCGTCGCGCAGAATCGTATCCTGCAGGCGGACGCGGACGTCCTGCTGGGGAAGATTGTTGACCAGCGGGAAGCGCTCAATATCGATGATCCACAGGAGCTTGGATTTTTCGTGGCGCAGCACTCCTTGGGAAATCAACGCCGCCAGCGCCTCGCCTTCGAGGTCTCCGCGCTGATGGAACAGGTGCTCGATCCATTCGCGCACCGTGGTCAGTTGCGGCTTCGCGGCCATATCCGCCATCACGCGATCCAGGGTAGGATTGCCCGTGGGCGAGCGGTCGATGATGTGAATCGTCTCCGTGTCCGTATCGATCTTGCGGGCCAGCGCCAGATCGAAGAACACCGCACCCACCAGCGCATACGCTGTACTGAATTCGCGGGCCGACCGCAGATTGCCGGTCTTCTCATCCACAGCAAGCAATACTACTTCTTCCAACATGGTCAGCATGGCAGTTCTCCGTGAATGCGCAAGACGTGATGCAGTCCGCTCATATCGAATACCTTCTTGACCGGCGGGCTGAGGGAGCAGACGGCGAATTCGGTCTGCCGGTGCTCGGCGGCGCGCGCTGCCTGCAGCACGGCGCGAATTCCGGCGCTCGAAATGTAGTCCAGCGCGCTAAAATCGGCAGCCACTTTGGGGTTGGCTTCCACGGCGGTCTTGAGCGCCGCTTCCAGGGCGTCGGCGCATTCACCATCGGCGCGGCCCGTCACGCTGAGCACCTGCCATCCCGAACGGACTTCCTGTGTGACTTGGATCATATTGTCTTCAGCTCCATACTCAGCCGGTTCCACTCCCCGGAACGATCATACTGCAAGTGTTTCATCATCTGACGAACGAAGTGGACGCCCAAGCCACCGGAGGCCCGCTGCTCCAGAGGCGCAGTCAGGTCGGGCGGCGGAGCATCCAACGGATTGAAGGGTGCGCCGCGATCGCCGAATTCCACATGTACGCCGCCGTCGCGCGCCTCCAGGCGAATCTCCACGGCAGCCGTCATGCCGGCACATCCGCCGTGCTCCACACTGTTGGTGAACAGTTCTTCCAAGACCAGATTGAGCTGGAATTCGGCATCGTCGCCCAGGGAGTGCGCGGCGCAATACTGCGCCACATGTTGGGAGAGACGAGACAGTTCCGCCATGCTGCCATCGAGCGTGAGTTCCGAGGTAGTCAGATTTTGAAATTGTGACACGCCGCCATGCAGACCATCAAGTAGGCTCGGTGTTGTCAGTTTTCGGCCGGGCGCTCCACATGATCGATCACGATGAAATCGATGGGCGAGCGGCGCGATTCAAGCCGAAGTCCCAGTTCCTGTATGGAGGCGAAAATCGAGGGGCCGGGATTCTCACTGGATGTAACGGAATCAGGGGCCCAGTCAAGCGTGATGTCGAACAGCCCTTTTAGCTCCGTCTTGTCGATCACGGGTAGGCCGAGCGCAGATGACAAGTAACTCACAAATGCAGGCAAGGACGCTCGCCGCAATTCGAGGTGTCCTTTCCCCGTTTTGACGCTGAATTTACTGTCTTCTCTCGACACGGTGAGCTTTGACCCGTGCTCGCCAACCACTGTTTCGAGGACGGAGGCGTCTTTTGTTTCGTGGTGGACCGACAAGTGGAAACGATCCGCCAACAGCGCCTGGACCATGGAGTTAATCTGTGCCGGCGAGGTATTCGGCGGCAGGGTCGCCGCGATGTCGTAAGCCTCATCGAGCCAGGCCGGTCCGCCAGCCAGTCTCCACGATGCCACTCCGTAGGCACTGTAAATCAGATTTCGTAACGGGATGGCCGAAGAGGAGAAATGCGCGCCGTCGAGATGAACGCCGGTGACACGGCCCGCCTGGTACGGCGGAGAAAGCTTCACCGACGCGACCTCGAACTTCGGGCCAGGTTGAGCAAAAGCGCTAGCCACCAAGAGGGTGAAGGCAACACTTGTCAATTTGAACCAAGCCATACCTTTGTGACGAGCCGCTGCATTGGGCCGTTGAGGAAGAACTCAGCCGAAATGAGTTGCCGAGTAAACGGCAGTTCACCGTGGGATCGAGGCGATCACGTGCTTACTCACTAGCCAAAAGATACGTTTCCTCACATCCGGGTTTCGCGCTACCGTAATCCCATACCAGCCGGACCTCAGACCCGGCAACCGAGGCATAGGGGTGAGTGTCGCTGTCGCTCACATAGGTGTTGACGGGGATTCAGGTGACCAGGGAAGTTATTCGTTCCATTTGCGTTTGGGACGCTGCCACGCGATCCCCGATCATCATTTCACCGGGAACTATTCTCCGATCCTGCCGCATTCGCCGGCACACTTCCGCGGCTGTTGAACATGGCGCGGATCCGTACGTGATGGAATTTGAGGTTTCCGGTGGCCAGTATGAATGCCCCCTTGCGACCTTCCAACCACGCACCTGCGCGGCGCGAACTGCGCAGTAATCCCGACTTACTCCGTCCGCGGAAATGGTTCGATCTCATCCAGCGAGAAGCCGTGCGCGGGACCTTTTGTAAGCCCCCGGCCACTCGCCGCCGGCGCGAGTCCCGCACTGGCGCGTTGGATGAAGCCCTGGATCTTCCGGTTGACGATATCGGCGAGGTGCTCGGCGTCCTGGGAACACAAGTCGGGCGTATTCAGGCATTGCCACTGGAAGGCCAGCAGCGCATTCTCCACCTTGGCGCGTTCTTCGGAATTGGCGTCCGCGATTTTTCGTCCGGCCGCTTTTACCGCCCCGTCTAAAACCGTCTCCGCATCGCGAAGTTCGGGAATCTGACGCCAGTTCGGCCGGCTGTCGGCCGCCTGGATGCTCACTACGATATAAGCAAACTCCTGCACCGGAGCGCCCTGGTGCAGCAACGTGTAATCCGATCCGAAGCTGTATTCCGCCCAATTGAAGCCTGCCGCGTCGACTCCGGCAATCAGAAAGATGCCGGTATGCAGAGGCAGATTGCCGGCGTAGACCACTTGCGTACCGCTACCGCCCGCCACTTCCGAGAGGGCCTGCACGCCGGAGATGAGGGGCTCCGCCAGGGCCTTGCCGGCCGAAAAGAAAGCCACGCCCGCGAGATCCGACATCTTCTGCAAAGTGGAGATCAGCGGCTTGGCGTAATCCTCCGCCTCGACGGCCAGCAGCGCAATCGTCGTCCCCATGGCCGTGCCGCGAAAGGGCGCAAACTCCAGGAGCGTTCGCGGACCCTGCACCATCTTCTCGCCCGATCGTTTATCGATGGCCGTGAGGGCCGGATCGAGCCCGGCGAAGGTGGTCAAACTGCGAGCCTCGCCATCGTCATCGTGCACAATGATGGTGGAATGGACCACGCCGTAGAACGTCTTGAGCAAGACACGATCGTACGGCAGAACGGTTTTCTGCGCCGTGACAGTGATGTAATGCTTGTCGGCTTCGATGGGTGTTTGCGCGGCGGTGTCCAGATTCTGGGCGAGGGCGGGCGGGGCGAATTGCGCCACCCATTGTTTGGAGGGACTATGATAGATCTTCTCAATCGCCTCGCCGGCGGGAGAGTTTAAAATGTCCCAAAGGTTCGAGAAGAAGGCCACAAAGATCCTCCCTGCTTCCAGTCGCATCTAGAGTAGCAAAATGGAAACCAACACCGCGATTTTCAGTCTCGCCGGCTTGGGTGGCCTGCGAATCTCCGTGGCCTCTTCGTGGACCGGCCAATTGGAATCGGCGGAGCCCAATGTGCCGCACACTCTCACGTTTCGAGAAACCACGGAGGGACCGGCGCGTCTGCTGATCAGCATCATTCCTCTGCCCAAGGACGCTCCGCCACCCACGCAGCGCGATCTGTGGAATCTTCTGCTGCAGGGCTTCGAACAACTGCGCAGCCAGGTGCTGGAGAACCAGCCTCGGCCTCGTGGAATTGTGGCGTCCGGCGGCGCAGGCTGTTTCTTCACCATCACCAGCCGCATCGTGAAACCGGAGGAGTTCCTCTATATGACCAGCGGCATGGTGCCCGTGGGAGGTTTGCTGCTCTCCTTCACCATCCTGACGAATCGCGATGAGGTGATGCTGTTCACGCAGGCGCTAGCGGCAATCCGCTCGGCCACGCTGGAGGCCGCGCCGCCCCCTGCTGCCGCGGAAGATCCCCTCAGCAGTTTCCTCCAACTCGAACTCAATAGCGATGCAGCCCTTTTCGCCGGAGACAATCCCGAGTTGCAGGAGGATGTTTCCCTGCTGGTTCTGCAAAAACTAGCCGGGTCCGCCGAGCGGCCCGACCTTCGCCGCAGGGCCGCCGCCGCGCTCTGTTCGCTCTTGCTGGCCCGCGCCTCCGGCTTCACCTCCGCCATTTGGGCTCCCGGCGAAATCGCATCCCTGCCCGAGCCGGTCTTCGCCGCCTTAGAGACGGCGTCGTCACAGGACACCCGCGTGGCCGTGGAAGCGCTGGAGGCCCTGCTACAACAGGCCGGCGCCGCATCTACTTCCCGCGTCTGCGCGCTCGCGCATCTCTGGCTGGCCGCGCTCGGTAAGCCCGATGAAGCCGCCGTCAGGCATCTGGAGACTGCCCGCAACGCTTGCAGCGAACCCGGCGATGCCTTCGTCCGCGCCGCCGCCGCGCTCCAACTCAGTACTCTATACGCCAATCGAAGCACGGGCGACCCCGCGGATAATTTCGAGGTGGTTATCAACTATGCGCGGAGCGCGCTCGATGTTCTCGACGCCACCCGATTTCTCTCCGATCAGGTCACCGCGAAGATCCGCCTGGGCATCGGCTACACCAATCGTGTACGCGGATTTCGCGCCGACAATCTCGAACTCGCGATTCAGTCCTTCGAAAGCGGCCTGCCGCTCTGCACCGATTCAGCGTCGCGGAATTGGGCGTCGCTGCGCATCAACCTGGGCCGCGTTTACCTGCTCCGCATGGTGGGCGCCAAGCAGGCCAACGCCACGAAGTCGGCGGGGTATCTGGAAGAGGCGGTGGCGGCGCGCGATGCGTCCTCGTCCGTTTGGGGCACGCTCCAAATGAACCTGGGCAGCGCTTACCAGACGCTCGCGCGCTTCGATATCGAGTCCACGGAGAAGGCGATCGGCCATTTCGAAGTCGCCGCCGCGGCCTTTGAAGGCGTGGACCCGGTGAAGTGGGCGCGGGCGCAGCACAATCTCGGCATCGCCTACCGCGACCGCGAACTTGGCAAGCGCGAAGAGAATACCGCCGCTGCCATCGACCATTTGCAGAAGGCCCTCACCATCCTCACGCCCAGCCTGCCGCGCGATCACCGCGCGAGCCAGATCGCGCTCGCCGGCATCTACCTCGCCACACGCCAGTGGGAACTCGCCACCGCGGCCTATCAATCGGCCATTGCCGCCGACCGGGTACTGATCTCTCTGGCGCGCACGCTGGCCGGCAGCCTGCACGAGTTCAGCGCTATTGGCCCCGCCTATTCCGACGCCGCGTATTGCCTGCTGCGCTTGGGCCGCTTCGAGGAGGCTTTTCTCACTCTGGAGAAGGGCAAGGCGCGACTCCTGTCGGAGCCAGGGCTGCTATCGAAACCGCCGGAGGTCCAGTCGCTCGAATTGAAAATGACGCTGCTGGATGTGCTCGACGCGCAAGCGGACAAGCTGAATGAAGAGCAGCGGAATCTGGCACAGGCAACCCGCGACGAATTGCCCGGACTGCTCGAAAGGGTTCACCCGATGGAGTCGCAATCGGAGCCGTCGGTGGAAGCTCTGCTGGCGGTGATACCGGCAGGGGGCGCGCTGGCCGCTCCGATCGTCACGAAAGCGGGCACGGCCGTTTTCGTCCTGAAAAGCGGCGCAAGTCAGATCACCTCCGAGGACATCCTCTGGATCGACACGTTCGCGGAGAAGGACCTCAACCGCATGCTCGCGAGTTGGCTGCCGGCCTATTTTCAACACAAGCAGGAGCGCGCCAACTGGAGCCGCGTGATCGTCAATTCCGGCGCGACGCTCTGGGGTTCGGTGTTCGCGCCCATTCACGAGCGGCTGACCGCATTGGCGCTTCCACCGCAAGCTCCGCTGCTCCTGCTGCCCTCCGCCGGACTGAGTCTGCTGCCCGTACACGCGGCCTGGCGCAATTCGGAGGGACGCCGCCGCTACGCCGCGGAGGACTACACCTTCATCACCTGCCCGTCGCTCTCGCTCCTCGCCCGCCGCGCCGCCATGCCCGCGGCCGACGCGCCCGAATCCAACCTGATTGCCGCCGACCCTACCGGCGATCTCCCGTTTGCAGCCATGGAAGGCAAGGCTGTCGCCGCCGAATGCCAGCCGGAGCCCACTGACCTGCTGCTGGGGGACGCCGCTTCGTGGAGCGCCGTCTCCTCGGGCTTCGAGAAGCGCACGCTTCTGCACTTCGCCTGTCATGGCGTGTACGACCTCACTTACCCCGAGCGATCCTTTTTGGCACTGGCGCCTCCGCGCGAAGTGGCGGGGTCCACTGGCAACCTGCGACTCCTGGAGCTTTTCTCGGCGTGGGACACACGGGCCGCGCGCCTGGTGGTTCTTTCCGGCTGCGAGACGGCCATCACGGATATTCTGGATGCGCCCGGCGAGTATCTCGGACTGGCCACCGGCTGGCTGCGCGCCGGCGTGCTGGGCGTGATCGGCAGCCTCTGGGTGGTGGATGACCTGAGCACGATGCTGCTGATGCGGTTTTTTTATCAGGGACTAAAAACTTTAACTGCCGCGGCTGCGTTGCGCGCCGCGCAGTTGTCCTTGAAGGATCTGTCCAACCAAGCGGTGTGCGAACAACTGGACGGACTGGCGCGGCTCTCCGGGCTTTCGCCGATGGAACTCGACTGGATCGCGGCGCGGCGTGCCGACTTCGCTTCGGAAGATCCTACAGCGCAGCCATTTCAGGATCCGTACTGGTGGGCCGGGTTCACTTACGCCGGGGCCGGGTAGAGGGTCGAAAAACCGGCTGGACAGGCTAAAGCCTATCCTACGTGCAGGTCGGGGTGCAGGCCCATAAACCGACAGGGTCGAAAAACCTCCTCCCCCGAAAATAGATTAGGCATCTCACGCTCACAGCGGAGGCGCGGAGGCGCGGAGGAAGACGCGGAGACAGCATCCGGCCCATCCACAACAGACGACGAAAGGCGATCGTCCGTCGTACTCGTGCCGGATTGTGGGCCACTTATGGCAGACGGCTAGAATAGGATTGTGCCTACCGCTAGCTATTCGATTCCTGAAATTCTGGAGAAACTGCACATTGAGCCGGTGAATTCCGGCGCGTGCTATGGCGATTGGATCGCCGAGCCCTCGGGCGGCGAACTGGCCTCGCTGAATCCCGCCACCGGCGAGACCCTGGCCAAGATCCGCATGGCCGGACCCGCCGACTATGAAACCGTGATGACGCATGCCGCCGAGGCATTCCAGGACTGGCGCATGGTGCCCGCTCCGAAGCGCGGGGATATCGTGCGCGAGATCGCTAACGAATTGCGCGAGCACAAGGACGCTCTCGGCGCGCTGGTCACGCTGGAGATGGGCAAGATCCTGCCCGAAGGCCGCGGCGAAGTACAGGAAATGATCGACGTGGCCGATTTCGCGGTGGGCCTTTCCCGCCAACTCTACGGACTCACCATGCATAGCGAGAGGCCCGGCCATCGCATGTACGAGCAGTGGCATCCGCTGGGCATTGTCGGGGTAATCAGCGCCTTCAATTTTCCCGTGGCGGTGTGGAGTTGGAACGCGATGATCGCGGCCGTCTGCGGCGATTGCGTGTTGTGGCGTCCTTCTTCGGAGACGCCGCTCACCGCCATCGCAGTCCAGAAAATTTGCAATCGCGTGCTGGATCGCCACGGACTGAAGGGTATTTTTAATCTCCTCATCGGACCCAGCCGGCCCATCGGCGAGACGCTTGTCAACGACCGGCGCATCCCGCTGGTCAGCTTCACCGGATCCACCGAAGTGGGCCGCCACATCTCAGAGAGCATCGCACGCCGGCTGGGCCGCAGCATTCTGGAACTCGGCGGCAACAATGGCATCATCGTGATGGACGACGCCTCGCCCGACCTGGTGCTGCGCGCGGTGCTCTTTGGCGCGGTCGGCACCGCCGGCCAGCGCTGCACTACCACGCGCCGCCTGTTCCTGCAGCGCGGCATCGCGGGCCGCATCACCGACGCGCTGGTCAAGGCGTACAAGCAGGTGCGCATCGGCGACCCGATGGAAGAAGATACGCTGATGGGTCCGCTGATCAATCGCCGCGCGGTGGAAGATATGATGGACGGGATCCGCCGCATCAAAGCACAGGGCGGCCAGATCCTGTCCGGCGGCGGCAAGGTCACGGGCTGCTTTGTGGAGCCCACGATTGTGCGCGCGACGCCGGACATGGCCATTCTGAAGGAAGAAATCTTCGCGCCCATTCTCTACGTGGTCGAGTTCGACCATTTGGACGAAGCGATTCGCTGGCACAATGACGTGCCACAGGGGCTGAGTTCCGCCATGTTCACCACCAATCTGCAATCGGCGGAAACGTTTCTGAGTCACCGCGGCAGCGATTGCGGCATCGCCAATATTAATCTGGGCACCAGCGGCGCGGAAATCGGCGGCGCTTTCGGCGGCGAAAAGGAAACCGGAGGCGGACGCGAATCCGGCAGCGATTCCTGGAAAGCCTACATGCGGCGGCAGACCAACACGCTGAACTGGTCGTCCCAACTCCCCCTGGCGCAGGGCATACAATTTCAGATCTGACCTTTTATGGAACTTCGAGTGGAGGCGCTCTCCAAGACCTACGAGAATGGGGTGAAGGCGCTGGACGATGTCACGCTTACCATTCCGCCTGGCCTGTACGGACTGCTGGGGCCGAATGGCGCAGGCAAGTCCACGCTTATGCGCATTCTGGCTACGCTGCTGGAACCGGATAGCGGGTCGGCATGGCTGGGCGATCTCGATATGCTGCGGCAGAAAATCGAAGTCCGCCGCGTGCTGGGGTATCTGCCACAAGAGTTCGGCGTGTACCCGCGCATCACCGCGCAGGAGATGCTGGAACACCTCGCCGTGCTCAAGGGCATGAGCCATCGCGGCGAACGAAAAGCAGCCGTGGACGCGCTCCTGCAGTTCGTGAACCTGTACCCTTCCCGCCACAAGCGGCTCAGCGGCTTCTCCGGCGGCATGCGGCAGCGCTTCGGGATCGCACAGGCGCTGCTGGGCCATCCGCAGCTTCTGATTGTCGACGAACCGACTGCCGGACTCGACCCCGGCGAGCGCAACCGGTTTTACAACCTGCTCTCCGAGATTGGCGAGCACGTTATCGTGATCCTCTCCACCCACATCGTGCAGGACGTGATGCAGCTTTGCGCCAACATGTCCATCATTCATCAGGGCCGGGTTCTGTATGCCGGCGCGCCGGCCGACGCTATTGAGGCGCTGGCTGGAAAAATCTGGAGCCGCTCCATCCAGAAAGCCGAAATGGCGGACTACGAGACCGCCTATCGCGTCATCTCCAGTAAACTGACGGCCGGCCGCCCGCTCATCCACATCTATAGCGAGGAGTCGCCGGGCGAAGGCTTCGACGCCACGCCGCCCGACCTCGAAGACGTCTTCTTCAGCAGGATCCTGCAACTCGGCTGAGAGCATGTGGAGACACCTGGCGCTTTTTGAGATTCGGTACTGGACCCGCTCCTGGCTGGTCTGGCTTTTTCTCCTGCTCACCACCGGGCTCGCGGTGTGGGGTTGCACCAGCAACGAATTCATGGCCCGCTCAGGAAACTTCGCACGGAATGCGGGCTATGTGATCGAAGATTATTATTCCGTCTTCGCGCTGTTCACGCTGCTGATGGCCACCGTTTTCGTGAACTCCTCGGCGACGCGCGATTTTGCCACGCGCAGCGACCAGATTGTCTTCTCCACGCCCATTCGCAAATGGGACTACCTTTGCGGCCGTTTTCTGGGCGCGGCTTGCGTGGCCGCCATTCCGATGCTGGGCGTGTCTCTGGGCGTCCTGCTGGGGCGTTACGCCTGGTGGGGGGACGGCGATTACCAGGCCATTAACTGGGCGGCACACGCCTGCGGAATTCTTCTCTTCGCCCTGCCCAATACGTTCTTCATTGCGGCCATTCTGTTCGCGGTAGCGGTGTTCACGCGCAGCGGCGGAGCCTCCTTCGTGAGCGCCATCTGCCTGCTCACCGGCTTTCGCATCTCGCATTCCTACCTCTCCGATCTGAAGAACGAACGGATTAGCGCGCTGCTCGATCCCTTTGGCGGCGATACGTTCCGCTATGTGACCCGCTACTGGACGTCGGCGGAAAAGGGCCACCTGATTGTTGGATTTCACGGACTCCTTGTGTGGAACCGGCTTCTCTGGTTGGCCGTGGGACTGGGGGTGTTCCTTTACGCCTGCGCCCGCTTCCGCTTTGCGCCACGGCAGGGCCGCGCCCCCGTGGAAGAGGACTTCGTCCCACCGCCGTCCGCTCCCCTGCCCAAGACGGCCCTGCACCCGGCCCGGCTGACACAGTTGGGTGAGATGGTGCGGCACGAACTGCAGGCCATCGTCCGCACGCGCTCTTTCCTGGTGATCCTGCTGGCCGGCCTCAGCATCATGCTGATCAACCTGATCGGCAAAGCGACTGAAGGCTACGGCAATTCGTCTTTTCCCGTGACCTACAAAGTGGTGGAGTTGTTGCAGACCGGGCTCATTCTGTTCGATGTCGCGGTGGTGCTCTACTTTGCGGGAGCCGCGGTCTGGCGCGAGCGCGACTCAGGAGTGGACGAGACGCTGGACGCCTTGCCGGTCCCGGAGTGGATCTTCTACGTCTCCAAACTTATGGCGGTGCTGCTCCCCATGCTCGCCATCGAATTCGCCGGGATGGTCGCAGGCATTCTGGTGCAGGCGGCCCACGGCTATTTTCGCTTTCAGTTGGACGTCTACACGGTACAGCTGTTCGGCCTGGACTTCCTGGGCGTAGCGTTTCTGGCTGTGCTGGCCCTATTTTTCCACGTCGTATCGCCGTACAAGTACGTGGCATGGTTCGGCTTCCCCATCGTTCTGACGCTGGACCAGATCATCTGGAAACCGCTCAATGTGGTGACGTCGATGGTGCAATTCGGCGACGTGCCCGACGTGGTTTACTCGGATTTCTTCGGCTGGCAGCCTTATCGCGCAGTCCTGGTCTGGTACAGCCTCTACTGGCTGGCTTTCTGCGTGGTCGTGGCGCTCGTCACCATGGCGCTCTGGCGGCGCGGACGCGAGACGCGGTGGAAACATCGCGCCGCACTGGCAGTCCGGAGTCTCCGCGGCCCGATGCGCGGCGCGGTTACTGTTGCGGCCGTCGTATGGCTGGCGACCTTCGCAGTCGTCTTCTACAACACCAAGATCCTCAACACCACAGTCACCGATAAGGATCTCGCCGCTTTCAATGCGCGCTACGAAAAGGCCTATAAGCGGTACGAACACCTACCACAGCCCAAGATCATTTCCGCGAAATACACGATCGATTTGATGCCGGAATCCAGCAGCATGAAGCTGCACTGCGAAGAGCTCATCCAGAACAAAACCGCGCAGCCCATCGACCGTCTGTACATCGACTACGTCGCCAAACAGCCGCACCGCATCATCGTCGACGGAACCAAGCTGGTGTCGGACGATCCCGACCTCGGCTTCCGGATTCTTCAGTTCACGCCGCCGCTCCAGCCCGGCGAAACCCGCCGCCTCATCGTGGAGACCGGCCGCGCGCGCCACGGTTTCGAAAATGGTCCCGGCGACCTTTCGGTGGTGTCCAACGGCACTTTCTTCAATACGCGAGTGATGCCACGGATCGGCTATCACCGAGACGAAGAGGTGGACGAGGATCGCGCGAAGTATTCCCTGCCCGCCCGCGAGGAACTGCCGGAGCCCTCCCGCAACTGCACCGCCGACTGCGCCAATAACTACCTGGAGCGCGCCGCCGATTGGGTGGATGTCGAGAGTACCGTCAGCACCGCGCCCGACCAGATCGCGATTGCTCCGGGCTCGCTGGTGCGCGAGTGGCGCGCTAACGGACGCCGTTATTTCGAGTACCGTCTGGATCACCGCTCCGTGGATTTCTATTCCTTCCTCTCCGCCCGGTATCAGGTAGACCGCACCGAGTGGAACGGCGTGGAGATAGAGGTTTACTACCTGAAAGAGCAGCCCTGGAACGTGGCCCGCATGAGGCAGGCGGGCCGCCAATCGCTGGATTACTACGTCCGCAACTTCGGGCCCTACGAGCATCGGGAAGCCCGCATTATCGAATTTCCGCGGATCTCCAGTTTCGCCCAGTCGTTCCCCGGAAGCATGCCCTACTCCGAATCCATCGGCTTCATTGCGAATCTCACCGACCCTGGCGACATCGATCACGTCTTCTACGTGGTGGCTCATGAGATGGCGCACCAATGGTGGGCGCACCAGGTGATCGGCGCCGAGGTGCAGGGCGCCACCCTGCTTTCTGAATCGCTGGCGCAGTACTCGGCCCTCATGGTGATGGAGAAAGCCTACGGCCGCGAGATGATCCGCAAATTTCTGCGCTACGAAACCGATATCTATCTCAAGGGCCGCGCCAACGATAAGAAGCCCGAGCGTCCGCTGCTTGCGACGCGCGACGACCAGCTTTACGTCCGGTACAACAAGGCCAGCGCAGTGTTCTACCAGATGCGCGAGATGATAGGCGAAGAAGGCGTCAATCGCGCGCTGCGCAAGGTGCTGGCGCGCTATCGCTATGCCGAGCCGCCGTATCCCACTTCTTACGCGCTGGTGGACGCGCTGCGCGAGGAGACGCCGCCGCAACTGCGCTATGTGATCGCCGACCTGTTCGAGAACGTGACGCTGTATTCCAACTCCGTCTCCAGCGCCAATGCCACGCAGCGTCCCGACGGCAAATTCGACGTCACCATGGACGTGCAATTTCTAAAGCTCCGCGTAGACGGACAGGGCAAAGAAATCGGACAGCCGCCCGGCGACTGGGTGGAAATCGGAGCTTTTGCGAATGACAAGCTGATCCACCTGGAGCGTGTCTTCGTCCAGCACGCCTCGCAGACCTTCCGCTTCACGGTAAATCAGAAGCCCAATACCGCCGCCCTCGATCCTCTCGGCGTGCTGATCGACCGCACCCCCGACCGCACCAAGCGAAAGGTCGAGTAGCGAAAAGTCGCGGGGGCAACATCGGAGAACGGCTTAGGCTTGCGACTCTGCTTCCTGCTGCAGTCCCGCGCGGTTTACGATCTCCACCTGGCGGTCCTGAATGCGGACCAGACCTTGAGCGCGGAAACGACCGAGATTGCGGGAGACCACCTCGCGGACGGTGCCGAGGCGGGACGCAAGTTCCTGGTGGGTGGACGGGAGATCGAAGGTGTCCGCGCCGGCGTCCCTCGACGCCTCGAGGAGCATTCTTGCCAGGCGCTGGGTTACGCTGCCAAAGGTCATGGCTTCGACGAGCCCTACCAAATGTCGCAAGCGCCGCCCGACGACGGCCAGGACTTTCAACGCGACGTCCGGGTTCTGCCGGCAGAACTGTTGGAAGTCACTTTTGTTGATGAACAGAGCGACCGCGGGTTCCACCACCCGAACCGAGGCAGGGTAAGCTCCGCCATCGAAGAGCGGCAATTCGGCGACGGTTGCCGGCGCGGTTTCGATGGAGAGCATCACCTCACGACCGCCAGGGGAAGTGCGAAAGATTTTGACGCTGCCCTGGATGATCAGGAAGATGCCGGTGCAGGCCTCTCCTTCCCAGAACAACATGTCGTCGACGGCAAATCGTTTTTCGACGGCGCGTTGGGCCAGCCCCTGAAGCTCATTTTCGCTCAGGGCGCCGAACAGAGCGATTTCTGAAAGGGCGGCAAGTTTCGGTAGCAAACAACCATCCTACCCCGGTCCCGAGGTAACGGCCGGCCTCAGTTCTGACTGCGAAATCGCGGATGGGAACAAAGCGGCCGACGAAGCAGATCTAGCGGCTCTCTAAAGCGATAGCGCGCGGGAACAGAATGTTGTTTTCCAGGTGGATGTGGACGTGGAGATCGGCTTCCAACACCTTTAGACCTTCGTACAGGGCTCGAACGGTACTGCAGGCATAGGGCGGCAACTCGAAGTTGTTGGTCAGGCGGCGGATTTCGCCGAGGGCGTCGCCAGCGCCGACGTGCTCGCGCTCCATCATGGCGATGGGGTTGGCGACCGAGCCAAACGGGACAGGCGGAACGGGGCGGTTCTGCACCTCTGCGCGACCGTACAGTTCGATGAAGGGAAACAGAATCGCTTCCTCTTTATGGAGGTGCATTTCCAGCTCGGCACGCAAGCCGGCGAAGACCTCCGCCAGACGGGGCAGCATCTCAGGGTCGCGGGCGCCATGGACAGCCGCAACCTTGTCAATGCGGTGGGCCAGGACGGGCAGATGGAGCTTCAGGTACTCGTGGTGGGTGGCAACGATGTGGTTCACCAACTCGTCCAGCGGCGCCGTTTGCCAGTCCCTAGCGGCTACGCACGAGGTTCGCGCATCCTCAATCTCGCGCAGGATGGAGTCGGGGTTGATGCCTTTCGCAAGACAGGCATCTGCAAAGGGTTGCTTTCCGCCGCAGCAGTAATCCAGACCGTGTTGTTCCAGAATGCGTACCGCATTCAGCGAGTCGGCGGCTAAATCGGCCAAAGTCAGGGTGGTTGTCATCGGATCTCCTTTACTCTTCTCCTCCATCTTGGAGCGCGATGGGGCGAGGGGCAGTGACTGAAGTCACGGGAGGTGAACGCGTGCCGCTACCGATTTTCGGCAGGCTGGATGCAGGTATTCGGTTATGGCGCATTCAGACAGAGCAGTATATGCTGCGATTGCGGGCAACGTTGCCGTCGCCGCGGTGAAGTTTGTAGCGGCGGCTATCTCCGGAAGTTCCGCCATGTTGACCGAGGCCATCCATTCCGTGGTGGATACCGGAAATGACTCGTTGCTCGTGTTGGGACGCCATCGAAGTGGAGTTCGCACCGGCGTTGGCGGGTCAGGATCTCAGTGCGGCGATAGACCGCATCGAGACTTCCGTTCGGCGGAAATATCCAAAGATCCAGCGGATCTACATCGAGGCCAAAGCCCTCACCAGAACGCACGCAATCTCGGGCGATTAGTGGTTCGTCGATTGGCTCATCCTCAATGCCATGGCACGGAGGGCCGACGTGAGATCGCGCGGACGAGTGATGGAGTATTGCAGGGCACGATAGAACTTCAGGGCAGCGCCCATGGCGCCTTGCCATGGATTTGCGGTCGGGTCCGCAACGTAGTTCAGATAGAAGACCGGACAAGGAGGAGCTGCAATGGTGGAGAGCATTTCACCGGGAATCCTGGAATCCGTTATTACTTTCGAACTGACCACGATCACAAGGTCCGGCGCAGGCTCGTTCCGGTTCAACCCCTCCTCTAATAAGCCGAGCATAAAGCGGGCGTCGCTTTTCGCATCCGCGAGTTGTCCGATATCGACAGTCCCGGGGCGGAGAATGGTTTTGGCCGCTTTTCCAAGCGCTGGAAAATCGATGCGAGGTCCGGGCGGCTGGCGATAGAAGACCCTCTGTTCGTCCGTGCTGAATGCCACCACGCTGAAACGGCCAAAGAGGGGCTCTCTTTCGACCGCATGCAGGATCGCGAGAAGGGCCCGCCCGTCGCCTTCCGACACGGCGGGAACACCAGATGGACCCGTGGACAAATTGACCAGGACTCTGACGGACAAAGAACGATCGCGCTTGCGCTTGGGCGGATTGGTGTTCTGAAACGGGTCGGCGGGCGACTCCCCGGCGGAATCGGCAGCAATAGCCAAGGGCGCATCCGCGAAATCGCCGCGCAACTTCGCTTCGACCTGCCAGTGGGCCGTGCATGCCCGGCCGGTGGAATCGCGCACAAGCCAGTCCACCTGATAGCAGCCGGGGCCCACGACGAATTCGCCGGGGAGATCGACCTCACCCCCTCGGCGCCGGTCGATAGCGGGCGCGGCGATCTCCTCGGCAAGTACGAGAGAGCGGTCGGGGCTATTCAGCGGCGTGACGCGAGCGAACATCGAGAGTGTTTGAGCGCTGGCTGCGATGTTCTCCAACGAGACGGTAGCGACAAAGCCGGCATGGAAGCGCAAATCCAACTGCATCTCAGGGCTCATCTTCTGAATTTGGCAGTCGAGGTCCTTGCGTTGGGTTGTGGCGGAGAGCAACGCTTCCTCCGGGGGCGACAGAGCGGCGCCCTCGTGAACTCGGAGACTCCCTTGGGTCCACCCGACTCTATTCGAGCAGACCAAACCCACGAAGACCGAGCCGACTTGGAGTAAGACGCGAACCCGCACGATTCACCAGACAGCAGTAATTGCCGTGTCCTGATTTCATGTTAGCTCCAGCTTCGGCGGGCGCCTTCGCAAGCAAGCATCGCAGCATACAGAAAGCTATCGGAAAACGTTCGATTGCCTGCTCGCGAAGTAGTAAGCGCGGAAAGCGCTGAACGAAACGTGCGACGGCGTCACGTTGTTCGCTCGCGTATGCAGGTGCACTGGTCCGCGGCGATTCGTGCTGAAACGCCTACCAGCCGCAAGCGCGCCGATGCTGGAATAAAAGAGAAGTACCCAACAGATAAAGCCGATGAAACTCGAGACTTTGGACGATTTATTTTACGAAGAACTTCGTGAATTGTATGACGAAGAAGGCCGGCTGATAGAAGCTCTCCCGAAGATGGCCCGTGGCTCCGCTTCGGAGAAACTACGTCAGGCATTCGAGCAGCATCTCGGGCAGACCCGGGAACACGTCAGTCGCCTGGAGCGGTGCTTTCGCGAACTCGGCAAAAGTCCTGGTGGCGAAACTGTCAACGCGATGAAGGGTCTGATCCAGGACGGCGAGAGGGCCATCGATGGGATCGTCCAGTCGCCGCTCAGGGACGCCGCTCTCATTGGCGCCGCCAAGCGGGTGGAGCACTTTGAAATGGCGGCTTACGCCGCGACGATCTCGTACGCGCGCCTGTTGGGGTATCAAACGATCGCAGAACTGCTGGAACAGACGCTTCGGGAAGAGCGGGAGGCGGACGCCAAGCTCACGGAGATTGCCGAGTCGGCAGTGAATCAGGAGGCGCGACAACTCGGCGCCCATCAGGAGCAAAAACGATGAGTCCTAGTGCACATGACAAGAAAGTAACCGACGAGGCGACCAAGAAGAAATCTGAGAGTCCATTCCGCTGCGACAACTGCGGCGCCACCTTTGTTTCCGAAAGCGAGCGCCAAACGCACCAGCAAGAGCATCAGAGTCCGTCGCGTAAATCCGGCAAATAGCCGCTAGTAGGAGCGTGTCGCAGTGTTAGTTCAGGAAATTCATCAGGCCCCGCCCGGTCCCCATTCACCTTCGCCCGCGCAACTGGCGCCCGGAACCATTGACGCTCTTGAGGCCGAGCTTCGGGCCTCCATTCAAGGCGAGGTGCGCTTCGATGCAGGCTCTCGAGCGCTGTATGCCACCGATGGTTCCAATTACAGGCAGGTGCCGATTGGCGTCACGTGTCCGAGAAGTTCGACCGACGTGGAGGCGATCGTCGAGGCCTGCCGACGGCACGGTGCACCTATCCTGTCGCGAGGGGGAGGGACCAGCCTTGCCGGACAATGCTGCAATGTCGCGGTGGTGATGGACTTCTCCAAGTATATGTACGAGGTGCTGGAAGTCGACCCGGAAAGAAAGCTAGGCCGGGTTCAGCCGGGAACCGTACTGGATTCTCTTCGCGATGCCGCCGAGAAATACCATCTGACGTTCGGGCCTGACCCGGCCACGCACACGCACTGCACGCTCGGTGGGATGGTGGGCAACAACTCCTGCGGAATTCACGCGCAGATGGCCGGCCGCACGGCGGACAACATTCACGAGCTGGAAATTCTTACGTACGACGGCTGCCGTATGCGGGTGGGCAAGACCAGCGGCCAGGAATTGGAAGCGATCATCCGGGAGGGAGGCCGTCGAGGCGAGATTTACGCCGCGTTGAAGTCTCTGCGGGACCGGTATGCCGACCGGATTCGCGAGCGCTTTCCGCGCATTCCGCGCCGCGTTTCAGGCTACAACCTGGATGAGCTTCTGCCGGAGAACGGCTTTCACGTAGCGCGCGCGCTGGTGGGTTCCGAGGCCACTTGTGTCACCGTGCTGGAGGTAGTCGGCAACCTGGTATACAGCCCCCCAAAGCGTACGCTGCTGGTTCTCGGCTACCCGGACATTTACTCGGCGGGCGACCATATTCCGGAGATTCTGGAAGCGCGGCCGATTGGCTGTGAAGGAATCGACGATCGCCTGATTCAGTATTACAAGAAGAAGGGCGAACACGTGAAGGACGCGGCCAAGCTTCCGGAGGGCGGTGGCTGGCTTCTGGTGCAGTTCGGCGCAGATACAAAAAAGGAAGCGGACGATCAGGCGCGCGCTCTGATGGAGAAACTGCAGAGCAAGCCCAATGGCCCGACGATGAAACTGTACGACGATGCGGCAGAAGAGGAGCGCATTTGGGAAGTCCGAGAATCCAGCCTTGGCGCCACGGCATGGGTGCCGGGCGAGCCTCCCACATGGCCGGGTTGGGAAGATTCAGCGGTTCCGCCCGATCGAGTTGGCAACTACTTACGCGACCTTCGGAAGGTATTTCAAAAGCACGGATACAATCCATCGCTTTACGGTCATCTCGGTCAGGGATGTGTCCACTGTCGTGTGGATTTCGACCTACAGACCAAAGCAGGACTGGATACGTATCGAGCCTTTATGGACGACGCCACGACTCTGGTGGTGAGTTACGGCGGATCGCTTTCCGGTGAGCACGGGGACGGACAGGCGCGGGCCCAGTTTCTGCCAAAGATGTTCGGTGAGGAGATCGTACAGGCCTTCCGCGAATTCAAGGCGATCTGGGATCCGGATTGGAAAATGAACCCTGGCAAGGTGGTGGATCCCTACGGTATCACCGACAATCTTCGCTTGGGGACGGCATACAATCCGCCGGAGCTGGAGACGCACTTTCATTATCCCGACGATCACGGGTCGTTCGCGCACGCCGCGCTTCGATGTGTGGGAGTGGGCAAATGCCGGCGTGAAGAAGGCGGAACCATGTGCCCGAGTTACATGGTGACTCGGGAAGAGGAGCACAGCACGCGGGGCCGGGCGCGACTGCTTTTCGAGATGCTTCATGGCGATCCACTCACCGAACAGTGGCGCAGCGATGCCGTCCACGATGCGCTGGAGTTGTGCCTGGCGTGCAAGGGCTGCAAAGGCGATTGTCCCGTCAACGTGGACATGGCCACTTACAAAGCGGAGTTCCTGTCGCATTACTACGAAGGCCGGCTTCGTCCGCGGCACGCTTATTCGATGGGCTTGATCTATTGGTGGGCGCGCCTGGCTTCGCGCGCGCCGCGGCTGGTCAACTTTCTGGGGCAGGCTCCGATTCTGAGCGGGATCGCCAAGTGGGCGGGCGGAATCTCTCAGGAGCGGACAATTCCCCGCTTCGCCACCGAGACTTTCACGGATATGTTCCGGAAGCGCGCCAAGGTCAACGAGGGCGCGCCCGAGGTACTTCTGTGGCCGGATACATTTAACAACTTCTTTCACCCGCAGGTCGCGCAAGCCGCCGTGGAGGTGCTGGAACACTGTGGATTCCAAGTGACCATCCCGGTTCGTAGCCTCTGCTGCGGCAGGCCGCTGTACGATTTCGGCATGCTGACGGCGGCGAAGGGTTTGCTGAAACAGATTCTTGCCGAGTTATCGGAGCCGATCCAGAACGGGACTCCAATGATTGGATTGGAGCCGAGTTGTCTGGCGGTGTTCCGCGACGAGATGGTGAACCTTTTGCCGAACGATTGGAACGCGAAGCGGCTGCACGAGCAGTGTTTCACGCTCGCCGAATTCCTTGAGAAGCAAGGGAAGGAGTCGAGTCTGCCGCGCCTGCCGCGGAAGGCTTTAGTACACGGCCATTGCCACCACAAGGCCATCATGACGATGAAGGCCGAAGAGCGCCTGTACGGCAACATCGGCATGGATTATCACGTGCTCGATTCCGGCTGTTGCGGCATGGCGGGGAGCTTTGGATTCGAGAAGGAGCACTACTCGGTATCGGTGGCCTGCGGCGAGCGGGCGCTGCTGCCGGCGGTCCGGGAGGCGGAGGAAAGCACCCTCATCGTGGCAGACGGCTTCAGTTGCCGCGAGCAGATTTCTCAATTAACGCACAGGCGCGCGCACCATACCGCCGAGGTACTGAAGGCGGCGATTCAAGGAGACAGCGAAGTCGCGTCCGCGCCATCGAGACCCGCGAAATCGGCGATGGCCTGGCGGACCGTGGCGGCGGGCGTGCTGGCCGGAATAGGCGCGGGTCTATTGTTGGGCAAAGCGATCAAACGATAAGGGGCAAACATCATGGCGGAGACCGTAGCAGACATTTTGGTGAAGAGGTTGATTGATTGGGGCGTCGATCGGATTTTCGGTTTTCCTGGCGATGGAATCAACGGAGTCTTCGAAGGCCTGCGGAAACAGCAGGACAAGCTGAAGTTCATTCAAGTGCGCCATGAAGAAGCGGCGGCGTTCGCTGCCTGCGGCTATGCGAAATTCACCGGCCGCTTGGGGGTGTGCATCGCAACGTCCGGTCCGGGCGGGGTCCACCTGCTCAACGGACTGTACGACGCAAAGTTTGACCGGCAGCCCGTGCTCGCCATTACGGGTCACACTTTCCACGATTTGATCGGCACGCACTATCAGCAGGATTTGGATCTCGACAAGCTATTCATGGACGTGGCTTTCTACAATCAGCGGGTGATGGGCCCCGCGCATGTGGAAAATGTTCTCGACGAGGCGATCAAGACGGCGTTGAGTCAGCGCGGGGTCGCTCACATTACGATTCCGAAAGACATACAGGAGTGGAAGGCCTCCGACGAACGGCGCTCCTCCATGAACGTGAAGCGTCACAGCTCCGACGTGCTGGCGCCGCGGTTCCCGATTCCGCCGGAGCAGGATTTCGAGACGGCCGCCAAACTGATCGATCAAGGATCGAAGGTGGCGATACTGGTGGGTCGAGGCGCTTTGGGAGCGCGCAAGCAGGTGCTGGAACTGGCGGAAAAGCTGAAAGCGCCGGTAATTAAAGCGCTGCTCGGCAAGGCGGTAATTCCGGATGACAGTCCATACAGCCTTGGCGGAGTCGGACTACTGGGAACGGCGCCCTCGCAGGACGCGCTGCACGAATGCGACACCCTGATCATGGCCGGCACCAGTTTCCCGTATGTCGAGTTCCTGCCGAAACCAGGACAAGCGAATGTGATTCAGGTGGACATCGATCCGACCCGGATCGGGCTCCGCGCCAATGCGGACGTAGGCCTGGTTGGCGATTGCGCGAAGGTTCTCGAACTCTTGGCGAGATTCGTTCCGGCCAAGGAGGACAAGAGCTTTCTGGAAAAATCTCAGCGCCGGATGCAGTCCTGGAACAGGTTGATGGAAGAGCGCGGGACTCGTCCGGACAAGCCGATGAAACCCCAGGTGGTCACGTACGAACTGAGCAAACTGCTGAATTCGGACGCCATCGTGATCTCCGATAGCGGCACGATCGCGACCTGGGCGGCGCGTTACATAGACATCAGGGACGATATGCAGTTTTCGCTTTCCGGGATGCTGGCTACCATGGCCAACGGGCTGCCGTATTCGATCGGAGCTTCGGTGGCTTTTCCCGGGAGGCAGGTAGTTTGCGTGGTAGGCGATGGCGGGCTGACGATGCTTATGGGAGAAATCGCGACACTGGTGAAGTATAAGCTCCCGGTGAAGGTGATAGTGATCAAGAATAACGAGTTGGGACAAATCAAATGGGAACAGATGGCGATGGAGGCTAACCCCGAATTCGCGATTGACCTGCAGCCAATCGATTTCGCCATGCATGCCGAGGCGTGCGGCGCCGCGGGATTTACCATTGAGGACCCGAAGGATGCGAGCGACATCCTGCGGAAGGCATTGGCGCATCCAGGACCGGCGGTCGTACAGGCGGTGGTGGATCCGAACGAGCCGCCGCTGCCGGGCAACATCAGTCTTGAACAAAGCGTCCATTTCGCCGAGGCTCTGGTGCGCGGCGATAAGAATCGGAGCGAGATTATCAAGACGATTGCGAAGGACAAAATTCGGGAGGTGATCTGAGCGGCGATGGGCTGCGCCGGCGATGGCTTCAGGAAGCCATGCGGGAGGCTTCTCTCGACGCCATCCTGGCGACTCTTCCGGAAGACGTGCTATTGTTGACCGGTTACTTCCCGGTGGTAGGAACTGCGGTAGCGGTTGCCACGCGGGAGGGAGCGGTCTTTCTGCTGGCGCCAAACGACGAATTGGATTTGGCACAGGCCAGCGGCGCGGACCAGGTGACTGGTTTCGAGCCGGGCTCATTGGACTCACTCACTACGGCAGCGGCCGGCATTCGAGAGCCGTTACGGCAGGTGATCCGCGAAGCTGGAATCGCTTCCGCCGCAGTAGGCTGGCGGCGGGGCGAGGCTCTGGAGCCTGCTTCGTATGTATCGGTACATCTGTACGGGGACGCAATTGCCGGGCTGTTCGGCGACGAACTCCGGGACGCGACTGAGTTGTTTGCCCGGACGAAATCGATTCTGACCCCGACCGAGTTGGAGCGGGTTCGGAAGGCTTGCCGGATTGCCGGTGCGGCGTTTGAGAGCGGCAGGGACTGGCTCGTCAAGGGCCTGCGGGAAACCGAGGCAGCAGTCTACTTTCGCAATCCCCTGTTCGTCCACGGCACCGGCTTCGAGGGGGTACAGCGGGCGGATGGCGCGGCATTCTGCATGTCGGGACCGAATTCGAGCAAGGCTTACGGCGCCTACGCGCGATCACGCTCCAGAAGCATCGCCAGTGGCGACCTGGTTCTGACGCATTGCAACTCGCACGCGGACGGCTACTGGACGGATATCACCCGCACCTATTGCATGGGTAACCCGGAGGACCGGCAGCGCAGGATGTATGAAGCCGTCTTCGAGGCGCGGAAGGCTGCGATTCTCGCGATCCGTCCAGGTATTGCGGCGAGGGAGGTGGACCGCGCCGCTCGCGAGGTGATGCGCTCGCACGGCTTCGAAAAGGAGTTTAAACACGCTACCGGGCACGGTTTGGGTTTTTGCGCAATCGATCACAATGGCCAACCGCGACTTCATCCCCGATCCGAAGATATCATTCGAGCCGGCATGGTATTCAACGTGGAACCCGCCGCTTATGTCGAAGGATTTGGCGGCATCAGGCACTGTGACATGATTGCGGTTACTGCATCGGGAGCGGAGCTCCTGACCGATTTCCATTCGGAGCTCAGTGAGTTGATCAAATGAGTCATCGCTTGGCCAGTTCGGAATCGACAGCCGAAGTGGCTCCTTTTCGGTTTTTGTGCTTCTGCTCGTATTTCTTCACGTTCTTTAGATCGCTTTGGGACAGCGACCGCAACTGCGGCTTTAACTGCGCAATGGTGAGATGACGGTAATGGTCCAGAGGCAAACCACGGTCTGGGTTGTCACCTTTCTTCTCCTGCCGCTTCTCACCCATTGTCTCTCCGTACTCGGCCCTCTGCTTGTTGACGATCCGAGCAGCGACTTCTGCCGCGCGGTTCCCGTACCGACCCGACTTCTGGAATTTACCTTTTAGTTCGTCGTACTCGCGTTCCCGCTTTGGGCTGGCTCCTCTTGGCATGATCCGACTCCTACGAGACATTCGCCGGCACGCAAAGGGCCACAGAGTTCCCGCACGCTGACTGAAGAAGTTGGAGGCAACTCAAAAAGTCGCACTCGCGGATGAGATAGCGGGCACGCGTTCGTACACCACGGCCAATCCTGATAGAGATTGCGTCGGATGTCACGGAGAACATGTCTTCGTCGGTTGTGTCATCGCCCGCGCAAACCAACAAGGGTCTAACGGGCAGGCGATCCAAAAGGTAGCGGACTGCGGCGCCTTTGTTCCAAGCGGTGCGAGGCCGGATCTCCCAAGCCTTTCGGGCACGGACCAGGGTGAGGCACTCACGGTAGGGACCCAGGATCAGTCTTACCGTCGTGGCGATCCAATCCGCGAGTTCCGCGCGAGCCTGACGGTAATGGAGAGTGGCCGTGAGTCCCTTCCGCTCAACCAAAACGCCCGGCACGGTGAGAAATGCTGCTTCCAGGTCCCAACTGGCAATCTCTACGGCGTCTCGCAACACGTTTGCCGTGGGGTGAACGAAGGAGATTCCGGGGCCTTCGATTTCCAGACCATGGTTTCCCGCATAGATGACGTCCAGGCCGATCCTTGGCCGAAGATCGGAGATTGACCGGCCGCTGACCACAGCGATCGAACAGTCGGGGGACTGAGTGAGTTCGCGCAAACAATCGGCGGTTCGAGGCGGCAGCGCCGCGTCCTGTGGACGGTCGACGATTGGAGCAAGCGTGCCGTCGAAGTCCACGGCCAGCAAAACGTGTGGGGCGCGGGCCAGGCGCAAGCGCAAATCGTCGAGCAACGGCGGCAAGGCGTTTTTCACAATGACACCCCGAGCGACGATGCCGCGGTGAGTATCCGGTCCGCTGTGACGGGACACACGGCCTGCAGTTCCAGCAGACTGGAGATCACTCCGGCCGCCCAGCCGTACACGTTGTGCTGGCTCACCGTCTTGCGCAGGCTGCGCATGCGCTGGACGCGCTCCCGCTTGCCCATGGTCAGCGCGCGGCGGAGTGCGTCCGCCATCTGATCGGCCGAGAATGGATTCACCAACAGAGCGGATGTTAGCTCCCGCGCCGCGCCGGTGAAACTGCTCAGCACGAGCACTCCGTCCTCATCGGCCCGGCTGGAAACAAACTCTTTTGCTACCAGGTTCATTCCGTCGTGCAACGAGGTGACGAGGCAGAAGCGGGACAGGCGGTGTAGCGCCATCAGCTCTTTCTGTGGCAGGTGGCGGCGGCACAGGTAAATGGGACGCCACGAGTCGGTTCCCCAGCGGGTATTGATCTGATCGACGAGGCTGACGATCTGATGGTTCAAGCGATCATAGCCTTCGATCCCGGTGCGGCTGGGCACCGCCACTTGCAGGAAGATGAGCTTGCCGCGGTACTCGGGACACATCTCCAGCAGGCGGTCCAGAGCCGACAGTTTCTCCGGGATCCCTTTTGTGTAGTCGGCCCGATCAATGCCGATCCCGAGGAAGTCGCAGGCGCCTCCCAACTCGGCACGCCAGCGTTCGATGTGCGCATCGACAGTGGAATCCTGTGCCTGCTGGGTATGGTCCTCGTAGTCAATGCTGATTGGAAACGGCCGCACGCGAGTGACTCGTCCGCCGCGCCAGATCTCACTCTGTTCGGTATCTACCATGGCCTCCAGGCCGCGGTCGATTGTGTCGAGGAAATTATCACAGTGATACTTCAGGTGAAATCCCAGCAAGTCATTGCCGAGCATCCCGTCCAGCAGTTCCTCCTTCCAGGGAAAGGCGCGAAACGTCTCGCGATTGGGCCATGGTATGTGCCAGAACTGAGCCACGGTGAGTTGCGGGTTGGCGGCTTTTAGCATTCTCGGCAGCAGCCCGAAATGGTAATCCTGGATGAACACCACGGCACGTTTGCCGTCCGCCTCCTCGAGGACGGCGTCGGCGAAGCGCTGATTGGCCTCGCGGTAGCTTTGCCAATCGCTGAGACGGAATACCGGGCGATGGAATGCAACATGGCAGAGCGGCCAGAGTCCCTCGTTCGCCAAGCCGTAGTAGTACCGCTCCTCAGTGGTTTTGTCCAACCAAACCCGCCTCAGCGTGTAGCAGGGTGCTTTGGGCGGCACGGGCGTATGATCGGCCAGATCGACAACGTCGCGGTCCGCATCACCGCTTCCGTGCGCCACCCATGTACCGCCGGTAGCGCGCATGATGGGATCAAGGGCGACCGTCAAACCGCTGGCCGGCGTCAGGCATTCGATTCGATCCCCAGCGTACTGGTGGATGTACGGTTCACGGTTGGAGACCGCGATCAAAGGACAATCCTCCAAACCCGACTGAACCAATCGGCTTAGCTCAGCACGACCCCAAGGCGTGCCTACCGTTTTCTCCCTGAGCATACTCATTCGTCCGGCCACACAAGTTCATCCAGCACCAAGCCAAGAGCCTCAGTTAACGTGAACTCCACCGATCCACGGCATAGAATGCCCGGTTCTCCGGATTTCCACTCGAAGGCGAAGCAGGCCCCCGGGATACCCGGACCAGATGTACAAACGAGCAGGGGTTTGTCCGGATCGAAGACGCAATCCATTCGGTCATCCGGACAATCGAGCCGACTGATCGAAAGGCTGGTTTCCCCATGGATCACGACCTGCCAGATCATTTGACCGGCAACGGCGTTGGCTTCTCTGATACGATTTTCCAATTCCCACTGGAAATCTCTCCAAAAGCCAGACATTTCGGGCTTGATAGGAACGGTAGCGGCGCTCATATTTCCTCCGTCTGTAATCATTTTCGGGTTTGTTGAAGGCATCTGACTATCCCGAAAAGACGTGAGGCATGTACGTTTTCACAGCTTTCGGGAGAATCAGGAGATGATTTTCTTGCGCACCGCGTAGAGTACAATTTCTGCAGTATTGTGCAGGTTGAGTTTCTGCATCAAGTGCATGCGATGAGTATCCACAGTGTAGACGCTCACATCGAGGATAGTCGCCGCCTCCTTGTTCGATTTGCCTTCGGCAAGCAACTGCAGAACCTCTTTTTCGCGATCGGTCAGCAGATGGTAGGAGTCTTGTAGATTCCGCTGCTGTAGGAACCGCATGTAATCCTCGAGCATGGTTTTGGCGATTTCGGGACTGAAGAACGGTGTTCCGCGCGTGACCGCGTGAATCGCGTTCACGACCTCTGCTTCCGCGGAATCCTTCAGAAGATAGGCTTTGGCGCCAGCGTTCAGGGCGGAAAGAAGGTAGTCCTCGTCGGAATGCATACTCAGAATGATCACCGCGATCTTCGGATTTCGCTTGACCATCTGCGCCGTGGCGTCGATGCCATTCAGCAGGGGCATGGCGATGTCCACAATAGCGACGTCCGGGTCCGTCTGCTGGGCCAGGCGCACTGCCTCGCGCCCGTCGGCGGCTTCCGCGGCGATCTCCATGCCGGGTTGCCGCTCCAACAAAGATCGCAACCCTTTGCGAACAATACCGTGATCATCAGCCAGCAGAATTCGAATGCTCATCTTCAACAGTCTCCGAAGCCAATGGAATTTGCGCGGACAGTTCGGCGCCTTGCAGCGGTTCCGACTTGAGGCAGAGACTCCCGTCAAGTTCGCGGACGCGTTCCTGAAGTCCGATCAACCCCAGACCGCGGCCGCGAACCGCTGAAGGATCGAAACCGACCCCGTTGTCGCGAACGACGACCAACAAATGTTGGTTCTCCGAGCGAACAATCACATCGATCGTAGTGGCCTGCGAATGGCGGGCACAGTTCGTAAGCGCCTCCTGGACAAAGCGATAGACGCAGGTGCGGTGGCGGTCAGGCAAGCGGGGAGGCACGTTCTCAATCCTGGCATTTACCGGTATGCCAGTATGTTTCGAAAACTGGCGGGCCTGCCACTGAATTGCCGATCCCAGACCGAGATCGTCCAGCATCGAGGGCCGGAGCCCCATGGCCATGTCGCGCAGCGCTCTCAGCGACTGCTCGCTTAAGCGTTTCGCTGCTTCCAGGTGCTCGCCGAAGTCGGCTTCGGCAGAGTTGCGGAGGTCTTGCAAACTCCGCAGTTCCATGCGCAGAGCGGTGAGCATTTGGCCAACTTCATCGTGCAGTTCACGCGAGATGGACTTGCGATCGTTTTCCAATGCGTGCACGAGTTGGCGCGAGAGCCGCCGGAGTTCCTGTTCCGCTGCTTCCGTCCGAATCCGCTGCCGATCGGCATTCTTTTCCAGTTTGGCCATTCTCTGAACAGATACGCCGGCGATTCCGATGCCCACCAGAAGAGTAAACACGAACATCCGCTTGTTGAATGTCTCCATGGCGGTCTGATTGCGGTCGATCTCGCGCATCTCGTTATCGAGATTGGCCTCCGTGAGTTTCGAGACTTCCCGGGCGATCGAGAGCGCGGCGCGGCGGCGCGGCAGAATCTCACGCTGCAGGAAGGTCCAGCTACGCGCCGCCTTTTCCTTTGACGACCACTCAAACAGCGGGTCCAATGCGTTCCAGTAAGCCTCGAGCTCGCCGCGCAACTCTATCAATCGCGGTCTGTCCTCGGCGCGAATCACCCGTTCCAAGTCCCTGAATTCAGCCTCCATTGAGGCGCGCTCAGCCACGAGTTGCGACCGGTACTCGGCGCCGTGGCTGCTCGACGGGTCCAGCAGATAATCGCGCGCGAACAGACCCATGGTGTAGATTCCGAGCGCGACAGCATTGAGGTTACGGTCCGTCGTCCGATAGCGATCGTTCAGCGAAGAGATCTCTCGATAAGCAATTCTGGCGCGTTGCCCGGCAGTGATGCCGGACAAGACGATGAGACCGATCAACATGCCGAAACCAACCAGCAGCACCGGAGATGAGCGATTGGTCGCCATACAGTACCTCTCACCATTAGACCGCTATTACGGAAACTCCGGCACGAAGCCTCGTGAATGGCTGCAGCAAGAGGCGCTTCAGAAATGTCCGTTCGCAAACGTCACGGATATCAGCGGCTTGCGGACAGCGAGGTGGCGCTCACTTACAAATGGAACGTCGCCTGCACGAACTCAGTCAGGAGCAAAAACAATGATTTCTCCAACCTTAGTCGCAGTCTTGGCATTGATCGTGGCTGCCACCGTGGTATGCGTGGCACTTATCCTGGC